>CALUSF010000001.1 GCA_944323325.1 Candidatus Gastranaerophilales bacterium
CCTCAGGTTCAAGGCTGTATAGGGAGAGAGCTTGCTTGAAAACTTATCAACTTTATCAAGAACAAGAAATTCCTCAAGCTTTAATTTTGTAATCGCATCGCCATACCACTGCCACAAACACGCCTGCATCGTTTGTTCGGGATTCTCTTTTGCAGCCTGTGAAAATCTTTTGAACATTTTTTTCTCAATTTTTTGCATAAATGGCGTATACTTTTTAAGTATTTTAACAACTTCTCCGACATTTACACATTTATCAAGTTCAGCCTCGACTTTTACAATTGTACTGCCGGAAATCATTTTAACACCGTAATACGGACAGGTAAGTCCTTTTAGTTTTCTCAAAACATTCCCTGCGGAAGTATTTGAGCGAAAGTTTACCTCGTCCTTGCCGGACGTTACAGTGTGATATGAAAATCTGCCGAAAGCATTCTTAGCAGAACATCCGTTTCTATAATTATACTTATCATCTGATATTGCAAAAATACGCACTAAAGTTTATTCCCTAATTTTATAATAACAGGCAAATTTTATTTTTACAAGTTTTATAATGATATGGAAATTCAAAAACTCAGAAGAATATACCCTTCAATAAAGTCATATACAAAAAATATAAAATGGCGTGCGCTTTCCGACCGCGAATTGGATAAATTTATGCAGGCAAAACAAATTACATCTAATTGCTATGACAATAGTGTCCGTTATGTTCTTCTTAATAATTCCAAAGGGCGTGAAATTTTAAAAAAATGTTTTAAAATTCAAGGCAATAAATCTTCTCTTGAACCTGCATATAAAGCCAGTTTTAATATAAAAGGGCAGAAAAAAACATTCAGATGCACTATTTCGGATTATTACGGGAAATTTATGAAATATTATGCGGATTTTTACGGAGGTATAAAAAATTTTTTAAACACATATCAAACAAGGGTTACACCTGAAATAGGAATTTCGATATTAATCTCCAAAATGATAAGCAAATTCCCTAACCAGAAACCATTTTTGAGCAGATTATATGAATTCCCATATCAAAAAGTGCGCAACTACGAACATAATAAAATTTCCAATGCTTTTAGATGGTATACCGGACGAGAACCTATAAGTTACGGTGAAAACGAAATAAGCTTGAATTTAACCAAATATTCCTCAGAAGTTAAGGATTTATTGAATGGATATAATCCGGAAAATGACTGTCTTGTTGTTATGACAAACAACAGAAAATTTAAAGACATTGACAGCTGGCACTGTGTTCCGGTAATAAATACAGATAAAAATGCACAAACACTTACCATAATTAATAAAAGAAACAATGAAACTCTGACATTGACTTATGATGAGTTAATAAAAAATTTTAAAGCAATAGTAGGTATAAAAAATCTATAGATAATTTAGCATGTTTAACAATTTTATGACTTCAAATATCAATTTTAAAGGGATTCTGGTCAGTAAAACAAATCTGGCAAACAACACTCTGGCTTTGTATAACCTTACACCGGATGATAAAAACTTTATTAAATCTCTTCAAAAAAGTATAGATTTACCCAAACTTTATCCGAATCTTACATTGCATCAGTATGGAATTTGGAACAATGTTATACGTCAGGGACTGGGCGAATACTGTAATAACGAAACATCTACAGTTTTATTAACCAGCAACAAAACACCTTGCGGAGTTTTAAATTATTCCTCCACACCCAAACAATATGAAATTAATTATATTGCCACCTGGCCGGAAGCGTATAACAAACGGGTGCCGTTTGCAGGGAAAACCCTTTTCACAGAACTATTTCACAGATTTCTATCAACAAAAGCAAACACTGTTGAATTAACAGCTTTAAAATACTCGCCTTTTAACCCCATTGGAAAATATTTAGAACTGGGATTCAAAATGTACGGCGGGAACCACATCGAAGAAATAATGAGAATAGACAGAAAAACTGCCCAAAGAGCTTTTGAAAGACTCAAAGAACTAATAGCATTACAATCGGTAAAAAATAGTCCTAATGTTAACTTAGAAAAAACCCTTCGCTTAATCGGTTAAATTATTTCTTCTTTTCCGCGAGCTCGCTATCGACTCTTAAAAATACCGGCTTAAT
Organism: Candidatus Gastranaerophilales bacterium; assembly: GCA_944323325.1. Lineage (GTDB taxonomy): Bacteria > Cyanobacteriota > Vampirovibrionia > Gastranaerophilales > Gastranaerophilaceae > CAG-196. The sequence continues at coordinate 2,091 of CALUSF010000001.1, forward strand.
GTCTTCCTTATTAATTAAATGGCCGGCCCTAAGAGTGTCGCAAGTTATATCGTCAAGCTTTGTCGTAATATCATAAGACAATTGTTTAGCCATTTCTCCTGCTATATTAGGGCAATACGGATAAATTAAAGAGGCTATAACGGTCATAACCTGCAGTACGTTAGTCAGAACAATACCGCATTTCTCTGTATTACCTTCCTTTGCAAGAGTCCAGGGCGCATTGTCAGTTACGTATTTATTAGTAATATCAACAAGTTCTATAATTTTTTGCGAGGCTTCTTGAACTTCAAAGTAATCAAAATGATGCTTTACAGCTTTTACAGTTTCCAAAGCCTGGGCTGTCAGCTCATTTTTGCCGAGAAATTCCGGCTTAATATCACCGTCAAAATATTTAACAAGCATAGATAATGTACGGTTCAGCAGGTTTCCCATAGAATTTGCCAGATGTGCATTAACCTTTTCTTTAAAATCTTCATCCGAATAATTACCGTCCTTTCCGCAAGGTGCAGCCGATGCCATATAATATCTGAAAGGATCGGGAATACTAAGTTCAAACGCTTCCAATACACCGGTTGGCGAAATAACATTACCGAGCGACTTGGACATTTTTGCTTCATCTATGGTAATCCAGCCATGAGCCAAAATATGTTTGGGAAGCGGTAAATCTAACGCCATCAATATAGCCGGCCAATATATACTGTGGAATTTTAAAATGTCTTTACCTATAACCTGTACGTCAGCGGGCCACAACGTTCTGAATTTTTCACTTCCGTCATTAGGGTTTTCCGGGTCATACCCTATTGCTGTTATATAATTAGAAAGAGCATCTATCCAAACATATATAACCTGTTCCGGGTCATTTTCAACCGGCACTCCCCAGCTTACGTTCGATTTTACGCGAGAAACAGAAATATCTTCAATATTTTCAAGCTGGTTCAAAACCTCATTTACACGAAACGAGGGAACAATAAAGTCCGGATGTGTCTTTATATGCTTAATTATTGCATCCTTGTATTTTGTAAGTTTAAAAAAGTAATTTTCCTCTTTTACAACTTCCGGCTTCTTAAGGTGATCCGGGCACAGTCCGTCCTCAGTCAAGTCTTTTTCGCTCAAAAAAGCTTCACAGCCGGAGCAGTAAAGCCCTGTATAAGAGTGTTTATAAATATCTCCTTTATCAACAAGTTTTTTAAATATTTTTTGCACTATTCTTTCGTGCTGTTCATCAGTGGTTCTTATAAACTGTGAATAATTTATATCAAGAGCCCTCCAGGCGTCCTTAAATTTTTGGGCATTCATATCACAAAATTCCTGAGGAGAAATTCCGTTTTGAGCGGAAGTTTTTTGAATCTTTATACCATGTTCATCAGTTCCTGTTAAGAAGTAGGCATTATCACACCTCTGAGAAAAATGTCTGTATATAACATCCGTAAGAATTTTCTCATAAGCGTGCCCGATATGAGGAGCACCGTTTACATAATCAATCGCCGTTGTAGTATAAAATTTTTCCATATTCTAAACTTCCTATCCTAATGTTTACCTGAAAATTATACCATAAAAGATATCCCCGATTTTACAATATATAAACTTTTAAAATTTGTCTTAACAAAACTTAACAAAAGTGATAAAAAAAGGCAATTTTTTAAAACTCATATACTTTATATATATGTAAGAGATAAACAAAGAGAGATAAGATTATGACAGCAACTTATGACGCAATAGAAAGAAATAAAAAACCGGCAGGAGCATTGGAAATTCCCGCAGACTTTCATTTATATTACCTTAAAAAACAGGACAGACAAATGAGATTCAACAACGGCGGAGATCCGATTTATGCAATCTTTGATAAAATAGACAGCCGTCCGCTTTCTAAAATTACAAAAGACTTTTTCAGAGAACTTGCTGACGATTCTATCAGATTTATTTCTACATTGGTAAAATAATAAAAAAGGCGGCAAGTAATAAGCCGCCTTTTTTTTGTTTTATACTTTTTACTTGGTTTTTTGCGGATTTGCAACTCTTATAATACCTGTATCGGCAGAACCGGCATTAACTCCGTTACAGCTTAGCAAAGTCAGTCCCGGATCCGTTTGCATAACCAATGAAGTATTTGAATTCAGCCTGCAATATGCTTGCTGATATGTATAATATGCTGGAGCTTTATACTCATAGGAAGCTCCGTTTTTTATTGTTCTTCCGACAGTACCGTCATCAATAAATGCAGCTAATAAATCCCTTCGTTCAGCCATGTTAGGCCCTGAGCCATCAGTAACAGGAGGCAGCGGAACTAAAAGCCCTTGAGTATTGTCATTTATATATACAAAGTGTGCAGTTGCAAACCCTTCATTTGCACGGGTTTTCCTTTGCGGAACACTCATAACAAACTCAATATAGCTCGGAACGACATTGCCGTCTTCGTTTATATACGGTTGAGATGTTTCATTCTTTATTATTGCCATATATGAAATTTGTCCGCTTGTACGAATAAAAATAGACTTGCCGTTTGGATATATCCAACCAAAACCGCCGGGTTCATCGCCACCAGTCGGTTCATCGCCACCAGTCGGTTCATCGCCAGGTTCATCGCCACCAATCGGTATGTGGATCGGAAATAGCCGTTTAAGCTCTGCATTACCTATTAAATTAGAAATAGAGTTGGACCAATTGTTATTTGTGGGATTCCACGGTATTTGAGTTCCTCGATTAATCCAACCATCCTCTATGTATGGCAGCTCTTGAAATGTTCTAGCTTTATATGAAATAAAAGGTATAGCAGCAGATGCATTTGCCGTCAAAAAAGATTTTGTATTTAAGCTTGCAGTCTCGTCTTTCGGTTTTAAGAGAGATTCTACATGTTCAACTATCGCCCCGTCAAAAAGCAAGCCCTGCGCTTTTGCATCCGCAAGAGCATTGTACAAAGTACTATAGCCGGTGTAGTAATATTGATTATAGGCTCTATCCATACCATGTTTCCCAATCGTTATTCCCATTGCGGAAACCACACCGATAATAGCAATGCAGAGTAGAACTTCTGCCAGCGTAAAACCTTTTTTCACTTTTTGCACTTTTTTCATACTATATTTGCTCCATTAATTCATCGTACGTATTTATTATATCACATGTAGATAAAAAAGTCTCGGGTGTAATATCCAAAACGGTAGCATTTTCTTTTACCGCATAAATTTTTTTATTCCTTTTCGACATCTCAAGAACCGGAATACCTCCGAGCGAATTGTACGGAATTACCAAAAAATCAACATCTTCCGCCGTAATTTGGCCATTTGCGGAAATATGCGGAGCTTTGTCCAATCCCAGTAAGATACATGGAAGAAATGTAGGGGTAATATATTCCGCAGCACATCTCTTATCAACAATTTCCGTACTTATTGAAATATCACTAAAAGCAGGCGCATGAGCACAAGGAATCTTTAACTCTTTTGATATGTAATGTGAAATTATTGCTTCCACACCGCCCACAGGATCAACTCCGCAGCCGTTTGCGTAATCATCCCCCTGTTCATCAGGGAAATGACATACTATAGCAATCGCCTCCGCTCCGGCTTTTATGAGTTTTTCCGAAGCCTGTTTTAATGTTAACAAATTCCTGACATTACCTGATGATATTCCTGATTTATCAATAAAAAACTCAACTCCTGCACATTCTTCCGTAATTTCATACCCGATAATATCTATACCGTACACTGTTTTTACGGCATTTATGGTATTTATATGCACATTTAAAACTTCTTGAGGTACAGATTTATCAAATACAACACCTATTTTATTACCGCTAGCCGGAGTAAGCGATATATTGCCTTTAAAGAATTCGTCCAGAGAATAACCTTCCACATAAAGCATATTAGTTGTTATGCCGGAAAAACACGCAGCATTAACAACATTAGGATTAACTATAAGCCGGCATTTCTCAGCAAACCGCCTTGCCCAAACACTGGCATCACCCGCAAAGCCTCCGATTGAAGCTCCAATTCCTGTTGGAACAATAAAAGCACCTGTTTTCATATTCAGAATTATATTATATTTACACTAATATTGCAAAAAAATCCTGTGTAGTGTAAAATCAATTGTATAATAACTATGGTATTAAGAGAATAAATGAGCCTTTCAGACATATTTATAAATATCTTTATAATTTTATTTTTACTATTTGTTAACGGTTTCTTTGTAGCAGCGGAGTTTTCTCTTGTTAAAGTCAGAAAAACCCGTTTGGAACAGCTTACCAATGACGGCAATACTAATGCCAAAAAGGCTATGAAACTTGTAAATGATGTTAACAAAATGCTTGCCGCCGCGCAGCTTGGTGTAACAATCGCCAGTATCGCACTAGGTTGGGTTGCGGAATCTACAATTGTACAGTTAATAGAACCCATTATAAGGTTCATTTCCGGAACTGCGCATATGGTAATTTCGCCCCATGCAATTGCAGTACCGATTTCGTTTATATTAGTTACATATTTCCATGTCTTATTAGGAGAACAACTTCCGAAATGTATCTCACTAAGACACCCGGAAGCGATTGCACTTGCTATATCCACACCTATGGATATGTTTATAACAATATTTAAACCCTTTGTATGGCTGCTTGAGATTTCGGGCAACAAAATTCTTAATGCATGTCATGCGAACTCGGAAGAAGCTTCGCTCGTTCACTCAACGGAAGAACTGGATATGCTTGTTGACGTAAGCTATAACGAAGGTGTGCTTAACGAAACCGAAGCTGAAATGCTTCACAATATGTTTAAATTTTCTGATTTAATGGCAAAACAGGTTATGATACCGCGCACAGATATGGTTTGCATTCCTAATGATATATCTTATGAAGAATTAAACAAAGTGGCTTTAGAAAACCAGTATACACGTTATCCCGTTTATGAAGAAAATATTGATAAAATTTTAGGTTTCATTCACGTTAAAGACCTATATTCGCTTGCAATGACAAAAGAAAATTATTCAATAGACAAGCTAATTCGCCCCCTAATGCTTGTACCGGAGACAATGACGCTTGATAATTTGATTATTGAATTCAAAAAAATTCATTGCCAAATCGCGGTTGTTATTGATGAGTTTGGAGGAACCTCCGGATTGATTACTCTTGAAGATGTGCTGGAAGAAATTATCGGAGATGTGCAAGATGAGTTTGATGAGGATGCAGAAGCCGATATAAAAGAAATCGGAGAAAATACGTATATCGCAAACGCTATGATGAGAATTGACGAACTCGTAAAATTCTTCGATATGAAAGAATCCCTATTTGAAGAAGACGATGTGGATACAATCGGAGGTTTAGTCGTAAAACTTCTCGGCAGAATTGCAAATATAGGAGATTCAGTTTCGTTTAACGGACTGACATTCACCGTTACGGAAATAGACGGCGCCAGAATTACAAAACTGCAAATCCTGCGAGAAACCTCAAAAGAAGAACCTGAAAGCGAAAACCACGACTCATAAGGTCTAACCGCAAAACCAAAAAACACAAGCGCAATAAAAATAAAATTATGAATAAAGTTACGCTTTATTATTTAAGCTTCCACGTGTTCTTCTTCCGGAGCAGACAACTCTGCGTTTTTAAATTCTTCAGGGGCGGATACGTGAGGAACATCTCCATTGTTATCTTCCAATGTTTCCTCTTCAGCATTATCTTCCTGCTCTTCGGAATCTTCTATGGATTCAGATTCAACACTGTCTTCTGCAGATTTTTCGGTGTTTAGAGCCGCTTCAATCTCTTCTTCATCTTTAGCCCTTATGACCGGAATTGAAAGCATCAAAGCTACCTGATCGCCTTCTTGTTCAAAATTAAGTTCCAAGAGCTCTTTATCCATCTCTACATAACGCGAAAGTAAGTCAATAAGCTCGCCGCGCATTTGCTCAAGGATTTTGGGAGTAAGGTTTGTTCTGTCCTGCATTAAAACAAGTTTTAACCTGTTCGTTGCTACAGCTTTTGAAGCATCTCCAAATTCTTCCTGCGGTCTGAAAAATCTGGCTACTGTATTATAAATATCAGCAAGAATACTCATTCTACACCTTCGCTTTCAGTTTAGCAAACGCATTTTTAATTTTAGCTACAAAACCTTTAGGCTCATCCAAATCAAGGAACGGAACCTCTTCGCCTAAAATTCTTAAAGCAACATTCCTGTATGCTTTTCCGGCAAGAGCATCTTCATCGTTTACTATCGGCTCCCCTTTATTAGTGGATGTTATAATTCCGGTATCTTCCGGTATTATCCCTATTAAAGGACAGGATAGTATTTCAACAACATCGTCAACGCTCATCATTTCGTTTGACTTAATCAAACTTGGACGAACTCTGTTTAATAAAAGTTTATAGCTTTTGATTTCTTCTTTTGCTTCCAGAAGTCCGATAATTCTGTCCGCATCTCTTATTGCAGACATTTCAGGTGTTGTAACGACGATAGCTTCGCTGGCTCCTGCTACAGCATTTTGGAAACCCTGCTCAATACCTGCAGGACAGTCTATAAGAACAAAGTCATTTTCGTCCTTTAAAGTATCACAAATTTCTTTTAACTGTTCCGCATTAACTGCTGTTTTATCTCTTGTCTGAGCTGCTGCCAAAAGCGACAAATTAGGATTCTTCTTATCCTTAACAAGTGCTTGCTTAAGTTTGCACCTTTCTTCAATAACATCAACTATTGTATAAACAATTCTGTTTTCCAACCCCAGCAAAAGATCCAAATTTCGTAAACCCAAATCCGTGTCAATCAGGACTACTTTGTACCCGTTTTTTGCAAGAGCCGTGCCGATATTTGCACTTGTTGTAGTTTTTCCGACTCCGCCTTTTCCGGAGGTTATTACTATTACTCGACCGGTCATTAATCTCTCCTTAACTTTTTGTAAATAACTATCTTTCCGTCTTCAATTTGAGCTTCTTCCGGAGTAAACTCATTTGTTTTTTGTACATAAGGAACATTCAAAGTATCATTCCTTCTTGCGTACAATCCGGCTATTCTTAATTGAATTGCATTTAATTTTAATGCTCTTACTTTTGAAGTAATATTACCCATAGAGCCGGCGTGAGCTATACCGCCTAATATCCCCCATACCGTAATATCGCCTGTTGCAACAATTTCACTTCCCGGATGTGCATCACCGATTATAAAAATATTGCCTTCATAACTTACCGTTTGTCCGGAACGCAAAGTCTGATTTATATATAATGTGGGAAGAGTTTCCGTATTAACGGAATTTTCTTCAACTCCCTGCGGCAATACATCACCTGTATCAAGAAGTATATATTTGCTTGTGTCTTCCGGTTTTATCAAACCTTCCGTTGTTGCCAATGACTCAAAATCAGTATTGAAACTTTCTGCATGTATAACTTCCGATATTTCCTGAGTAGTTTCCTCGTCATAAACATCCTCAACACCTTCCGTTGTTTCAATAGGAGTAGTATTTTGAACGTCAGGCGAAAAATCGTCATTTTCGGAAATAATTTCTTCTTCCTTTATAACAACCGGCTCTTCCTTAATTTCTTCTGCTGAATTGCATACAATCGAGGGGGTACTGTCGGAAATTTCAGAAACTATTATGCCCAGACTTACTGCGGAAGCTTCCGTTTGCTCCGATTTGGTATCAATAAACGCAATACCGGCATCCATTGATTCTATCAGGGCTTTTATACTCAAAAGCTGCGACTGTTTTAAATCAAGAGCTCCCAATTTTAAACAAACATTCTTTCCTTTCACATCCGGATGTTCCATTATTGAACTAAGTTCGAAAACAAGCTGTGAAGTGTTTTTTGCATTGCTTAAATCAATAATAAACCCGTTTTCCACAAAACCTTTTTCCATTTGAAATTCCCAAATAATCTACTACACCTAAAGAATATCTTAAATATTTTTTCATATCAATAAAATGTGACGTAATGTAAATTAAAAGGTTGTAAAAATTAATTTATAAAATTATAAAATGTAACTTTATGTTAAGAGATAAACACGAAAAATAATTACTTTTTGTGCTAAAATAGTGTTTATGGAGAAATTATTTGTAATATTTAATACGGCTTGTATCGGGGATATGCTGGTTACGAATACTCTTGTACAGAACCTTAAAGAGTATTACCCCGAATCAAAAATTGTATTTGTGTGTGATACTCCGTATGTTGATGTTGCAAAATACGAGAGCGGTGTAGATGATGTTGTTGCTTTTGATAAGAAAAAAGATAAAACTTTATCCGGAATTATAAAGTTTGTACAAAAATTTCCATACAAGAATCCGGAAGCATCTTTTGTTACTTATGCAAATGAAAGAAACCTCTTAATTTCAAGACTCATAGGCGCAAAACATATAATTTCACACAATAAGAGTTTTATATGGCATACAAAAGAGCCTTACAAACTCAATAATTACGTTCACATGAAAGATAAGTGGGGCGGATTAATTGAGCCTTTGGTCGGCGAGCATAAAAATCTGCCTATAAAATACAATCCTCCGGCAGAAGAAACTCCGGTTACGGCAATGGTTAAAACTCTCAAAAACCCCGTTGTTATATGCACAACAAGTAATTTTTATAAAAAAGATATGAAAGTAAATGATTGTGCGGACCTCATAAGACTCCTGCATCAAGAAAATTTGACTCCCGTATTAACAGGAGCCGGGAAAGTCGCGGAAGAATTCAGCCGTAATCTCAGAAAAACCGGCTGTACTGATTTTGTAGATTTAGTCGGATGCACGTCATTTCCGGAACTTGCAAATATTTTAAAAATATGCGGCAAATGTATTACGGTAGACACAGGAACGCTTCACTTTGCAAACGCCCTGCAAGTGCCGGTAGTTGCGGTATTTTATGCCGGATGTACGGAAATGTGGGCACCGGATACAACGCTCTATCCGGCAAAAACTCTTTCCGGAGAGAATATAACACCGGAAGATATTATCAGAGCTTATAAGGAATTAAATAATGAAGTTTGTGCAGTACTTTGACGGGCATATCGTAATTAATTTGTTCGGAATCCTGATAAGAATAAAGAAAAATTGCCGCAAAAAACATATAGAAGTTAATGAGTACGGTATTACCAAAGATAAACGGGAGCAAAAACTCATTGTTTCATTGACAAGCTTCCCTCAAAGAATAAATATTGTTATAAAAACAATAAAGACACTGCTTAATCAAACGATTAAGCCCGATGAAATTGTGCTGTGGCTCGCCCCCGAACAATTTCCGAACAAGGATGCCGATTTACCGGAAGAATTATCGGCGCTTAAAAATTTCGGACTTACAATCGACTGGTATAAGGATATCAGGTCTTATAAAAAAATCATTCCGGCTTTAAAAAAATATCCGGATGCGGTTATTATAACTGTGGATGATGATATATATTACGCTCCCGATACTATTGAAACATTGTATAGATCATATCTGAACCATCCGGATGAAATACACGCTCACAGATGCGATTGGCTCAAAGTAAGTGAAGATAAAAAAATAACCTGGGAAAAAACAAGAGAACTTTATCTTGACAGACACAGAGGACAAGCAAGCTTCCATAACAGACTTACCGGATACGGTGGAGTATTATACCCGCCGGGCTGTTTTTATCAAGATGTTTGCAATGAGGAACTGATAAAAAAACTCCTGCCGACCCATGATGACATTTGGCTCTGGGCCATGACCGTTTTGAAAGGATATAAAACAAGACTTGTAAAAGGGTATTCCGAATCAATTGATTATGTTGAAGCTTCGCAGGAATACGGTTTATGCAAAATTAATAAAAAAGGTGTCGGCACCTCTCTGGAAGAAGCGTATGAAATTATACTAAAGCAATACCCTGAAATACTTGATATTTTGGAGGATGAATGATTTTAAAATCTTTATTCTGGCAAACTGTTAATTCTATTATAAAAATATGTCTGGAACTCTTTGTTTTCGACAGAAAAATAAGAAGAATTTTAAAAGGCAATTGGGCAAAATTTTATCTGAGAAAATACGTAAACAAGGGGGTAAAAGGGGTAAAGGAGGTAAATAAGGGAGCAAATGACGGTAAAAAATCTAATAGCTCCGCTTCCGAAAAACAATTTTATATCTATCAGTACTGGGAAAGCCCTGACGGAAGTATTCCGCCGCTTGTCCAAGCCTGTTTGAACAGTGTTGATAGGTATAAAGGTGATAAGCAAAAAATTATGCTTAATCCCGACAACCTCAATGATTACGTAAAAATTCCGCAAATATTTCTGGATCTAAAAAAACAAGGAATTATTAAAACAGCCTTTTTTTCGGATATTTTAAGAACCTGCCTTTTAATTCAAAACGGCGGAATTTGGATAGATGCAACAGTGCTTTTAACAAAAGAACTGCCTGACTATATAACGGATGCGGATTTATTTGTATTCCAAAACGACTTAAAAATCGATTTAGACGGACTTAATATGGCAAGTTATTTTATTGCATCAAAACCCGATAATATAATTTTGAAACAAACCCTCAAGGCTCTTGAATCATATTGGAAAGAAAATCGGTTCTTAGTAAATTACTTCACATTTCTGCACACATTTACCATGGTTACGCAAAAAAACAAAGAACTGTTTAAAAAAGTTCCGTTCTTTAGTTTTCTGCCTGTACAATTACTGCAGGGAGAATTGTTAAATAAATATGACCCCAAAAGATGGGAGCAAATAAAATCAATGAGCGGAATTCATAAATTAACGCACAAACAATCAGTATTAACCAAGAAAAAAGATATAGACCTAACCGGAACTTTATATGAACATATACTGGAGGAATTTAAATAATGAAAATTAATATCGCTTACGCACCGGACAATAAATACATAAACCAAACAGTCGTTTCTATGACAAGTGCGGTTGAAAATAATAAAGACAACGATATAGAATTTATTATAATGTATTCCGAGCTCAGTGATGAGAGTATAAAAAAACTAAATTCAGTAAACGGATGTAAGTTAAGAATGCTGCAAATTGATGAAAATCTTTTTTCTTCTCTTACAATATCTCATTGGGTGACAGTTCAGGCATGGTTTAGAATTGTACTTCCGGATATGTGCAAAGATTTGGATAAAGTCTTGTATCTGGATTGCGACACGCTTGTTCGCGGAAATTTGAAAGAACTTTTCTCCTGCGATTTAGCCGGTAAATATTTCGCAGGAGTAAAAGATGTCTGGGGCGTAAATAAATATGTAAAAAGACTCAATATGAAAAGCGATGTTTATGTTAATTCCGGCATGCTCCTGTTTAATTGCGAGTATTGCAGGCAAGAGCATTTCTTTGATAAAATTTTGGAATTTGCGAAAAACAATGAAAAAATAATAGAGTTTTGCGATCAAGATTCTATAAATAAAATTGCGGATGAAAAGAAACTTGTTCTTAACCCGAAATTCAATTTTATGGATACCTGGTGGAGAGGCGGCTATTACGAGTTTGAAGGAGAAGAAGAAAAACAATACCTTGAAGCTAAAGAAAATCCTGTAATTGTCCATCTTACCGGCCCGAAACCGGCTTTTAAAGGATGCGGAAACAAGTTTACAACTGAATGGTGGGAATACGCAAAAAAGACCGCTATTTATGAAGAGCTGGTGAAGGATTATGAGAATTCAAAAGAACCTGATACAAGGGATTCATTTTTAAAACAAATTTTTTCAATTAAAAATGAATACAAAGGTAAAACTAAAACCAAAATACTAAGAATTTTAGGACTAAAAATTAAACTCTGTCAAAACAAGCAGAAATAAGTATAAAAATTTTTCTTGCAATCATTTTTTCAAGTGATATTATCAATAAGGATTTACACTAAAAACTTTTTGTTTTTGGGTACAAGAACATTAAAAACACAAGCTTTAGAGTTATAATTAGTACTGAGTTTAACCCGTAAAAATTTCCGGTTCGTTGGAATTTGGGAGAGTTTTTGTACTGCTTAAACAAAAAATTTATACTGGAAAAAGGAGAAGATTAATATGGAGGAAGAAAAAGTTATTTCCACGGTTGACAGTCTTACACCCAGCGCAACAGTTCACGAAATAAGCGACAGTGTAATGACAGGAAAGGCCGATTACAGTAAAACAAAAATGTTTGTACTTGCAATTGCTGCGGGTGCATTTATCGCATTTGGCGCCCAAGTATCGCTTACGGTAATGACAGGGGACTCCAACATGGGCTGGGGATTTACCAAACTTATAGGAGCAATGACATTTGCTACAGGCCTGATGTTAGTAACTCTTACAGGTGCTGAACTTTTTACCGGAAACGTTATGATGACATTTGCAGTTTTAGAGAAAAAAGTAGGTTTTCTAAAGCTGTTTAGAAGCTGGACAGTTGTATATATAGCCAATTTTGTCGGTTCTGTTTTAGTTGCGGCACTGGTTTATTTTGCGGGGCTCGGGCATAACGGAGGAGATGCCGTAGGTGTTACCGCAATGCAAACAGCCTACACAAAAGTGCACTTATCTTTTGTTGAAGCATTTTGCAGAGGTATTCTCTGTAACTGGTTAGTTTGCCTTGCAATATTTATGGCTTCCACTTCAAAACGTGTAATCGGTAAAATATTTGCTATATTCTTCCCGATTACAACATTCGTTGCATCAGGATACGAACACAGTATTGCAAATATGTTCTTTATTCCTAACGGAATTTTAATGAAACATTTTCCGTCTATCGTTACAGCATCCGGCATGACACCTGATCAATTGGCGGCACTAAATTGGAAAGCATTTTTCATACACAACCTGATTCCGGTTACAATGGGTAATATTGTCGGAGCTTTTGTTTTTGTTGTTCTCATTTTCTGGACAGCATATTTAAGAGAAGAGCGCAGACATCATTAATATGATTTAAAAGACCGGCTCTTTTTGAGAGTTGGTCTTTTTTTGTATAATATATAAGAATGTGGTTATGAAAAATAAGATTTTATACTTAGCTATTGCACTAATGTTAATAATACCGGCAGTATTTGCACAAGATAAGCCGGAAGTATTGGAAGAAGTTTTACTTGATGAACAAACCGATATTGCGGAAGAAATTCCTCAAGCGGCTGCAGTTTCAACAAGCACACAAGAAAAAACGTTAAAAGAGAAGCTTCAGGATGTATATCACCTTGAAGTTGATAAATACGATAAACCGACTTATCTTTTGGAAAACGTATTAACACACAAATTCGACGAAGATTCCATTTGGGATAGAACTCAGCTATGGGCCGGCTATAACGGTGATATAGGTTTGCAGTTTACGGAAGCCGGTATGGGGTCAGAACACACGACCAACCACTATGACATTAATACAATAAATGTAGGTTTTGACGGCTATCTAAAGAATAACAACGGCGACTTCAGGGTTATGATTAATATTTCGCCTTATTCGGAAAGAAATGTTATTCAAAACCTTTTCGCGGATATGTACATTGCAACAAATAAAATTCCGCACCACAGACTGTTAGTCGGTCATTCACGCCCCCCGGTCGGCATGGAAGGAGCTTATGGACCGTTTGTATTACCATTTATTGCACGCTCTCAAATATCCAGAAATTTCGGAACGGTTCGTAAACTTGGTGCCAGAATCAGCGGAGATTACAGTTTACTGGGTTATGATTTCGGTGTATATTCTTCTGATACGTATTTTCAGGAATTTTTCCCCGGTGCGGAATTTATAGGCAGAGTTGATTTAAAACCTCTCGGGAAAACAGACGGCAAATACGGAAAATTACTTATAGGCGGAAGTATGGATGCCGGACATAGAGATAACAATTTTTGTGTAGTCGGTGCCCATATACAATACGATTACAAACGTTTTATGGCAAATTTTGAATGGGCACAAGCTAACGGATATAACGGACCGGTCGGACATTCGGTTGATACTCATGCAAGCGGTTTTTATGCAACACTTGGCTATATGCTTACAAAAAAACTACAAATTATTGCCAGATATGATGAATTCGACCCTAACAGAGAAATTGCACATAATAACCAAAGAGAATACTCGCTGGGACTTAACTATTTCATAAAAGGACAGGGTTTGAGACTCATACTGAACTATGTATTCTGTCAAAATGACGCGACAAAAGACTCTCATAGAATTATGCTCGGGACACAAATACTAATTTAAGTCTGAGGAAAAATTATTTTATTTTTCCGTCCTTTTCATTTAGTTATTTTTTTTCTTGTTTTTGGTATAATCAAAGAGTCATTTTTTTAGGAGAGTTAATGGAAAGATTTGTCGGGCTTATAGGAATAGTTGTTATATTTTTAATAGTATTTGCATTATCAAATAATCGGAAAGCTATTAATTACAAAACTGTCGGAATGGGATTTTTACTCCAGATTTTATTGGCAATATTTATATTCAAAGTTCCGCTCGGGCAAAAAATGTTTCTAATGATAGGACTTTTTATACAAAAAATTCTTGAGTTTGCGACAGAAGGCGGTTTGTTTGTTTTCGGACCGCTGCTTGATAATATGAAGTTAAGCGAATTATTCGGAACGGGAAGCAGTATTTTTGCCCTGCAATTAATCTGCACAAATATATTTATGATGGTGCTTGTTAATATACTATACTACTACGGCATAATGCAGCGGGTTGTCGCTTTTTTAGGTAAAGCTATGAATAAAGTTATGCACGTTTCTGGCGCAGAAGCGCTCTCTAATGTCGCAAGTTCTTTTGTCGGACAAATCCTTGCACAAATTATGATTAAACCGTATTTAGAAAAACTTACACGCTCTGAATTACTTGCATCGATGGCAGGAAGTATGGCGTGCATATCAGGAGCTATAATGCCGGTTTATATAGGGATGGGAATTCCGGCACACTACATTTTGGCTTCCTCTGTTATGGCGGCACCGGGCGCTTTAATTCTTGCAAAAATAGTTTATCCGGAAACCGGCGAACCTGAAACAAGAGATAATATACGAATTTCAAAGCGCAGAACATTTGCAAATGTTTTTGAAGCAATATCTAACGGAGCTTCTGAAGGTATGAAGGTTGCAATAAATGTAACCGCAATGATTCTTGCACTTGTAGCTCTGGTCGCATTTATCGACTGGATTCTTGGTACAGGCGGTTTATTGCTGTACAAATTCTGCCCGGGCTGTTCTCATTTGGCATTTCTTAGTCATCTTTCTTTAAAATTAATTTTGGGTAAGATATTTGCGATATTTGCGCTTATTATAGGTGTACCGCTTCCGGATGTATCAACGGTAGGCGCTCTTATGGGAACAAAACTTGTATTAAATGAAATGGTTGCATACGTTGATTTATCACAGATTGCAGACTCTCTTAACCCCAAAAGTTTCATGCTTGCGAGTTTTGCACTCTGCAGTTTCGGAAATTTCGGCTCTATTGCAATCCAGATAGGCGGTATTGGAGAACTTGCACCAAACCAGAGAAAAAATCTTGCAAGGCTGAGCCTAAGAGCTCTTATATGCGGAACACTCAGTTGTTATCTTTCTGCAGCTATTGTAGGAGTCTTGCTGTAATGAAATTTCTCTTTCAATTGCAAGATTTACACCCATCAGATTTGAAATCCTTTCCGATATAATATTTAACATATTTATATAACTGTTTCTCTCCGCACTAAGCAATGAAGACATTTCGCCGGAAATATCATAATACTGCCCGCTAAATTCATAATCTTGGCAAGTTTTTTTGGTCATTTGAACAAGTGTATCAATTATATAAAGCTCATCGAAAGCTTTTTGATGAAAATGCAACAACTTATTATTGATATCATTTTCCATATCAACCCTCCTGCTATATTAAATCTTAATTCCGTTTTATACTAATAGTATAAAACGATTAAGAAAAATATTATCAATATATTTTCCGATAATGCTACTTGCACGTAATAAATGCATTCAGGTATTGAATCAACTCATTAAACTCCATATTATTTTCGGAGTTAACCCTGTTTTTTAAATAATCAGCTATTGTATTTAAAATTTCAACAAACGTGGTTTCAGAAATATTACCTTCGGTAAAATCATTATAAACATCAAGAATATAAGCATAAGTATCTTCGCCGGAATGCATTTTTATTTGTATGAAAGCTTGCTTTATTTCATCGCTGTTAAATTTTACATTTAGAATATTATAATAAAGCGCAGCCGAATGCTTCATCCGTTTCATTAAAACATCTTCCGGCATATACTGCATCATTGTCTCAAAATAATTTACAAAACTTTCATACAATCTTTCCGGATTAAATTTCTTGTAATTGAATTTTGTAACAAAAAAGTCTTTTAAAAACTGTATAATATCGTCATTATTGGAAAAATATTTTTGTTTTATTTCATCCCACTCCTTTTTTATACCGTTTTCTTTAAGATAATCTTCAATCAACAATATTTGGTTTAAATTTCTTGAACCGTTAAGTTTATAGTATAAGTTTCTTTTAGAAACATTGTCTGTTTCAACCAGAGTAACAGAAACCTTTTTAAGCATAGTAAAAATTTTTGATGCCTGAAGTTTTTCTTCTTTTATTTGCGACCAAAAGTTATGAAGTAATATAAACATCGGGGTGTTTTTTTCATGCCCTGAAAGCCGTTCTCCGTTAATTATCTTATTATACAAAATGCTGTCTGATTCATTCAAGCGAAGCTTTGATTTTCCGGAGCCATGAACCAAATACTTGGTTCTTATTGTCTTTATGGCCTTCTCATTTCTTTCAGTTGTTTTTTTGTAACACTCACATACTGCATGTAAAAGCAATGAAAGCGATAAAATTCTGTTCAAGCCGTCTACAATAATATATTGGTCCGAACTTTTTGGACTTACAAATATCAAACCGAAATCAATATTTTGCGTAAATTGCTCATCTTCTGTCATCAAATCAAGAAAATTAATCAACTCCGAATTGCACTTCGCATAGTCCAAAGTGTACAAATCATGTGCTTCATTTAGAAATTCTAATAAATTTACTGTTTTCATTCTACTCTGACAACATAAAGCCGCCTGACGGAACATTTTTTAACTTATCTCCGTCAATTTTGGCGCGCAAATTTTTAATATATTTATATACATAATCTCTGGGCAGATCAAGGAGTTTTGCTAAATCCTTTGCATAAACTGTTTTACCCGTATTATTTATCAAATAATCAAGAACCATTTGTTCTCTGTCAGTTAATGATTTTTTCAATACAATTTGTATTTCTTTTTTTGAAGCAACTTCTTCAACTTTATTTATAATAGTATTTTCAGATTTCTTTACCGTATTTTTTATACTCTTATCTGTCTTATTTCCTGTTGATTCCGTTGATTTTGCAAGCATTTTGCTCTTGCTTACGGAAAAAGGCGTATGAGAGATTTGACGCTCTCTTTCAAAAGCTCTTTGAGCTATTTTTGAAAAGCCGTCTTTCATACTGCTGTTAGTATTGGAAGAAGTTCCCTTTGACATTACTATATCTACTACATCGTTAGTAGACTTACTCTCTTCAACTTCTTTTCCTAATCTGGCAGCATATTCCTCTAATGTTATTTTTTCCAAAGAACTTCTCCACTGTCTTATCTCTTCCTTAGTCAAATAATTAGGCATTCAACATCTCCTTCACCTGTGATAGTCTAACTTAATTCCCCATAACGGATATAATTATAATGTACCATAAAATCTTTCAAAATAGTTAAAATATTTCGTGATGTAAAGATTTTTTTTCAAAGCTTAATAATCCTGAACAATTCTTCCCGGCAAATTATTTTGTTGCACCGTATAAAGCAAAGATTCTGCACTTTGCTTGCTTTTAAAGATTCCGACCTGTAAAGTATAGTTATTTGAACCAATACACTTTACTATCGGGTTTAGACCGCTTCCGGATTCAGTGATTATATCTTTTGCGACTTTTGCCTGTTCTGCAGATGTATAATTTCCCACAAATACCTTATATACTGGATCCGCAGCCGGCGGTTGATTTAATGACTCCGCTAGCGTTACGGTTTCTTCTGCGGGAGAAGATGTCTGCACATCATTAGCACGACTTTGAGATTCCTCAGCAGAACTGACCGGCTTTGTCATCAAGTCACTGAAACTTCTGCCTTGATCCTCTTGCTGTATCATCTCAAGCCTGTTATCCACAATTTTGGCAGGAATCTCCTCGGCAACCTCGGGTTCTTCCTGATAATCCCCTATTGAAGTATCCACCGTAGGAGAAAAAGACTTGATTAAAAATGTAAAAACAAGGAGCATTCCGAAAAATGAAACAATAAATATTTTTAGAAGCGGACTCTCAGTACGCGCATCTTTCTTCATATATTTCTTGTACCCGAATTGTTTTCTCATTCTTACACTCCCCGGACTTTTGCACTTGCAAGAGCAATGTCTTCAAGTTCTTCCGTGTATCTTCTCATTATCTCAATCGCAAAATCTTTTATATCGGTTATTCCGAGTTCACTCGTCAAACCGGAAGCTTTTACCGGCGCACCTTCAGAAAGTATATTTAAACCGGTATGTATTAAAACGGATGTTATTGACTTAGTAGCGATAGACACTGACAGTTTTTTACGATCAATCATTAAATCATCGCCTTTTCTGACAACAAAAATGCCCCGTTCTTCCAAAAGCTCTTTTATTATGCATATCAGAAGCCGCTGTCTTAATACCCCTTCCATTAGACTGACACCGAATTGCTCCGTTATAAAACTCAGCATATATTTACTGTATATGGGTTCGTTGTTGATAACATCCTCAATATCAACCATTTCTGCCAGCTTAACTTCACATTCCCCGCAAAATGCCACAATCGAGTCACCCTGAATTTTAAAATTTTTATAAATCCAATGCGGTGCCAACTGCGAACCTATATATTTAATCTCTTCTTCAATAAATTTTGTTTTCATTTCTCAAATAATATACTGATATATTTTTCCCCGTGATTTGCGATTAGTGCATTTTTCAAATGTTTGCAAGACTCACAAACCCCGCAATGTTTTTCCCCTGAATTATAACAACTCCTTACCATATTCAACGGGATTTCGTTATCCATTGCAATTTTTACTATATCATCCTTGCCGTAATTAATCAAGGGTGCTATAACTTTCGGCTTTTTTAAAGTTGATGTTTCAAATACTTTGGAAATTTGGTTCCTGAATTCTTCTGTATTATCAGGGAAAGTTGCCCCTTCATCTTTATTTGCACCAAATATTATATAATCCAAACCATAAGAATCGGCAAATGCAGCCGCTATATTTAAAAACAAACCATTTCTGTTTGGCACCCACACGGCTTGTGCACTTTCTTTCGTCCCGAGATTCTCTGTCGGAACTGCATTGTCACTTACTAATGCCGTCTTTGTGATTTCTCTAAGCCAGTCAAGTTTTATAACACGATGTTCTATACCGTAATAGGAAGAAATTTCTGCAGATGATTCAATTTCTTTGTGCGCGGATTTTTGCCCGTAATCAAACGTTAGAGCGAGGCAAATACCGTATTTATCCTTTGAATACCCTAATGCAACAAGCGAATCCAATCCTCCTGACAACAAAATTATACCTTTAGTCATCGCAAGTTTCCTCTTCTTCATATTCTTTCAGCATAGAAGCCGCCTCCGTTTTCAAAAACTCTGAATATCCGGGAAGCGATATAACTTCGTCAAGGATATCGCGTCCTATCATATTATACAGAGCAATAAGAGCATTTCTCTTTACTTCGTCATTCTCATCTTTCAGCATAGGTCTAATTAACGCCTCTGACTCATCATACTCACTGTTCATAAGTGCTTCTATTGCATTTATTCTGACAAGCGGCGAAGAATCCATCAGAGAATTCTTTAATACCCTGAATACTTTACCGTTATTAATACTTATTTTCCCTAAAGCCTCTACAATTTTTTCTTTAAGAAACGAGAATTTATCCCAAAGGCCTTGTTTTGCTTCCATAACATCTACAAGCGGATCTATAGCGCTGGTATCACCCAGCAGTCCCAGTGCAAATGTAGCCGATTCTTTGACATAAACGGATTTTTCCTCTTCATCTTTCACCACATCTATTAAAGGCTTAACCGCAAACCTGTCGCCGATACGTCCCAAAGCATCAGCACATGCAAGACGTATTTTATAATTTTCACCCTTGTTATTCAGGCAATACAAAAGAGCCTCAACCGTAGAAGAGTCTTTATAGTTTGAAATTTCTTTTGCACACATAACCCTGACATTAATAAGAGCGTCCGAATCACTTATATTGTTTGTCTTCAATAAAAGTAAATCCAATAGTATTGAAAGCGTTGATGATGACTTATAAGAATCTGAAAACCTTATTACGTTTATAAGAATTTCCGCTTCCGACAGATTTAGCAGCAAATAATTATAAATTTCCACAACCTCGGATTTATCGTAAAATTCTTCCAGCTTGGCAATATTCTTAATGACATTCGGCGGAGACTCCTTTCCCACTCCGCACTCTTCAACTATAACACTAAAATCCAACACTTTGTCCACCACAAAAATAACATACAATAAAAAAGTTTATTTAGCAATCATATCGGGGGTTTGAGTCAAAAATTCAGGCAAATTGTCTTAACAAAAGTTTACAAATTAAAGCAAAAAAGGCAATTTTTTAAAATTGAAATACTTTATATATACATAAGCAGATTATATAAAGGAACATGCAATGAAAGAAGAAGAATTATACGCTACAATGTCAGTTATCGCAGATCCGGTTAATAATGTTTATAAACTTGATTCTCGTAAAGATGTAGAAGAAATTCAAAGAATTTGCAGAATCTTCGCTATCGCTGAAAAACAGGCTAACAAACATAAAATGCTTTCAATTAAAAACCTTGCAACATTTAAGCTTGTTTTAAGCAATAACTAATACAAATTTCTATACTCTTAAAAATCGGCTTTTTGATAAAAAGCCGATTTTTGTATTTATAGTTCTATTTTTATGATAAAATAGTTTAAGTGGTTATAAAGTTAGCTTGAAAGGAATTAATGAAATGGAAAAATTAGCAGATATCGGTGTTTTCGGCGGTTCAGGTTTTTATAAATTTTTAGATGATATCAAGGAAGTTAAAATCGAAACACCGTACGGAATGCCTTCCGATAGTCTGTTTATCGGCAAAATAGGCTCGCATAATGTAGCATTTATGCCGCGTCACGGCAGAAGCCACACTATACTGCCGCATTTAATTAATTACAGAGCTAACGTTTGGGCAATGAAAGAAGCCGGATGTAAACGGGTAATTTCGCCTTGCGCGGCAGGAAGTCTGCAAAAACGTGTTGAGCCTGGACATTTTGTTATTTGCGACCAATTTGTAGATTGGACGGATGGAAGAAAAACAACCTTTTTCGAAGGCCCTATAGTTACACACCCGTCAGCAGCCGAAACATATTGTCCGGAATTAAGAAAACTTGCAATTGAAACCGCTAAAGGACTGGGGATTAAAGTTCACGAAACGGGAACTGTTGTTGTAATAAACGGGCCGAGGTTTTCAACCAAGGCCGAATCCAAGTTCTTTACATCGCAAGGATGGGAAGTTATTAATATGACAGCATTTCCGGAAGCCTACCTTGTTAAAGAAATGGATATGTGCCCTCTGAACATCTCCTTAATTACTGATTATGATGCCGGTCTTGTCGGTGATGTTCCGCCGGTCTCTCATCACGAAGTTATACAGGTGTTTAATAATAATCTTGATAATTTGAAAAAACTTTTATTCACTATGATAGAGAAAATACCTGCAGAAAATAATAACTGTGAATGTGCAAATACAAGAAAAGCTTCACAACTTTAAGGAGATGAAATGATATCAAGAGCGGTCAGTACTTTATTTTATTTCTACTATTTATTAATAATTATTAGAATATTTTTAAGCTGGATACCGTCAATTGATTGGATGAGCCAGCCTTTTGCGGGAATACGTTCCGTTACGGATCCTTTCCTAAATATATTCAGAGGAATTATTCCGCCGATAGGCATGCTTGATATATCTCCGATTGTAGCTATCATCCTTTTGCAAATTTTGCAGGGATTAATTGTTGGATTTCTTAACAATTTAGGTTTATGACAGATTTAAAAACTATACAAAAAGCAATAGCGCTTACAAAAGCAGGACATATTAGTGAAGCGGAAGCTATATATCATAGGTTATTGGAAGAAACTCCGGAAGATTTTAACCTGCTCTCTGTTATCGGGTTATTCTATGTAAATATAAAAGACTACGAAAAAGCAAGTGAATTTTTATTGAAAGCTTGTTCAATCAAAGAAACACTGGGTACTCTATCCGCTTTAGGTTTTGCTGAATATGAGAAACAGGATTATAAAAAAGCTGCCGAATACCTTGAAAAATCTTTGAAATACGGTGATAATGCAGATATTTATAATAAACTTGCCGAAAGTCTTTTTGAAATTAAAAATTATAAAAAAGCTGTCGAAATTGCTGATAAAATGTACGAACTTTACCCGCAGGACATCCGTGCTATTGCAAATAAGGTTAAAGCGTTGACCCAATCCGGCAAATTGATGGAAGCTGAAAAACTCTGTACTCAGACTTTAAAAGAAAATATGGGTACCGCATTATTATGGCATCAGCTTGGATATTTAAAAGAACTAATTTACTCAGATGATTATCAGGCAAGAGAATGTTATAAAGCAGCAGCAAAATTTGGAAGTCCCGGAGCGGACTATAACATAGCCGTGAGCTGCCAAAAGCTCGGAGAATTGGATGAAGCTGTCAAGCACTATAAAAGAATGCTTGAAAAATTCCCCGGTGAAATAGAGACCGTAACATCTCTCGGGATGTGTTATCTTATGCAAAAAAGATTTAAAGAAGGGTATGAGTTATTTTTTCAGCGTGATAAATCCAATATTTTGCATAATCCGCAAAGCCAATGGCAGCCCGGAGACAGTCTGAAAGATGAAATTGTAGTTATATGCGACCAAGGTTTCGGCGACCATATACAATTTATAAGATACGTTCCATTTTTATTTAAAAATGGTGTAAAAAAGATTAATATTGCGACAAGAAAAGCTCTAAAAGAATTGTTTACCCAAAATTATCCGGAAATCAATTTTATTGAATATTCCGAAATAAATCCAAATCTGCAAACAATGTTAATTACTGATTTAGCCTATATTTTAGACATGGATTTTGATAATATTCCTTATCCTGAGGGGTATTTAAAAAGTGAAACAGCCGATATTCAGTCAAATAAATTAAAAGTAGGCTTATGTTGGGAAGCAGGAAGTGCAGGCATAAGAACAATGATTAACAGAACTATTCACATCAAATGTTTTGAACCGCTTCTGAATCTTGAAAACATTCAGGTATACTCTTTTCAGAAAGATGATACTTTGGGAGGCAATGACAAATATCCTCAGATGATTAATCTTGCCAAAAATTTCAGCAATTTTTCCGATACCGCAAAAGCTTTAAAAGCAATGGATATATTAGTAACAGTCGATACATCCGTTGCTCACTTAGCAGGCGCCTTGGGAGTAAAAACATTCTTACTTCTTCCTTATGCGGCCGACTGGCGATGGTTTAATGATACCCCAAAAACTCCGTGGTATAATAGCATTACAATATTTAAGCAGACTGATCACATATCATGGGAAGAACCAATCAATAGTATTATTAAAGAATTATGCTAGAACCTTTATCAAAACCTATTTGGCAAGACAACTTATGCTCATTGCTTATCAAGCACAAATGCCTTGGCAACATTAGTGCTAAAATCCATAAACTTGACGGAAAGAACAGTAATTATGTGACTTTAATTACGGATACTGCAGGAAATTGTATCGGATTTAATTCTTTTTCGATAAATACAGATTCCAAATTTTTGGAAGGCTTTGATATGAATACATATTATAAATACCGTAACAAAAATTATGGTATCGGAAGGCTAATGCGACTTATAAGTATTATGCTTATGCTTAAAAATAAGTTGAACAGTATCAAAATTTATTCACATCATACAGCGGTATATTTTCATGCAAAACATAAATTTGAACCGGCAATAACACGCTTTGAAGACAGAGATTGGGTGCTGCAAAGTATAGCGGAAGATTCAAGCCCCGAAATGGAAACCTTCAGTCAAAAAGCAAAAAATTACATAAAAAATTTAACAAAACTTCGTAGAGTTGATATGCTGCAATCAACTCTACAGTTTACAAGCTCTTTAGCAGATAAATATATAAAGGCAGTACTAAACCTTGGCAATAATCAATATAAAGAACACCCGTTTAAATACGGCTTCGATATGCTTCTTACCAAGAATAAAATACTAAAAAATAAAGATTTTTTTGACAATCTATTCAAACAAACGGGCATCGACTATAAAATCTAAACCCCTGAGCCTTTAACATCAATTTTCTTTAATCTCTGCTCAATCCTTCTGTACCATTTTAATTTTCTTTGGAACAAAGTTTCGTACCCTTTAAACATTCCGTGACTTATTTCATTAAACTGCTTATCACAGAGTTCTTCAAGGGTTTTAGCCAGATATTCCGTATACTCTTTTCTGTTGGGCTTATCATTGTCAAGTTCAATAATTTCACCAAATTCAACAAGAACTTCAGGCCTGTTGTCTCTTAAAAACATATAATTTACGGCAACCGGCATGAGCGCGACTTTACCATATTTTTTTGCTGCCTTCTCCGCAACATACGTAAGCCCCGTTTGAAATTCTATCGGCCTGTAATTCGGCGGCTTAATTATCCCCTGCGGAAACAGATAAAGAATATTGTTCGTATCTCCAAGAACATCTACTGAATACCTCAATGCTTCCATAGAAGCCTGTGGAGATTTTTTGTTAACATTAAAAGCACCACCGCGTCTTAACAGAGGAAATCTGTTTAACTCTTCCACCATAAGCCGAATTTCTTTTTTAAAAATTCGGTTACAAATATTATAACCGACAATTCCATCCCACCAGTTACTGTGCGGAGCAAAAAGGATAACAGGAGTCTCCGGAGATTTTGTATAGAAGTTCTCGGCACCTTTATATCTTAATGCATAAAATCTGTTTTCAAGCATTCCGTAAAAAAATCTGTCGGCCACCCATAACCAGAATGGCGAAGTCTGTGCAGGCCGAAACTTTTCATCAATATTTCTTAATTTTGTAGGCGGAACCTCCGAATACAAATCCTCTAAGTTTATCATATATATATCATACACATTTAAAGCATAATTGTGAACACTTAATTGACTATTTTTAATTAAAGTTTACAATTAAAAATGGGGAAAGCATGGTGAAAAAATTTTTTGGAATACTCTTTATTATTTTAGTTTTAGTAGTTTTTTATATTCAAAAAAATACTCTTATATTTGTTTATTTTAATCCATACACAAATACGTCTTCATTTCCTTATATAGGGAAAACCATAAAGTTTTTAGACAAGGCTTTTAATTACGCACAAACTTCCGCGGCAAAAGACGGATTGAAATTTAACTACTTATTTTGGAACGCCTACGGTTCAGGTTTTATTAAAGATAATAATATTCCGAACGATTTGGATTTTGCAATCGGTATAGACTTAGGAAGCTACAAATATGACGGAAAAAATACAGACAAAATCGCTTTTTCCGTAATTGATAAAATAAACGCTTTCCAGACATCTTTTAATTTTTATATAAATACCCAGAATAATACGGAAACATTCATTACAAGAACACCGTTTGAGCTTCAATATATTATTTCCAAACAATATGACAATGATGTAAAAAACTTTTCGGAAAATTTGGATAAAGCTCTTTCCGGGGAAAATTACATAAATTATACCCAAAAACAAATCGAAAATTTGAATCTTGACATTCCGTATATTATGAAATCACACGAAATACTTCTTGAGAATCGCGAACCTATAACTTTATACAGCAATTTAGTAAAGTACAATGCCTTTATGCCTCAATATAAACGCGAAATCTCAATAATTCCGGAATTTTTTATTAATATTGTATACAAAGGAAAAAATAATTTTATAGAAATTGTTCCGGAATCATTTGTAGGAGAAAGGCTTCAGCTTTCAAGAAGGTTCTTTGCTTCTACGGTATTTATACACAATTCTTCAATTCCGTTTTTGAAAAACTTGCCTTACATAAACAATGACACGGAATATTTGTTTTACAGAATGTTGTCATTTAGAAGGCATTTGCAGGAGATAAACAATATACTGGTTACAGAAGACCGACCGGTTAAGCTGCTTAAACGATTAAAACAAACGGCTGATATGATATCACCGGTGCTGTCTCCTAAAATGTACAACGAAATTTCTGAATTTACCGCTCAAAACCTTGCCAATAAAGACATCCAACTGCTAAATGAATACTCCAATATATGTGGAAATATATTGAATATTATGGAACATACAAAATTATATTCGAAGATGAAACAAAGTGGTGATATTGATTATATGTACAACATCCTGTATTTAACCCTTGATACACTTGATCAAAGAGGAAATGTTGATAAAAGAGCTATTCAGATTATGCGGGATTTTGCAAATACAAAAGCAGATAATATTAGCAGGGAGGAATTGCTTGAAAAATATGAAAAAGTAAATAATGAGATTGTAAAAGCAATATATTCCCAAATGAGTGATAAATCAAAAATTGAAAGATATATTGCGATATTCAATCAAATATACATAGATGCCGGATACCATAAAGTTTCTTTATACTGGCTGGATAAAAACACCATTGGTATATTAAAAGATGATTTTACTAAAAATATAAAAGACTTTAACGATTTTGCAAAACAGAATAACCTAGTAACAATTAATTATAAACTTATTAAGCCAGAACAAGCGCCTTCTTTAACATTAAGGTATGACATACTTGCAAGATACAATTCAACAGAAGATGAAAATAAAGAGTATGAAAGATTTAAAGAGAAGCTGCTCAAAGACAGAGCAAATTTCACCATTAAAGAAAAGTTTGTAATTCTTAAGTAAGTATACTTTTTCTGAATACGTACAATAATCCGTAATTTGTAAAGAAAAAGATTATTAACTTAAGCAGGTTGACAGGTGCACTTTCAAGACTGAATACAATATCAATTCCTAAGTAGCAAACTATGCTTATAAAAAACAAAAGCGCAAAACTTTTTATAATTTTTCTTACGTTTACATAGTCAGTATCTTTAAATTTGGTAAATAAATTTATTGAAATAAGGCATGTTTCTGTCAAAAGTATAACAATTGCGGCACCCAATACCGAATACTTGCTTATCATATAAATATTCAGAAAAAATGCCACAAATACAACAACAGCACCCAAGAACATTTCAATATAAATTTTGTTATTCAAATGATATTTTATATTTATAAGTTTCATTAATTCATGCAAAAATACCGTAATTATAAAAAACGGAAATAAAAGCGCAACAGACTCGTAGTTTTGCGGTAAAACAACAGAGGTTATTTCTTTAGAAAAAAAGCAAAATCCGCATATAACAGGGAAAAGAATATACAAATACAATTGAATAACATTTGTAGAATACGGCTTAATAAACTTTTTCCTTTCAAAGTTTTTAATTATTATCGGAAAATTTACAAACATAAATAATCCCGCAAGCGGAGTGATTGTATTGGAGGCCAAAGACCACGCAATACCGAAGACAGAAGTATTAAGATATTCATTAAAAAACTGAAATATGAGCTTGGAAGAATGGAATACAGACCAATAACAAACATTAGTCAAAATTAGCGGAAGTGCATATTTTAGGATTTCATAAACTATATTTTTATCAATAAAAAAACTTATTTTGTATTTTTCATGTATTGCAGACAGCATATAAACATCTATCAAAACAATGGCACATGTCATTGAAATAACTATTGCTGCGGCATTTGGAAGCAATTTAACAATACCTAAAAATATCACAATAAATATAAACTGATAAACTATAATACTTATTGTATAAAGCCAATAAAGATTTTTCAGTCTTAAAATCTGATATATAAACTGCCTTATCCCGCAAGGAATAACAAGCACAAGAGTCAAAACAAATACGAGATTACTAACAGCAAACTTTGTAAGCAATATATTCTTAAACAGAATATACCCTCCAAGAATCAGGACATATACGCATACTGAAACCCAAAAGACCGTAGACAAAAACACTTCAAGTTTATTTTGAAGATTGTATTTTTCATAAAATCTCAAAGTCGCTTTTGATATCCAATCAAAAGAACAGGTACAAATAAGGTTAAGCAGTTGGAGCGCAATTAAATATATACTCACCTCTTTAGGATTAAGTAGATGCGTAAACAAAGGTATGATTAAAAAAGAATTTAGTATCATTACCACTCTTGAAGGCAAGTACTGTACCAAATTCTTTAGTATTAATCTGTAATTATAAACAACCCGCTTTTCCACCGGTATTAATAATCAAACTTAAAGTTATTACGTTTTAAGTGACCGAAACAGCCGCCATACACAGTAGTTTTGCAGGCATTAAAATGAGTCTCAATTATTTCATCCAAATACTCACCTGAATATTTTTTTCTTACCTCGGGTGTAGCTCCTGCTTCATCTATACTTCCGTCATAGTATACACTAAAATACTGCAAATCGTATCCGATTTTATTCGGACCTTTTTTACCGTTTACATCAAAATACACTGCAAGCGGAGACTCTCCTTCTTCTTTTTGCATAGAAAATACTGAACCATCCGCCATAACATACGTTGTATATGGATCTCCCGTCCAGTTAGAAGGCTCAAAAGATTGACTCATATCAAGGTTAAAATATTTCGGAGCAAAACAACTATCTCCGGGGTCGCACTTTTGTGAAATATTGAGATATTTTGTTATAAACTCATCAGCATCAAAATCCTGGCCCGTAATAGTATCAAATCCTATATCAGCCTTATACAAATCAAAGGCATTATGCATTTGTGAATAGAATTTCAAAACCTGTTTTTCTATAGACTGCTTGCTGACATCGCTCCTTAGAGCAGGCAGCGTAACGGACGCAATAACACCTATTACACCCAAAGTTACAAGAACCTCTGCAAGAGTAAAACCAAGTTTTTTCTTCATATTCACCTCTCTTTTCTTTAATATACAAATTGTACCAGAATTATTAATTCATATCAACTCTGTATTGAAGCGCCTGTGTTAGATGGTTTATATTAATATTTTCATTACCCTCTAAATCGGCAATTGTTCTGGCAAGCTTTAGAATTCGATTAAATCTTCGGCCTGAAAGTTGATATTTAACCGCTGCAGCCTGCAGCAAATCGGAAGAAGCTTTATCCAAAGCGCAATATTTTTTTATTTGACGATTATTCAGTTCTGAATTCGTAAAAATGCCCTCATTTTTGTATCTTAATGCCTGAATTTTCCTTGCCTTCAGCACCCTTTCTCTTATCTTATCAGAGGGTTCGGCATCCTCTTTTATACTCATAAGTTCATCAGTCGTAAGCCTCGGAACATTTATTATTAAATCAATTCTGTCCAAAAGCGGACCGGATAAACGGGCCCGATATTTTTGAATTTGATACTCCGTACATGTACATTGTTTTTCCCTGTCGCCTAAAAATCCGCACGGGCACGGATTCATAGCACCTACAAGCATGAATTTTGCAGGATATTTAACAGAAAACTTGGTACGTGAAATTACAACCTCGCCATCTTCAATAGGCTGCCTTAAAACTTCCAAAACCTGGCGCGGAAATTCAATCATCTCGTCAAGAAATAATACACCTCTGTGCGCAAGTGATATTTCACCGGGCTTTGGATTTGCTCCGCCTCCTATAATACCGTTCGGAGAAGCCGTATGATGTACCGGCCGGAACGGGCGAATTGTAACCAACGGTTCATCAGCCCGAAGCATACCGGCCACACTGTATATTTTTGTAAGTTCAAGGGCTTCTTCCAGTTCTAGGGGAGGCAATATTGAAGCCAGACACTTTGCCATCAATGTTTTTCCCGAACCCGGAGAGCCGGACATCAAAATATTATGCCCGCCTGCAGCTGCTATTTCAAGAGCCTTTTTTGCTTTTTGCTGGCCTTTTACATCTTTAAAATCATACGCAAAGTCCTTTGGTTCACAATCTTTCATATAAGAATCAATATCAATACGCGTTTTAGTAATAGGGACCTCGGTAAAATGGTTAACAATATCCGACAAATGTTCCGCGCCGTACACATCAATACCTTGAACCAAAGCCGCTTCTTTTGCATTTTGTGCGGGAACAAAAACAGTTTTTATACCGGCATTTTTAAGCCCGCCTACAAGAGGCAAGACTCCCGCAATTTTCCGTAAAGAACCGTCCAGAGAAAGCTCACCAAGATAAGCAATTGAATCGTCATCAGGAATAGAAATCCCCTCTTCTTTTAGGATTCCGATTGCTATAGGTAAATCGAAATTCGTACCCTCCTTTCTTATATCCGCAGGAGCCAAATTCACAACAACCCTGCCGAGAGGAAATGTAAAACCTGAATTTTTGATTGCTGCACGAACCCGTTCTCGAGCTTCATTTACCGCGCTATCAGGCAAACCTACAATACTTATATTAGGCAAAGAATTGATTACATCAACTTCCGCTTCTATTTTGCAGGAATTAATTCCTAATGTCGCAGCTGTAATAGCCTTTGTTACCATAATTACCTATCCGGCAGCATTGATGAAATCTCTGCAACAATTCTTGCAATGTCAGGCCCGCCAAAAACAGCCTCTAGAATCAGAGAAGAATTAATTACTGTAGTTTCTCTGTATTCCATAGTATCAATATCTATTATATTAAACTCAATATAATCCTCTCCGACATAAACAACTTTACCATATTCAGCGCCGGTTGCCCACCTTAAAAACATATATTTTTGTTCAAATATTTTGAGTCTGTCTATTAATTTCATTTCAATACCTTCGCTTGTATATAATATTATTAGTCTTATTTTTCTTAAAGTCAAATCAAAAGTTTTATCAAGAAATTTTTAAGAACCATTTCATCCTCAGGAGATATATTTACAAACTTAAAGATATATAATGTTTCTCCGAAATGATCTTCTATTTCACTTTTTTCTCTGACAAATTTAGTTTCAACAGTCATTTTGCCATCCGGGAAATTAATTAACGTATCTTTCGGCAGCTCTAACGTTAAAATACCTGAAATTTTTCTGTATATACTGGGAACCTGTTCGGTTGAGAAGAATGAAATACCGCCCAGAGCCAAGTCATAAGTATTTGTTTTAATTTCGTAACCGTCATTAAATTTTATACTTACAGGCAGCGATATAACCTTTCTTGAACTGCTTCTCAGTTGTATATAATCCCATGTCTTCGGAAGGCTGACTTCATAAATAACCTCTCTCAAGGACATATTACAATCAATAAATGTAACTTTTGTTTTATAAACACCGTCAGGAGTAAATACATTTAACTCTGCCGGAATCTTTCTTTTTGGTTTGTTAAAGTTTACCGGTGTAGGAGATGCAAAATAGCATTCTTTCTTATCCAAAAATCTTAATGACACTTCAAGTCTTTTTCTTGAACCGTTATCTACATATACTAAATAAATTTTTGTAATATTTGAATCTCTTAAAATATTGTGTTGCATATTCCAAAATCTCTCTTTCCTTTTTATATTAACACATAATGAAAAAGATAACAACTTATAATACAAACTTGACGCAAGTATATAAAAAAGATAAAATTATGATTATATGTGTAGAATCGGAGCAATAAAATCAAAAAGCAAATTTCATCCTTCCGTTGCGCTAAAACTTATGCGCAGCCAGCAAGAAGGTCACGATGATTCGGGATTTGCCTTTGTAATGCAGGATATGGGAGGAATATTTGAGAATTATAAAGATTTACCCCTGTTATCCATGGCTGCAACAGTTGAAGGAACGCGACTTGCGGAAGATATATTAAGAGAGATTGGATTTTCGCGGGTTATGCAGTGGTCACCGAACATCAATAATCGTAAGGGGTTAAAAATTGAGGCAATGCCTAATTATATTTTTGAAGTGCTGCAGTACCCAAAAAGTTATAAACACGCAACAAAACAGGAAAAAGAAGAACTTTTGATTGATACTTCAATAAGGCTGCGTAAAACTCTTGATGAAATTTCTGCCGGTTTTATATATTCATTCTGGCCTGATACCCTTACATTAAAAGAAATCGGAAGTCCGCGCGATATCGGAACTTACTTTGACCTCTGGGAAGAAAACAAAGATTTAACATCAAGCATAATTACCGCACAATGCAGGCAAAATACTAATTATGATATAGTACGATATGCAGCGCATCCGTTTTTTCTGGAAGGATATACGGGGCTTGTAAACGGTGAAAACACTTTTTACGAAAAAAACAAATTTTACCAGCAAAAACTCTACAAAGGGTACATAGGATTTGAATCGGATTCCCAGTGTCTTTTGTACACACTGCATTATATGAACAAGATTTTAAAATGGCCTCTTAAGTATTTCAAACATATAATTACTCCGCTTGAGTATGACGAAATAATCAAGCGTGAAGACAAAGAAATTCTTTTAAGAATAAAAGCCTCGCTCTCACATCTGGAAATTAACGGACCGAATACACTTCTTGCAGTAACTCCGGATAAGGAGCTGATGTGCGTTTGCGATTCAAAGAAACTCCGTCCCGTTGTAATAGGAAGGAATGAGAATACCGTAATTATGACATCCGAAGTTGAGGGAATAAATGATTTATTACCTAACAGAGATATAACTAAGGATATTTATCCGAATGAACGCGAAACAATCATAGTAAGAAATGATTTAACGGTGGAAAGATGGCCTCAGTAAGAATTAATGAATTACATAAGGGCGACTTGCCCTGGATAATAGAATATGATGAATCCAAATGCATACAATGCGGACGATGTACGGCGGCGTGCTCTTTTAATGCAATTTATCCCGCCGCGGAGACCAGAAGAACAAATTCTATAGCTTCAAAAAATAAAACAGAAAGAGTTCTCGTTATAAAACAAAACATATCGCTTGAAAACTATTGCCGGGGCTGCGGAATGTGCGCAAATGTATGCCCGAACGGTGCTATAAAAGCAATAAGAAATAAAGATGACAAATATTCCGTTGTATACAGAGCCATAAAAGCGGATTCTTTCAAAAAGGGCGGACGTTCAAACCTGAATACGGAAGGGCGTACACTTGATAAAATAAAAGTCGGCAGAATATCTCAAATGACAGATCCGTCTTTGGATGCCCAGAGACATACATTTGAACTTAAAACACCTTTCGGAAGAGTCTTAAAGGCTGATAAATTAAATTTTGACATTAGGGACGGGGAAATTATTGAAACGGCTCAACTTCCGCCGGTACGTTGGATTTATCCCGTAATTTTCGGGGATATGTCAATAGGTGCGGTATCCTGGCGTATGTGGGAAGCGATGGCTATTGCGACGGCTTACCTTAATGAAGTTATGGGAATTCCTATATGCATGTGTACCGGAGAAGGCGGAATTCCGACTAAACTCCTTAAGTCAAGATACGCAAAGTACATGATACTGCAGATAGCCTCAGGACATTTCGGCTGGAACAGAATATTGAAAGCAATGCCTGATATGACAGAAGATCCCGCCGGAATTTTAATTAAAATCGGACAGGGGGCTAAGCCCGGTGACGGAGGTCTTTTACTTGCAAGCAAAGTCGCAAGATATGTTCAGGAAATAAGAGGGGTGCCGAAAGCTGACCTGCTTTCTCCTCCGACACATCAAGGGTTATATTCAATTGAAGAAAGCGTTCAAAAAATGTTTCTGTCTATGAATGCAGCATTTAAATTTAAAGTACCCGTTGCAATAAAAGTTGCCGCTTCCGTTACCAGCGTTTCTGTCTACAACAACCTTCTGAGGGATCCTTACAATATTGTAGGCGGATTCTTCCTTGACGGACTTGCAGCAGGAACAGGCGCCGCGCATGAAATTTCACTTAACCATACGGGACATCCGATTACTTCAAAATTAAGAGACTGCTATCTTGCAGCAGTACATCAGGGAAGACAGGGAGAAATTCCGTTATTTGCAGGCGGCGGTTTAGGTCAAAGCGGAAGCTTTGCAGCTGATGCGTTTAAATTAATCTGTCTCGGAGCAAACGGAGTTTTTACGGGCAGGATGCTTATGGAAATTGCAGGCTGTGTCGGAAACGATACCGGAAAATGCAATGCTTGTAATACGGGACTTTGTCCGGCAGGAATTGCAGCACAAAACGACAATCTCGTAAAACGGCTTGATGTTGATAAAGTTGCTCAAAACCTTGTCAATTATATACTGGCAACGGATATAGAACTCAAAAAATTAATGGCGCCGATTGGCTGCTCAACTCTCCCAATCGGGCGTTCAGATGCACTAATTACCGTTGATAAACACATATCTAACAGACTTGATATTCAGTACGGATGCTAGACATTGGCAATAGCACTTTACTACTTATAATATGACAATAACATAATTGAATTGTACAGTTTAGTTTGATATAATTACACTAAACTTAGGGGCTAAGTATGACCGTCTGTAAAATTAAAACATTAAAAAATAACATCAGAATGTCTACGCAGGAACTTCTTCAAACAATTTACAAAAAAATTGAAGATGGAGTTACGGAGTTTGATATAGAAGCTTGCGGGCAGCATGATATCGGAAGTGCCGTATGGAACAAAGACGGCAAA
The DNA here is from genome assembly GCA_944323325.1 of Candidatus Gastranaerophilales bacterium. Lineage (GTDB taxonomy): Bacteria > Cyanobacteriota > Vampirovibrionia > Gastranaerophilales > Gastranaerophilaceae > CAG-196. Next base: position 36,641 of record CALUSF010000001.1, read on the forward strand.
GAGCTGCGGTTCCATGTTACGAACCCGGGACAGCGTGTAGGCGGTATGGCAATGGACGGGGTAAAAATACTTGTTGAAGGCTCCGCCCCCGCAGACGTCGGCTGGTTGAATTCCGGTGCTGAAATTATTGTTCAGGGTGATTGCGGAGATACTGCTGCGCACTGTGCCGCAGGAGGGAAAATATATATAGGCGGAAGAGTCGGAACACGCTCAGGCGCGTTAATGAAACACGACCCCAGATTTGAACCGCCGGAATTCTGGGTTCTTAAAAACACCGGCTCATTTAGCTTTGAGTTTATGAGCGGAGGTATAGCGGTAATTTGCGGATATGGATGTGAAGATACTACCTCAATACTCGGGAATCGTTCCTGTGTCGGAATGGTAGGCGGAACTGTTTATGTAAGAGGAAATGTCAAAGGACTCGCAAATTGTGTAGAACAAACCCCGCTTGATAAATTTGATAAAGATTTCCTAAAATCAGGCATGCCGGAATTTCTTAAATCAATCAACAGGGGGGATTTATATAGCGAGCTTACGGATTTTTCAAAGTGGAGTAAAATTATCCCGCTTCCTAAAGAATTAAAAGAAAAAAAGATTCCCGTTAAAGAATTTATATCCAAAGAATGGTTTAAAGACGGACTGTTCGGAGATTTGGTAGAAGATGACGGAGAGGTCTTTACACTTGCACAAAGCGGAAAAGCAAGATTGAGAAAACCCGTTTGGAACCCCAAATTATGTGTAGAATGTGACTTGTGCAAAAATAACTGCCCCCAAAGAGCAATAATAAAACAAGATAAAACGTACGCCTCCACAGACGAAAAATGCATAGGATGCGGAATTTGTGCCGCAGTTTGCCCGAGAAAAGCCTGGATTATGGAAACTTTATAAATCTTTTTTCAACCAATCAGCAAGATTCCTTATTTCGCCGAAATCAGTATTCTTTAGTATTTCCGGAGTATCAAGATTTTCCCCGATAGGGTCTATAAAAATTTCACCGTCTTTATATTTACCGGCATAGTTTTTGCCCTCATTTACGCAATAAGGAACTTTAACACGCCCGTCTTTTATCAAATAAGCAAGTCCATGAACCCTGCAAACTATAGGACGATATGGATAAACGGAGCATTTTTTATCAATCAAAAACGGACATTTACCGCCGGGGGTAATATTCCTGAAATTTTCCTGAACTTTACGCTTTGTATCGTTATCCAGCCTCATAAAACCCTTCATCAGATATTCCAATTCAAGATTTGATAACGGATAATCACCCTTTTCGCAGCAGAAGGAACAACCTATTTTACAGCATAAATACTCTTTATGCCTGTTAAAATACTCTTCAAGGCGCCTGTCCAAAGCATTTAGAATCTGTTTTATTTCTGTCCCCAAAACCTTGCCCAAAATTTCTTTGAAGTATGGCTTTCCAGCTGTTCAATCCTTTGTGATAACTCTTTATTGTGTTCCAAAAGTTCTTGCACCTGTTTTGCAAGAATTTCATTATCTCTTTTGTACCCGCCTGCTTCAATCAATTTATTCGCCATATCGGAATTTGTTATATCATCACTGATTTTTTTTGCAACGGCTTCAGCAAGCATCTGAAGAGTTTGCGATGAAACATCAAGAGTAAAGCTTTTACCTTGAGGAATCGGCTCGGGCTTCACTTCCTCTTTCACGGCAACTTCGGTTGAAGTTTGTGAACCTTCTTCTTGTTTTTCATCCAATAAATCCGTGACCATAACGGGCTGAACCGGCTGCAAAACTTCTTCTTGTTTTTCCACTTTTGCTTCCATTCGTGAAAGCTTAGTAATTATTTGCTCATCACTGTAACCTTGAGCCTTTAGAGAAATACCTTTTTTTATCTTTTCCAAGGCCAAATCATCATAGAATTCAAGACCGTCTTCGTCCTCGTATATTGATTCTATTTTCCAGTCTTCAAGAAACAAATCAAGCGAATGCTTGTCAATATAATAGTTTTCTGAATTCAAACTTTTCAAAATCATTTCTCTGTTAAACATCCGCCTACCCTCTTTTTCAATCTATCCTATACCCCTAGCGTTTTACCATCCTTGCAATATCTCTTTCCTGCGTTTTTTTGGTAATAGCCTCACGTTTATCATAAAGCTTTTTACCTTTGGCAAGACCCAGTTCTATTTTAGCAAAACCATGGGTTAAAAACAATTCCAAAGGAATAATTGTTACACCGTCTTTTTTTACTTTATCCTGAATTTTTAAAATCTCACGTTTTTGCAGAAGCAATTTTCGCACCCTGTCAGGCTTATGATTAAACCGGTTCCCCTGTTCATAAGGCGAAATATGCATTCCGTATAAAAAAACCTCATTATTTTCAATTTTTGCAAAAGAATCTTTAAGATTAATTGTTCCTTTACGTACGGATTTTATTTCCGTTCCGGTTAACACAATCCCTGCAATAAATTTATCAAAAATTAAAAAATCATGAAAAGCTTTTCTGTTTGTAGATATGACTTTTTTATCCATAAACGTATTATAGTGGAAAATTAAGAGTTTGTATAGCAAAATATTAAAACTTAAAATTTTATTCCCTGCCAGGAATCACGATATTCAAACTCTCTGTCGATTTTATTTAAGCAATCAAGCTTTTTTCCTATCCATCTTGGAGCTACAAGCTCCGTTCTTAAGCCGTTACCCGCAAGTCTGTGAATTGTTGTTGACGGTGGCAGATACTCAAGAAAATCACAAACTGTTTTTATATATTCATCTTCAGTCATAAAATCAACTTCACCGGCTCTGTACATTTCTGCAAGTCTTGTTCCCTCAAGCGCGCAGAGCATGTGAATTTTAACGCCGTCGGGCTCAAGCTTTGCGATTGTTTTTGCAGTCTCCATCATCTCGTCATAAGTTTCAAAAAGACCCAAAATTATATGCAGACACACATTTATTCCGGCATTTTTTGTTTGTTCATAAGCTTTTAAAAAACATCGGTAATCATGTCCGCGGTTAATTTTAGCAAGGGTTTTATCATGAACGGACTGCAAACCGTATTCAATCCAGGTATAATAATCCGAAGTAAAAGAAGAAATTAACTTCAGTTTTTCACTGTCGATACAATCCGGCCGTGTACCTATTGAGATACCTACAATATCCGGATTGTTAAGTGAAGCTGTATAAATTTTTTCGAGTTCATCTGCCGGCTTATAAGTATTTGAAAAAGCCTGAAAGTATGACATAAATTTTTCGGCTTTAAATCTTTTTTTTAGAGTTGCCGCCCCGATTTTGACCTGCTCCTCTATAGTTAGGGTATTGGAATGCGCCTGAGAAAAGCTTCCGCCGTCATCACAAAAAATACAACCGGTATTTGAAATTGTACCGTCCCGATTCGGGCAGGAAAATCCGGCATCAATAGTTATTTTATAGACTTTTGCCCCAAACTTGTTTTTCAAAAATTGGCTGTACTGGTTGTATCTTTTGTCCGTTCCGTTAAATTTCATACAACCAGTTTATCACTAAAACGCAGTAATTATTGTTTTAAAAATTGTAATTCAACTTGCGTTTTCACACTGTCGCCCGGATAGCTTGCAGGAAGAGGTTTATAAGGTGCGCCATCCTTAACTGCCTGTATTGCGGAGGCATTTGCATTCTTATTTGTGGATTTTACCACAACAGGATCCGTAATTTCTCCGTTTTTCTTAACTTTAAACTGTATGGTAACCTCATAATCCGTATTAGCACGATAAGGAATCCAATTTTTATGCACCTCGTTCGGAAGATATTCAAAATATTCATTAAGATTCTTAAATGAGCTTTCATCTGCCAAAACAGGCAGAGAGAATAGTGATAAAATAATTAAAAGTTTTTTCATAATTGCTCCAATCTTATCTTACATATATTCTGGGCAGACGAACTTTTAGCCTGCATGTCAGTTCATAATTTATAGTATCCAATATTTCCGCCCAACTATCAAGCGATAAATCCTTATCATTTAGAAGAGTTATGATATCCCCGGGCTGAGCATCAATATCAGTAATATCAAACATCATCTGATCCATTGTAATATTCCCGATTTGACGAACTTTTTTGCCGTTTAAAATACCATAAATTTTATTGGAAAGATTTCTCGAGACACCGTCAGCGTAACCAATCGGAATAGTCGCGACTTTTGTCGGTTCGTACGCTATAAACTTGTGAGAATAACTTACACCCTCACCTTCTTTAACTTCATGTATATTTGTAATACGACCTTTGAGCCCCATAACTTGTTTTAAAGCAGGTTTATAATTAACATGCGGCGGTAAATCAGGATAAAGTCCGTAAAGCGAAATTCCGACTCTCACCATATTAGATTTAATTTCATAAGCAAAGGTTGCTGCAGTGTTTTGGATATGCAAAAGAAGCCCCGTAGTATCAATGTTATCAATAACACTGTTCCACCTGTCCACTTGCTTTTGGGTTTCATTTTCTTCCTCAGCACTTGCAAGGTGAGTGAATATACCTTCAAAAATTAAGTAATCGGCACTTTTTACCTTCTCAATATACTCTAATGCGTTTTCAGAACGCACCCCGATTCTGTTCATACCAGTATCAATTTTTACGTGCACTTTGGGCTTAAGCCCCGTTCTTTCGTAAACATCTTTGCAGGCTCTTAAGTGCTCCCCGTTAAAAACAGAAAACGCAATATCGTTTTGTGCCGCCGATTCTATTGCCCATAGAGGAATTGCCCCGACTACCAAAACAGGAGCTTTTATTTTTACTCTCCTTAAATCCAAACCCTCATCTACGGAAGAAACCCCAAATGCGTCAACCCCGGAAGCCAGCATTGTTTGGGCAAGCATTGAGGCACCATGTCCGTAAGCATCCGCCTTTACAATAGCCATAAACCTTTTATCAGCAGGAATACCTTTTTTAATCTCTATAATATTCTGAGCCAAAGATTCAAGGTTAATCTCTACCCAGGCGTCTTTGTGAATATTTACGTTTGATTGTCTTACGTTTTTCATTTTTTAACTTCCGTACTATTACATTATGTAAAAATTATCTATCAAAAATTAAAGTTTTCAAGAAAAATGCCGTCAATATGAATATGGCAAATATTAAGTTAAATTTGAACGAATTTAATGCCTATCTTCAAAAAAATAAGATAGATTTTTCTGCTGAACAGGCTAATTTTGATATGATTTTTTAAGAATGTAATACCATAACCCCTGATGACGGAGAGCTTAAAGACGACGAGATGAAAAATTTTCTCGGCAAAATCAGCGGAAGCCTCGCTAATATTATCAATAAATATATTAACGGAAATCAAACAAATGCAATCCAACAGGTAGCACCATGGCGGAATGAGGCCGAACAGAGGGAATATAATGAGATTTTGCAAGAAGCTATAAAAACGATTGAAGACAACCAGGAACTTTTAGGCTTAAGTGATGAAGAAATTGAATATATTAAGAATGGCAAAATAGAATCAATAGAACAGGGTTCCGCGAGATACGATAAGGGCGATGACCAATTAAAATTCAATATAAATGACTTGAACAAGCCAGATAAAGGAAATTTTATAAAAGTTCTTATACACGAAGCAACGCACGCGAGTATAAAAAGCGGCAACAACACCAAAGATGAAGAGCGAAAATGTGAAACCAGGGCAATACAGGGAGCTTTAAAACTCTATAAAGCGGGAGAAATCGATAATTTCCCTATAATTAATAAGAGGTTGAGTGAATTGGAAGATGAAAACACCCTAAACCAATTCATAGAGGAGTGGTTAACAAAATGCGGATATGGTGACTACCCCGAATCATCCGCACCTTAAACTTTAGATTAAGATTCATAGATTTGTAAGTAACAATTAAAATCCTGATATATGACAATAGTTATATATTAGGATTTTAAATTACATATTATTAAAAGTCAGGCAAAGCATAACCTACAACTAAAATTCCAATATATGTGCTAAGTTTAGTAGGGACGTATCTTTTTGCTAACTTCATCACATTTTTTTACAATAGTATCGTTCAATATACCGATATATTTAAAAAAATTTCTGTATGCCCAATCATCAGCATAGTGCTGGTGGGAATTTACCCTTACATCATCAGATTTGAAAAATTTATCTTTATCCTTAATGGTTGCAAATTCTTTTACGGTAATACCTTTATCTATCAGCCGTTTATCAATTTCATTTATACTGGACCAAGAATTTATATACTCGGGTGCAAAGTCCTTATAAATATTCTCTTGTATTTCTTGCGGGCGCATACTTGCCGCAACTTTATTAAAATTTTCAATATTTGCAGAATCGTTTGCGGCCTGCGTTGAATTAAAAATATCTCTGTAGGCAGTCGAATCTAATTTTGCTTGAATAAGCTGCTTACTATCGTATTTTGTTATTTCTTCCAACTCTGCCTGAGTTCTGTTTGTTTCTGCCATATACCGACTAGCTCTTGTTTTAACATCATCACTACAAGAAACCAACGCAAGTATACTAAAAGCCGGTAACAATGTTTTACAGGATATTTTCATATAACACACTCCAATCTAAACCTACAATCTATTCGTGAGCAGGTTTATTATATCATAAACCCGAAAAGTAAAGCGACTTAAAGAATCCAAGCAATAATACCGATACCAATCTTAATGTTTGTTTTCTCACCCCTGAAGTTTTCAATTTATCATTTCGCCTCTTAAATACCAAGTGCGGGCGGAGGTTATTTTTACATTCACGAATTCGCCTGTAATATCCTCATCATACGGTATATGGACAATCTTATTATTTCTGGTTCTGCCGGAGATAATATTGGCACCTCTGCCGCTTCCCCCGGCTTCCTCATACTTTTCAATAAGAACTTCCATTTCACGCCCTATGTATTTTTGGTTGGATTTTAGGCAGCATTCGCGGTTGTGTTCATTTAAACGCGCCAAACGCTCGGTTTTTACATCTTCAGGTATGTATAAATCAACCCATTTTGCGGCAACGGTTTTCTCTCTCGGGGAATATGCTGCAGTATTTGAGTAATCGAGTTCTAATTCTGTCATCGCTTTCAATGTATTTTGGAATTGTTCTTCCGTCTCACAAGGAAATCCCGCAATAAAATCGCTTGTAATAGTTACATCCGGGATTCTTGAGCGAATATTTTCACATATCTTTTTATACGTTGCATAATCATATCTTCTGTTCATTTTTTTTAAGACATAATCATCTCCCGATTGCATCGGAATATGAAAATATTCACATACCTTATCAAGCTCTATCACTGTATCAATAAGTTCTTCCGTAATATCAGTCGGGTAAGAGGTCACAAATCGGATTCTGAACTTACCCTCCAGAGCATTTACCCTCCTCAATAACCACGCAAGATTAATAACGTTTCCCTCTTCATCTTTTGTATATCCCCAAGGGTTTTCTTCCGTCTTTTCAGCAAGCCATTTGCCGTAACTGTCTACATTTTGCCCCAGAAGTGTAATCTCTTTAAACCCTTCTTCCAGAGCCTTTTTGACTTCATTAAGTATAAGTTCCGGTTTCCTAGAGCGTTCACGCCCTCTTGTATAGGGAACAATACAGTACGAACAAAAATTATTGCACCCTTCCATAATAGGCACCCACGCATTAACGCTTTTTACACGATTTATTTGGATATCTGATTCTTCATAAGGTTTTTCTTCAGTTGAAACAACCCGCTCTCCTGCTTCAATCCTTTTAACAAGATTCGGAAGTTCATAAAGTCTTTGTGTACCAATAACTAAATCAACATAGGGAGCACGCCGAAAAAGCTTTTCACCCGCCTGTTGTGCAACACACCCCGCAAATACTATCTTCAAATCAGGCTTGTTTTTCTTCCATTTCCCCCAAACACCGATTGCACTGTATGCCTTATCTTCAGACAATTGTCTTATAGAACAGGTATTTATTATAAGCATATCAGCTTCTTTTGGGTTCTCTGTCTGTGTATAACCGCAATGTTCAAGCATTCCGTACATACGCTCCGCGTCCGATTTATTCATCTGGCAGCCTAATGTTTCTATATATACCTTTTTCATTTTTCCTCCGATTTTTATATTTTATTACAAAAGAAAAAGTTTCGTTAGCTAAAACTATACATTTATGTCTGTTTATCATATACTAATGAAAAAATTAAAACAATGAGGATAATGATGTTAAAAGATTTTTTCTTAAATGAAGTTGAGGAAGCAATACTAAAAGCAATAAAAGAAAATAAACTCGGGCAGGCAAGTGAATACACCAAAGGAACTTTAATTATTGAAAAGCCTAAAAATCCGGACTTCGGTGATTTTGCGGTTAATATTTCCGCTCTTGCACGTACTGCAAAAATTGCTCCCCCGATGATTGCAAACGCTATTGTTGAAAATCTTTCAAAGCAAAATTATACAGTCACTGTAATCGGAGGATTTATCAACTTTAAAATTGAAAATATTCTTTTGGCTAACACTATTGAAGAAATACTACAAAAGAAAGAAAATTACGGGCGCCCGGACAACATAGAAAAAGAAAAAATCCTGCTTGAGTACGTTTCGGCCAACCCCACAGGGCCTTTCCATATCGGACACGGACGCTGGGCCGCAATGGGCAGCGCATTGGCAAATCTTCTTAAATTCTACGGACACGAAGTTTATCAGGAATTTTATATCAATGATGCCGGAAGCCAAATACAAAAACTCGGTAATTCATTGAAAATAAGAATTAAACAAGAACTCGGAGAAAATATTGATTTTCCGACAGACGAAGTTGAAAGAAAAAATTATTATCCCGGAGAGTATTTGATACCGGTTGCTAAAAAATTCTTGTCAGAGCACGAACCGACGGAAGATATTCAGGTTCTTTCGGATTATGCAAAAAAAGAGATGGAAGAATGCCAGAAAAAACTTCTGGAAGATTTTAGAGTGCATTTTGATAATTTCTACTCAGAGCTTGATTTACATAACTCCGGAAAAGTTGAAGAAAGCTATAAAAAGCTTATGCAAAAAGGAATGCTATACGAAAAAGACGGGGCAATGTGGTTTAAATCCTCTGAATTCGGAGATGATCAGGATAGGGTCATTAAAAAGGCCGACGGTTCAAATACTTATCTTACGGCAGATATAGCTTATCACGCAGACAAATTTAACCGCGGATATGACAGGCTTATTAATATTTGGGGCGCCGACCATCACGGCTATGTCGCAAGGGTTAAAGCTTCTCTTGAGGCTCTAGGCTATAATCCCGACAAATTGGAAATCCTGCTCGGACAATTAGTTAACCTTGTTGTTAACGGAGAAGAAGTTCGAATGGGAAAACGCAAAAATATGGTTACACTTGATGATTTGATTGAAGAAGTCGGAATCGATGCCACCCGTTACTGGATGGAGATGAGAAATATTGACATGACACTCGATTTTGATATTGAACTTGCCAAACGCTCCACGGATGAAAACCCCGTTTTCTACGTTCAATATGCTTATGCAAGAGTTTGCTCAATATTGAGAAATGCCGTAAATGAAAGAATTAATCCGGAAACAAAAGAAAAAATTCATGCACCCATGAATCAAACGGAATTAGATAACCTTATTAATAACTTTGATAAAAACTTGATACTAAAAACCGCGGACAGTGCAAAATCACTTATTATGAAGCTTGAAGAATTTAAATCCGTTATTGTACTTTCGGCGCAAAACAGAACCGTTTATACAATATGCCGCTATGTTCAAGAACTCGCTGCAGAATTTCATTCTTTCTACAATTCAAACAGAGTTATTTGTGATGATAAAGAACTTATGCAATCAAGACTTGCACTTGTTCAGGCTATCAAAATAACTTTAAAAAATGCGCTTGATATATTAGCGGTATCAGCACCGGAAAAGATGTAGAAATTAAGAAAAATCTTCTTCAGCAAGCCATTCCACAAGGGGCTTATCATCTCCGAAAAAGATATTAAATTCTTTTTCGAACTTCGGACTTATAAGGAATTTTCTTGTAATATTGTATGAGAAAGGCTCTGCACCCTCAAAGCTCCCAGCCATAATCATCTTTTTCTCTTTATCATACACATTTGAATAATTTAAACCCAGGTTTACGCAAAACGGGATCCTCTTTTTGCCTTTATCATCATAAGAGATAAGTCCAAAAGTTCTGCAAATTACCGCTCTTGCGGGGTATATACTGCAAACTCCGTCGACGAGAAACGGACATTCATACATCTTTTCTCGAAACTTTTTTAAAAGAGAAGTTATATTTTCATTAACCCTGTCTTTTAAATTGTCATCAAGGTCGTTATAATAAAACATCATATTTACATATTCAAGTTCCGATACGGGATATTCACCTTCCCGGCAGCAATACGCACATCCCTTTTGACATTTAATAAAAGGTTTTTGCGCTTCAAACATTTTTGCAAGCCTGGCATCAAGAAACTTAAGATACTCTCTATACCGCGTTATCATTTTTGTGCGCGCTCCTTTTAGCTTTTATTTCTTCGCATCTTTCCAACTTATTATAAAGCTGTGAGTTAATTTCACCACCGATTAATATCAATATAGATGTATAATAAAGCCATATCATCATTACCGCAAAACCGGCAATTGTTCCATACACAAAGTTATATGTATGCAGGTTATTAATATAAACGGAAAACAGCCAAGAACCCAGGAGCCAGGAAATACAGAAAAATATTGAGCCGGGAAAAGCGCTGTGCCGGCGTAATTTTTCGTTTCCGCTCAAATCAGGAAGAATGTAATAACTTAGATAGGCCATTATAAACAAGGTTAAAAATGCTATCGGCCAGCGTATAAATAACATAATATTAGCAAAATGCTGCGTAAGACCGATATACGCAACCAAAAATTTCATAATAACTTTACCGAATACGATTAGAGTAATACTCAAAAACAGTACAAGCGTATTCACAAAAACCATAATAAGCGCCAGCAGCCTTGAATATAAAAAGCTTCTGGTTTCTTTAACTTTATAAGCTCTGTTCAACCCCTTTGCAACAATAGCAACAGTATTGGTTGACAGAAAAAGAGTTATACAAAACCCAAGAACTGCAACTAAACCGCCTTTTTTAAAGAAAAATACCTCATTCAAGACAGTATTAACTACATTCAAAACATCATGAGGCATTATACTCTGCATAAAAGCAAATATAGGCTGCATAAAATACTGTTTTCCTATATACCCGAAAAGAGCAGTCAAAAACAGTATAAACGGACAGATACCTATACAGAGCATAAAACCCATTTCTGAAGCCATACCGAAAAAATCATGCTCAATTACAGAATTTACAATATTTCTAAGTGTTTTAAATTTATATTTCACAGGTTTATTTCTTTCAACAATTTCCTGACAGCATCTTCAACGCTTGCTTTAATAGTACAGCCGGCTGCAAATGTATGCCCGCCTCCGCCGAATTTTGAACATATCTCGGCAACATCATTTTTTTTACTTCTCATAGACACTTTAGTTAATTTTACATCAACCTCTTTTACCACAAAAGCAACTTCCGTAGTATCAATGGCTCTTAGCGTTTCCGCAATCCCGTCCGTATAATCATCGCCTGCCGAGAATTTTTCCAAATCTTTTTTATACACAGTCGTATAAACGATTTTGTTATCATTAAGAAATTCCGCCTTATTTACACAATAATTTTGAAACATTACAAAGTTTTTTGATTTTGTCTCATAGCACTTTTTGTAAATATAATTAGGACAAGCACCTGCATCTACCAGTTCTGCTGCGGCTCTTAGCGCGTCAGATGAAGTATTTTCAAACCTGAAATTTCCCGTATCAGTCATAATGGCCGTATAAAGACAAATTGCTGAATCTTTGTCAATCTTCCAATTATTAGACTTGAAATAATTAAACAAAACTTCTCCGCAAGAACTTGCATCAGGATTAATAATCTGATAGTCGCCAAATCCGGGATTTGTTTTGTGATGGTCAATATTAACCGTGCACTTTGCTTTATCAAAAAGTATTTTTGAATCCATTACCCTGTCAATAGCCGCAACATCAAGAGTTATTACTAAATCATAAACAAGTGATTTATTAAAATATCTTTGTGCGGAATCTATATGCGGAATAAATCTGTAATTGTACGGAATATTTGAAACAACACTCATATCCGCTTTTTTCTTAAACCTGTTATAAATCATACCGTAAAGAGCGCACATAGAACCTAGCGTATCACCGTCAGGGTTCATGTGAGATAAAAGCAGTATCTTATTAGAAGATTTTATGATATTATCTAAATTGCAATTCATAACCTAATAGTAGCATAAACAATGAAAAAAGTATTATATACGGATTTTGAAGGGGTAGACTCGGTTATAAGCTCAATGATGGATAATCCGCAATTCAAAAAAGCAATTGCGCGAACTAATCTGTACAATTTTTGGGATAAGATTATTCCTTCAAAATTTAAAGGTAAATCAAAACCTTATTCAATGGCTTACGGCGGAGTTATGATTGTTGCTTGCGAAAACCACATAGTTGCTCAGGAGCTTTCTTTATACAAGATTATCCTGCTCAAAAAATTTGAGCCGTATTTAAAAAGCCTGAAAATGAAAGTCACAGATTTCAGATTCGATCCTAAAAAATGGATACCGGATAATTAATCTTAATAATTTTCAAACAAAAACAGTCTCTACATTTCCAGATTCATTTGGGAGAATTGAACAATTTTATTCTTTCCTCTGTGTTTTGCATTATAAAGAGCATGTTCCGCGTATCTTATAACAGTATTTGCATCTTCATCCACATCCTGCATACAAGGATATGTTGATATACCGCCGGAAATTGTAACCTTGTGGGCTTCTTCTTCACCGGCAGGAACGAATTCCATTTTTTCAACTTCACGTCTGAATCTTTCGCCGAAAAGAAATGCATTTTCTTCCGCAGTATTAGGAAGTACAAGTAAAAATTCTTCATCGCCGTAACGGGTAAGAATATCTTCTTTTCTGACCATTGCACTTAATTTATTTGCAATGTTTTTTAAAAGAATATCACCCCATTCGTATCCGTACATATCGTTTACAACTTTAAAATAATCGATATCAAACAGTATACAAGATAATTTTGTACCGTAACGTTTTGAACGGGAAATTTCCTCTTCCAAACGCTCCTGTAAGTATTTTCTGTTATGCAAGCCCGTTAAATCATCCGTCGTAGAAACTCTCTCAAGTTTATCTTTAAACATTTTTATTTTTAATAAAGCGTTAACACGGACAACTAATTCGTCTTTATTAGAAGTATCTTTTATAAAATCATATCCTTCGGCTCTTACGGTCACATCACGCCTTACGGGTCCGAGGAAAAGTATAGGACACGGGAACTTATTTGTCATAAGTGCATCTTTTGCCATATCAATATTCTCAACAATCATTAATGACGGATTAATAACCGCATAATCTTTCATTTGATCTATTGAAACGACTCTTACATCAGCCTCATCAATATCCGTTAATGCGGCTTGCAGTTCCGGCATCGGTTTTGTTGAATAAATAACAATATTGCTCATAACTTATCCTCTTATTTTCTCTAAAATTATACTATATTAAATATACACTAATTGTAACACTTTGTAAAACATTTTATGTTAAATAATAAATTTAACATAATTAAACAAATTGTCACAATATTTAATATTTATTATATATTTGTTTAAACTATTGTATAATAGAATACTTTGTATTACATTATTGAAAAAGGAGGTATATATGAAGATTCATGCAGTAAACATTTCGCAACAAAATTACACGAGGAATAACTATGTAAAATTGAATAGTAATACATCTAAGCAAGAGTCAATTAAATACTTAAATAATACAACTTTCAAAGGCGATAGAGGCGGCGCTATCGGCATATTAGCTGGAGCAGCATTGGGTGCTCTAGGGACAGCTTTCGTCATAGCCACTGGAGGATTAGCAGGTGTCGTGGCTGCTGTCGGTTATGGAGCTACAGTAACTGCAGGAGCAGCTTCATGTACACATCTTGGTGGTATTGCAGGAAGTATTATTGAAGATAAAATTGAAGGCAAAAAAGATTAGTCTGATATAATTGACAACGGGTCGATATTAGCTTTATTATAAACTAAGTTTACAAACATAAAAAGGATATGTGCATAGAAAAATAAATGATTAATCCGATATCACAAAGTACGATTAAATGTCCCGTCTTTAAAAAAGCTGACAACAAAACTCAATATAATGTTGTAGGTCAAAAAGCCGCTGAATCTATAAGCAACGATTTGGACTTTCAAAAAAAAATCGTAGAACAAAATGAACGGCTTATTACAATAAATGGTCTGTTTGCACTCACTTTTTTATTCGGAACATTTTTATTCAATTTAAAAACTCTTAATGAAATCTTTCGCAAAAAAGCAAATCGCCACATGCCGGCAAATTTAAGAAATTTCATATCTTTAAAAGACGACAATAAAGTTCCTGCCTTGGAAAATTGCAAAAGTATTAATCAAAATTTGAAGAATATACTTCAACGTCAGATTAACAATTTAAAAGCAGGAAGCGATGTTATGTCTGAAACGGGAGAACCGCAAGCCTCTAACCGATTACTTTTATATGGTCCTGCCGGTGTCGGAAAATCATTTTTTGCCAAAATTTTTGCAAAATCCATAGATGCTGAATATATGGAAGTTATGTTTTCAGATTTTAACTCTATGTGGGTCGGTGAAGATGTAAATAACTTAAAAAAGGTTTTTGAAGAAATTATCAAAACCGCAGAAAAAAATCCGAATAAAAAATATGTGGTAACTTTTAATGAAATTGATTCCTCGCTTGCATCAAACAATGAAATTGTAAACTCCAAAGGTACGCACTGGGTAAGTATTTTAGAACAACGCTCCGTATTCTTAAATTATCTGGAAACACTAAAAACAAAAGTTCCTAATGTTACAATCATAGGAACCACTAATTTATCGCCCCGAAATAATGGTCTTGATAAAGCTGCCTTAAGCCGGTTTCAAAATCTCATTGAAGTTCCTTATCCGGACAAAGAATGTTTATATGAAGCCTTGAAAATGAATCTGGATAATATAAAAAACAAAGAGAAATTTTTTACAGAAAACGAAAAATCTCTAAAAGAGTTGGCGCAAAAAATGGCGGACAGGCAATTTTCGTTTAGAAATCTTGAATATATTATAAATGATGCAAAAGAATATCATCTTGATGATAATGTTAATGGTAAAAAAGGCGGATTTAAATTTGAATATCTGGAGAAAGCGGAGAACAACCTAAAATTTTCCGACGGAGAACTTGATAAAAAGCAAGTTTAATTCTGAACAATTTAAACATCAAAAAAATATATTCCATTTACCTCTGTTTGTTTTATAATAGGATTATTAAGAATTAAGTAGCTTTATTTTTGATTAATAAGGAGGTCAAATGGGCAAAATCGAAATTACGCACGAAATTGAAGAAAAGTGCTGTGTACACCGCGGGGTAAAAGGTGAACCCGCTCCAATCCCTCAAGAGGGCGAATGGACTAAATGTAAAGAAATTAAAGATATTTCAGGTTTAACACACGGCTGCGGATGCTGTGCTCCTCAGCAGGGAACTTGCAAACTTACTTTAAACGTAAAAGACGGAGTTATTCAAGAAGCATTAGTTGAAACTCTCGGCTGCTCAGGCATGACTCACTCTGCAGCTATGGCAGGTGAAATCCTTCCAGGAAAAACAATTCTTGAAGCTTTGAACACAGACCTTGTTTGTGACGCAATTAACGTTGCTATGAGAGAATTGTTCTTGCAAATCGTATACGGAAGAACTCAAACCGCGTTCTCTGAAAACGGACTTCCGATTGGTGCAGGTCTTGAAGACTTAGGAAAAGGTCTGCGTTCACAAGTCGGTACTATCCACTCCACAAAACAAAAAGGGGTTAGATACCTTGAACTTGCCGAAGGTTATATCTTGGAACTCGGTCTTGACAAAAACGACGAAGTTATCGGATACAAATTCGTAAACTTGGGTAAAGTTATGGACGCAATTAAAGCAGGCGTTGATCCTAAGGAAGCTTACGAAAAGAATATCGGAACTTACGGCAGATTTGCTGATGCCGTTAAGACTATCGACCCGAGAAAAGAATAGTAAAAAAGTGACTAGTGAATAGTGATTAGTGAATAGAATTTTGCTAAGAGCTTTTTATTAGTCATAGAGTACGATTATTGAAAATAGTAGAAATTTAGTCTATTCACTACTCACTATTCACTAATCACAAAAATACAACAATCAAAGAAAAGAGGAAATTATATATGACAGTAAAATTTGAAGGACAAGACAGGCGCGAAGCTACTCTGAAAAAAGTTTTACCTGAATACGGTTTCAAATCTTTGGAAGATGCTCGCGAATTATGCTTATCAAAAGGCATTGATGT
>CALUSF010000002.1 GCA_944323325.1 Candidatus Gastranaerophilales bacterium
TACTTCCAGCAAAATTTTTTACCCCTGAAACCGTTCTGAAGAGTTTGCGAGAAAAATGTGTATTTTTCCGCAAACTCCAATGCTCCGGTTTTATGTCAGAAATCATATTTCCAGATTTTCTTCTATAAATTGCCTCAAAAATCTCGGCATATTTTTAGGTAAATAATCAAGCGGATTGTTAACCAATTCCAAATTTTTATTAAGCGATTTTGTAGTTATTTGTGTCATTACTTCTGCAAACATCTCAAGCAAGGAACCTGTCTCGGCACTGTATTGACCGAAATTCTTTTCTAAATATCTGCGTTTTTGCGGATAAATATATATATCTGCATAATCTTCTATTTTTTCAATACCGGTTGCGTTTGCTCTGTAGTACTTTGCTTTAGGTAAACTTCCTTCGCCTTCATATCCGAATTTTTTATATATCTGGTTAATATTGATTGTGTGAAACCATTCGTGAAATGTGTGTGCAAGAAAATGCGGTGATGAGCAGTAATTTCTTGCTTTTAAGTACATAGTTTGGAGGCCGGATATAATAACGGAATCAAACCTGTGTTTTTTAAAGAATAGTGAACCGGCTTCAAATTCCTGTTCGTTTTTTAAAACTTTCGCGGTATCAATTATACAAAATCCCCAGGAACATTTTCCTGAATCATCCAGTAAATCATTGTTACGAAAAACTCTTATGGAAGGCGGAAGTACATCAAGCGGCAGGTGAAATCGTTGTGAGACTTCGTATAAAATACTTTGAACAAGTTTGCAGGAACCGCTGAACAGCTTGCTGTTTTTGAAATCCGCATCTACGCCTATTTTTTGAAATTCTGCTTCTATACTGCCGACATTGATACGATTAAAATCTTTTATTAAATTTCTTGTTAAACCCGAGCATAAGCCCGAGCCGGTTCCTTGTATATTCATATAAAGTCAAAAACTGCTGAAAAATTTTTTTGCCATTTACAAAAACTAGTACAAATGAACGAGTAAATTTGTTATATAATAGTTTAAAATGGAGTATAATCAAGGAGAAAATATGAAAAAAATTTTATTATTTACCCTGTTTCTGATTTGTCCGGTAATTTTTGCGGACGAGACTGCACCTGTAACAACCCCTCAAAATATTATGTTTGAGGATTGTTCAAAACTTTTTGGTGTTAACAAGGAGCGTCTTTTCTATCTTACACTTTCTTCGCTTTCCGCTAACAGATTTTTGATTGATGAAGTCCAAACATCTGACGGATACGTGATTTTCAGCGTAAACAGAAATCGCTATCTTGCAACAATCGCGGGAATTGATAATTCAAATTCCATGCTGAAGATTACTCCGTGTAATAACGTATACAACTTTCCGCCGGGAATTGTTACCAATACGTTTAAATACATTGATCTTAACTTGAATACAGATATCAAAAGCTGATAAGTTTTAAGCCAGTGCAAGAATAATTGATATAGCCATGAAGATAGAATAATATATCATCAAATTTCTTGATTGATAAATTCTTGTCATGAAGTTTGGAGCATGCATCATATTTTCCATCGGAAAATGATACCATTTGTGTGCCGGAATTGATTCCGGGTCTACAGTATATTCCTTGATAGATTTAAATAAATCAATGCTCAGGGGTATTGTTAAGAATACCAAAAAGACTTGCCAGTCAAGAATGTCAAATATGCATAAAACAACAGGCACTATATACGCAAGAATTAAGAGCCACTTTAAGACAACAAGCGCGCACAGAGGCGAGTCAAACGAGTTTGCCAAGGTATTATGTCCTTCGTTTATATCATATTCATAGTCCATGACTGTATGTATATAAAGCAGTACTACTGTCATTATCGTTGTAGGCAAGGACAGTAAAAATATATCATAAGAAGATGTCTGCGTCATTACGTAATAAACGCCGCCGAATAATGCAGGGCCGTAAGCAAGTGCAACGGCAATTTCAGACATCCGGATTTTTGACAGAAACGGATACAGAATTACCAGAATTCCGCCGGCTGCAGCATAATAAATTACGCCTACACCGCATTTTATATATAAAAATAATCCGAAAGATGCTGCAATAAGAAGATATATGATACCCAGAATCAGAATTTCATAAGGCTTTACAAGTCCTGCGACTATATACCGGCATTTTGTTTTTTGAGAGTTTTTTAGATATTCTTTTTTATCAAAATTTACTTGTCTTATAAGTGATTGGTAATCAAAATAATCATCAAATACATTTGCGGCAAGATGTGCAAGACAAACTCCCGCAAGTGCAAGTAATCCGTATAATTTGTTTCCCGACTGCATTGCAGAATAAGTAAAAACCACAAACCACGACATTACAGTCATCGGAAGCGAAAAGACCCTCGAACATTCTAAAACAACTGTTAACTTATTTAACATAAATGTATTTTAGCATAAAAGCTATAAAAATTATTGTTCGTTTTTTATTTTGTATGCGGTATTCAAGTCAATATTTAAAACTTTACAAATATTGACAACAATTACAATACTCGGATTCGCTTTGTGATTTTCAATAAGGTTTAAATATTTCTGCGTAATTCCGGCCTTCTCAGCGAGTTTCTCCTGAGAAAGCTTTTGTTTTAATCTTTCAATTCTGATATTTTCCGCAAATTCTAACAATATTTCTTCTTTGTCCATAAAATAATGTTATGAGATTTGTAATATTATAGTTATCCATGATAGTATATATAAATAGAACAATATTACATAATTAATGAAAATTATTTGGATAAATATATGAGAAGATGTATATTATTGGATTTGGACGGAGTACTGAACACTTATAACGGGAAGTATGATGAAAGTGATATTCCGTCGGTAAAGCAAGGAGCGAGGGATTTTTTGCGGAATCTGTCCAAAGAGTTTGATATTATATTGTTTACATGCCGATATAAATTGTTGGTTTTTTGCTGGCTTAGAGAAAATCGGTTAGATAAATACATAAAAGGTATAACAAATGAAAAAATGCCGGCATATTTATACATTGATGACAGAGCGATATGTTTTAAAGGTGATTACGAAAAACTTTTGGGTGAAATAAAGAATTTTTCGGCCTATTGGGATAAAGAGCCGATAGCATAGTCTGACTTCTTTTTCTGACAGTTGGAAGCGGGATGTAAAAAAACATTTTTAACTTTCCGTTTCCTGTTTTTATATTAATTTATTTTTTTATTGTATAATTCAGAAAAAGGATAATCGCAGAGAGGTATGTATGCAGGTTTCGTTAAATTGGTTAAATGAATTAGTGGATATTAGTGATTTGGATGTGGCTCAAATTGCACATGAACTAACGATGAGCGGTTTGGAAGTGGAAGAAGTCGAAGAGCTTCGGCCAAAATTTACAAATATAATAACGGCCAGAATAGAGAAAATAGATAATCATCCGAATTCGGATCATCTTCATCTTGTAACAGTTAATACGGGTACAGCTGTAAAGACCGTTGTATGCGGTGCACAGAATATAGAAGCCGGTCAAATCATACCTTATGCGTCGGTCGGAAGTAAAGTTTTGGACAGAAAAACCGGCGAGCAATTTGAACTTACTCCTGCCGTAATAAGAGGCGTTGAATCTCAAGGCATGCTCTGCTCCGATGATGAACTCGGGGTTGCGGACAGAAACTATCAGGAAGAGGACGGTATTCTTATTCTTAATAGAATATTTCCGAATGTCGGTCTCGGACTTAATGTTGAAAATGTATTGGGGTTTGAGAAAGATTATATTCTCCATACCGCACCGACCGCCAACAGAGGTGACCAGATGTCCGTTATCGGGATTGCGCGCGAACTTTCCGCATTGTTTAACAGACCGTTAAAGTTTAAGTATGCATCAAGAGAAACAACTCCAGCGGATTTTAAAGTTGAAATAAAAGATAATGATGTTTGTAAATATTATTCAATAGGTATTTTGAAAAATATTACAATCAAACCGTCTCCCGAGTGGATGCAAAAAAGACTTGTTTCTTCCGGTATAAGGGCTATAAATAACATCGTTGATATTACAAATTATGTTCTTCTGGAATACGGAACACCTTTGCACGCATTTGATTTGGATAAATTAAACGGTTATCTTTGCGTAAGGCGTGCTCAGGAAGACGAAACTCTTATTACACTTGATGAAGTTGAAAGAAGATTAACATACGATTCTGTTGTTATTGCAACTGAAAAAGAGCCCGTATGCATTGGCGGTGTTTTCGGCGGCGCTAATTCTGAAATTGATGATAATTCTAAAAATATTGCGTTAGAAGCTGCGTATTTTACGCCTTCTGCCAACCGTAAAAGCGCAAGAAGTGTCGGTTACCGTTCGGAAGCTTGTGCAAGGTTTGAACGCGGTGTAGATATTGAAGCCATAAAACCCGGACTTTTGAGGGCGGTTGAGTTAATGGAAAAATATGCGGATGCTAAATTTGAAGGCATGGTTGAAACCGGAAATAACAAGGCGGAAAAAATAGATATTACTCTAAGATATCCGCAGATAAAACGTGTTCTCGGATGTTCAATCGAACCGCAGAAATGTCTTTCAATCCTTGAGAAGCTGGGATTTAAAATTCCGGGAAAAAATGAGCTGGCATGCAGGGTGGAAGTGCCGTCTTTCAGAGTTGGCGACGTTAGTCGCGAAGTCGACTTGATAGAGGAAATTGCAAGAATAAACGGATATGACAAAATAACGCCGACCTTGCCGGGAAGATCGGGTACTCCGGAAATAACGGCAACAGAAAGAGTTATTAATAAAATTCACTCGATAATGCGCGCTATAGGGTTAAATGAATTGCAAACTTCGTCGCTGATAGGCGAACCGCTTTTGAAGCAGTTTAATATTCCTTATGACAAAGATGCGGCTGTATATGTGGAAAATCCCGCATCGGAAGATTTTACCATGCTCAGACAAACGCTTATTGCAAGTTTGTTAAATTGTATGAAATATAATTATGATAACGGACAAAAAGACTTCTGGGGATATGAAATCGGAAGAAGTTATATAAAAATTGGGCAGCCGGATGAAAAAAATTCAGGTGTAAAAGAAACACAGGTTATTGCCGGAGTTATTACCGGTAATATACAAAATTCTCATTGGCAGGATACCGGTGCCGTAGATTTTTATACGGTTAAGGGAATTGTTGATAAACTTTTGGAAGAATTCGGGCTTACAAGACGAATAAAAATTTCAATTCTTGCGGATTCGCCGCTTGCGGAATCTCACAAGTGTCTGCATCCTTATAAATCCGCAGTCCTTACTCTTTTGGGTAAAAAACCTGAAATAATCGGATATTACGGAGAATTGCATCCGGAATTAAAAAACAAGCTGAAATTAAATCAGGATGCATATTTGTTTAAGCTGGATATGGATATGTTTATTTCTGCTGTTAATGAATCCGTTACCCGCTTTAAGAAGCTTCCGCAATTTCCGGAAGTTCAAAGAGATGTAGCGGTTATTGTTCCTTCGGTAACTACATGGGATGATCTGGAAAAAGTTATTAAAAAAGGAATTGATAACAAAGTGTTTAAAGGGTGCGAAGTTTTTGATGTATATCAGGGCGAGCACATTCAAGACGGGTTTAAGTCAGTAGCTTTCAGGGTCAGAATGCAGGATGCAAATGCTACGATGACTGATGATAATATTGAAGCTCAGATTGCAAATCTTAAATCGACTCTTAAAAAATCTTTGCCGGAGCTTTCTTTCAGAGAATAGATGTTAATTTGTTCTTTTGTGCTAATATTAGTCTATGGATATTTTTATTATTGAAGTTATTGATGCCGATAACGTACATAAAGAGCTTTTGAAAGAGTTTCAGAAAAAAGAAATTTCGGATGCAAAAAAATGGAACCAGCATTGCCTGTCTTATCTTATGACGGATAGAATTCTAAGGGAGTTTTACGGCATTGAGAACAGAGAAATTGTATTCAACGGCAAAAAGCCGTTTTTAAAATGCAGAGAAAAATTTTTTAGTATAAGTCACTGCGAAGATTATATTGCGCTTTGTTTTTCGGATTACGACTGCGGTATTGATATTGAAAAAATAAAGCTCAGAAATTTTGAAGAAATTTCCGGACGAATGGGATTTAAGTGTAATACTTTAGAAGAGTTTTACAATGAATGGACAAAATATGAAGCTGAGTATAAACTCGGAAAACCCGCTCAGAAGTTCAGGAAGCTTCATTTTGAGGATTATATTATAACTGCGGCAAGCGTGAATATTAATGAGGAATTTGAAATTTATATTCAAAACGGAAATGTTTTTCCTAACGTAAATGCTTGATTTTGCTAAAGTTTAGAAATTTTTTGCCGATAACATAGGTATAAAATAAAAAAGGAAAGTTATATGGCAAGAATTATAGAATCAGGCGGAAGAAGAATTATTAAAATGTCCGTGGACGATATTATCTCTGTTATTCAGGACTATCAAAGAATAGTTCCGAGATTTTCTTCCGCCTCAGAGGTCAGGGATTATCTTTCGGATACAGTTATATATATACCGGAAGATGTTTAGAAGAAATCCGATGTTGACAAGTCTGCCAAAGCATTTTTGGCTTCTTCAAACGACGGATCCTGCTCAAGTACCTCCATATACAGCTCTTTTGC
Organism: Candidatus Gastranaerophilales bacterium; assembly: GCA_944323325.1. GTDB lineage: Bacteria > Cyanobacteriota > Vampirovibrionia > Gastranaerophilales > Gastranaerophilaceae > CAG-196. Next base: position 6,588 of record CALUSF010000002.1, read on the forward strand.
TTTATCCCTGTTATTATTTTCATATAAAAGAGCCAGATTATATTTTGCTTTAATAAGCGTAGGGTCATACATTATAGCTTTTTTGAAAGATTCTTCGGCATTTTTAAGGTCGTGCTGTGCTGCATACATTATGCCGACTCGGTAGAGACCGTAAGGATTTTTTTCGTCAAATTTTAAAAGATCAGTCAATGCTTTCTTTTCTTCAAAGAAATTTCCCAATTGGTGGTGTGCCTCTGACAAAAGCAGCAAATATTTAGCTTTGTGCTCATTTTGTTTATCATATTCAATTGCTTTATTAACAGATTCTACCGTATTTGTGTAGTTTCTTAATTTGTAATAATTTTCGGCAACATTATAATAAATCTCCGGATTTATGGCATTATATTGTGTTGCATTTTTAAGCAGTTCAAAAGATTCATCATATTTCTCTTGATTTGCCATGTCTATTGCCCAATTGATATATAATTCACAAAGAAGCAGATTAACGGTTTTTGCTTCTTTGGGCGTCGCTTTATCTAAAAGAACATTATATTTTTCCAGAGCTTTTTGGTAATCTTTGGTTTGTATATATGCATCGGCAAGTTCTAAAGTTACATCAAATCCATTCTGTGACATCATTGCCAAATCTTCAAGTATTGAAATTCCTTCTCCTATTCTCTGTAGTTTAATATTAAAGGTGGCAATGTCATTACGAACTTTAAACTTGTCAGAGCCTTGTATATCCAGAAGTTTTTCGGAACATTCTATCGCTTTATCGTAATCTTCTGATTCAACATGCAAAGTAACCAGAGTTTCGTATATCCATAAAAGAGTTTTTGCATCTGTTACAAATGTTAACATATAATGCAGGGTTTCTATTGCAACCGGATAATTTTTTATTTTTATGTACAATTCGGTAAGTTTACGATTTGTTGTTACATCGTTGGGGTAAATCCCGAGACGCGTTTTATACGCTTCAAATGCTGCCGGATAGTCATGTACTTCTTCGTTTAATTCTGCAAGTATTGATTGAACATCGGCAACATCCTCATCCAAATCCATTAAGTCGGAGAGTATTTCGTAAACGCCGATTGCTGAGTATAATTGATCTGTTTCTTTGTAAAGCTCTGCTAAAGTTCTTACAACCTGTTTATCAGTTTTTTTATGTTCAAAAATCGCTTCAAATTCTTTTATGGCTTTGAGCGGCAGATGTTTTTTTATGTAACAGTTACCAAGTACCTGACGTGTTTCAATGTTGTTATTCTTTTTCTTTAATATTATGGAACATTGTTTTATGGCTTGATTATATTTCTTATCTTCATAGTACGCTTTTGCAAGATAAATTCTTACTTCAATGTGCCCGGGTACTCTGTCCAGATACTTTGTGGCGAGAAGTTGTACAAGGGCGTATTCTTTCTTGTTAAACAAATCTTCAACCTGTGCCAAAATATTTTTCATGGAAAGCTGAAGTTCGTCCCCTCTTCCGGAGGAACTCCCCTGAAACAGAATTATAGAATACAATATATATATGGCTATAATTGCAACCACAAAAGCTACAATAATAATAATCAGGTTAGAATCAGTCATTATACTCTCTCTTTAACATTATTATACATGATATCGTGTAAAAGTAAAAGTTTTTATTTACTTTTATAAATTTTTAGTTATATATTGTTATTATGAGAAAGCTTTCGCTTATATTATTTATGTTATTATTTTTTGTGCCGGTTTGTTTTAGTGATGAATGGGACGATTTTTCCGGAATAGATAGAGCCTGGGACGGTCAGAAATCAATTACTAATAAAGAATTTGAAGAAGCAATAGATGCTTTGCAGTCAAATCAAAAAAAGAAAGAAGAAAAACAGCGCAAAAAGAAAATAAAAAAGATAAGCGGCGGCGGAACCAGCTTGCACGGCGGGCTTGAACCCACTGCAGAAATTCCGTCACAAGAAGAGCTGAAAAAAAATGATGAGGGGCTCTTATTAAATGTTCCCGTTAATCTTTTGATTGACGGTAATTCTTTGGAGAAAGGTTTTTATAATATATTCGGGGAACGTGATAAGGATAATAATATTTATCTGTTATTTTATCAGTCTCAATACTTAAAAGGAAAGGTCAAGGCAAGAGAAACCAGCGATGACTTTGATGAGGAAACAATAGATTTTGTAAGATTGATTCCGGGAGATAAAAAATTTGTGAAAATAATTTTTGGTTCGTTGGACTTTAATGCATATGCTTTTGTAAAATATGAATAAAAAATTGGGAATTGCATTATCTGGAAATTATGGTATGATTATATAAGTATGATAATAAGTATGTACTATATGTACAAATATGAATAGGAAGTAGAGCAGAATAGTATAAACATAGGATTTATAATATTTGCAGATGCTGTATATTAAGTAGTACAAGAAAATTTTAGTTAAAAAGTTTAGAGTAGATATGCGCAGTTATATGAAGAAGAAAGAAAAGAGAGTTAGTGTAGTGGACAGTCTGACTGTTGATGAGATTGTTGCTAATACTCTTGGAAGAAATCGTAAATTTTCCAAACGGGTATTATTAGGAGCTTGTTTGCTGTGTGTCATGGCTTCTGCTGCTTATGTTGTAACATCGTTCGGTCGGCTTAGTGATAATATACTGCCGGAAGACGGCAGCATGGTGGCTTTGGCATCAACGCCTATAGCGGCGGCTTCAACAAAGAAGGATTTGATTTCTATTCCGACAGGAACGGTAAATCCGAATCCGTTTATGCCATATAGAAATATTGGCGATGATACCGTAATTGAGGTTCCTAAATTTGATTTGGTGGAACCGCCTGAAATGGTAAATGAGGCTTCTGATGCCGCAAGAGTTATGGATACAATTGTATCCGGTATTTTGTATGACAAATATAGTCCGTCGGCAATATTAAATATTGAAGGCAGTGATTATCTTGTTAAAAAGGGTGATACTGTAAATAATTATAAGGTTATGGATATTGTACAGGACAGTGTTACCGTCAAGCTGGGCAACAATGTATATAAGGCCGGTATTGGCGAGATTTTAACCGAAGGTACTGTAAATCATAATGAAGTTTCAAATCTAAGTAAAAAATTCGGAGGAGAAAAAAGATGAGATGTAATCATATAAAAAGATTTTTATCGGCAGCTTTATTGCTGGTGTTTGCGGCACCTTCCGGGATGGTAACAGCGGCAGAGGATGCGGCTGCTCCTTATTATGTAAACGCGATGATGTTGTCGAGTAACGTAAAGCTTACCGACAAAAATGACAAAGTAACACTGTCTCTTAGAGATTCTGATGTAAAACAAGTCTTAAGAATGTTTGCCGATAAAGCGGGTATGAACGTAGTATTTCACTCTTCCGTTTCAGGAAAAGTAACGCTCGATTTGGTAGACATGCCTATTAATGATGCTTTTAATTTAGTGCTGCAGGTAGCGGGATTAAATTATTATACTCAGAATAATACAATGGTGGTTATTGCAAAAGATAATGCGGATAATGCAACATTTTCAAAACAAGAGATGATGGTATTTCCTGTTAAGTATGTAAATGCTGCTAAAATAGCATCATTTTTAAATAAAAATGTTTTTGGAATGAAAAGGGCGGGGATTTCGAGCGTGGATGCCGCTACGGTAAACTCTGCTACCAATGAGATTATAGTTTTTGGTATGCCGTCTGATGCGGCAATTGTGCAGAAGGTAATTGAACAATTGGATAGAGAACCTTTGACCAAGACTTTTACTGTGAACCACACTACACCTGCGGAAATGGCTGATATGATTTGTAACATGCTATTGCCGTCCCGAGGTTCCGGTACTTCTAAAGATAATTCCAGCGGTGACACCGGGTTTGCACCGCCAACTCCCGGCATGGGGACGACAGGGGGTGCGGCAGGTATTATCACCGGCGGCGCAGCGTCTTCAACTTCAGGCACAGAAATGAAATTAGGCGAGGGCGTTGTTGCTTGCACGGTAACTTCGTCTGCACAAAGCTCTGTTGCGGCGCCTTTTGATGTACAGAATTTGTCAATTTCATATTTCCCGCAAAGAGGTACAATAACACTTATGGGCGGTTCTGAAGCTCAAATGAAAATGATTGAAAACTTTATTGCATCTAATGATATTAAGCAGCCTCAAGCGTATTTAGAAGTTTCTATTGTAGAACTTAACGAAGAAGGCAGCAAAACATTAAGCAACGTTTGGAGTATAAATTCACCAAACTGGTTTGTAAGCTTTAATGGTTCTTCCGGCGTAAGCGGCGGTCGTTCAAATTCACCGCAATATGTTCCGATTCAGGTCTATGAAAACGGTTCGGATGAAGCTACTACTAAATATATTCCGGCAAGAAGTGCTACATATATCTCTTGGACAATGAATTATTTGGTTGAAAACAGAAAAGCAAGAGTCCTTGCTAATCCTAAGATATTAATTACTAACGGTCAGGAATCCGTAATTGACTTAACTCAGGATTACGTAGAAAAAGTAACATCTGAATTCTTATCTACTACTGCCGTTGGTGCGGGTACGACAGGTGCCGTTCAAAGAACTTATACAATCGGTGAAGACCAGGGTATTAAAGTCGCTTTGACACCTTTCATTTCTCCTGAAGGCTATGTAACGTTGAATGTTAAACCTGAGTACTCTACTGTTGCAGACCAGGTTACAACCCCGAGCGAAAGCGGTGAAGGTGAAGATTTGCAGGCAACGTTGCTTAGCAGAAGAAACCTTGATTTGAAAAACGTAAGAATCAAAGACGGGGAAACTCTTGTTATTGGTGGTATGATTCAGGAAGATGATATGAAGATAGTAAGAAAAATCCCTGTATTAGGTGACTTGCCGATTATCGGTTCAGCTTTCAGATCGACTGTTACTACAAAATCTAAGAGTGAATTGGTTATAATGATTACACCTAAAATAATTAATGATAATGAAGGTGCTGTTGCGGATATTTAGTCTATGTCTAATCAACTGGAAAAGTTAAAAAACAGTATAAGAAAAGAATATCTTAAAGACTTTGAATTAAACCTGATGAAAACATCAGGTTTTATTCCAGTTGACAAAAAACAGGATAAATTCTATGTAATTTTAAACAGGGCTAATGCGTCATCAAGAGAACAAGTTGAAAAAATAATACGTGATAAATATCAAGGGTTTGCTCCGCAATTGATTCCGCTTCCGGCCAATGACTTTGATGAGATATTTAATGCCGTTACGCCGGACATAGAGCAAAGTAACGAAGACGCTCAAAAAGATGTTCCGGAAGAGCCTACGCCTGAAGAAATGCTTATAAGTATCGGCTGGATTACGCGTGAACAGTTAAATGAATGCACAGAAATTGCAAAAGAAAAAGATATTCCGTTAGATGCGGTACTTTTTGATAAAGAATATCTTTCTTATGACAGGCTGGTTTCTTATTTGCAAAAAAAATACGGTTGTAATGTTGTTTCCAAATCAAATATAAAAGTTGATAAATCTATATTAAAACTGCTTCCGGATGATTTTGTGGAAAAGAAGCAAACCGTTATTATGTCAATGGAAGGCGATAAGCTTGCTGTTGCAATGGTTAATCCGTTAGACAGATATACTATTCGCGAAATATCTCTATCAACGGGGCGTTCTTTGAATGTATATTGTATTCCGTATCATGAGTACGATATGTATCTCAAGGAATACTTTATGCAAAAAAAAAGTGAGCAGGCTGCCAAAGAAACTGAGCGAATAATTCAAAGTATAGAAGAAGAAACCGCTCAATATAATGCAGAAGAGTCTCTTTGGACTCAGGTTGAAAAAGAGCTTCGTGATGCAAGCGGTAATGTTGCAAAATTTGTATATAAGATTATTACTGACGCTATTGATGCCAAGGCGTCTGATATTCATATAGAGCCAAGGTTAGGCTATTATGTTGTAAGAGTTCGCTCTGACGGTATCTTAAAAAAAGTTTTAGAAATTCCCGGCAGTATTGAACAAGCGGTAATAACCCGTTTTAAAGTTCTTGCAAGGATGAATATTGCGGAACACAGACGGCCGCAGGACGGTACTTTTTCAATAAAATACAATGACAGAATGTACGACTTTCGTATAAATACATTGCCGGTATCCGGTAAAGAAAAAGTTGTAATTCGTATTTTGGCACCGGCAGTAAGCTTAAAGGCTGCAGGTGACAAGATGGTAATTGCCGGAGCTTCCGAAGAGGATATTAAAAAGATTCACGATATGGTTCAGTGTCCGAACGGTATTATTTTGACCTCCGGTCCTACCGGTTCAGGTAAAACTACTACATTGTATACGATTTTAAAATCTTTAAACAAAGAAGATGTTAATATTACTACAATTGAGGATCCTATAGAAATTAAACTGGAAGGAATTAACCAGTCTCAGGTTAACCCCAAGGCCGATATTACATTTGCATCCTGTATGAGAGCAATATTAAGACAAGACCCGGATATTATATTAATCGGTGAAATTCGTGACTTTGAAACTCTGGAGGTTGCTATTTCGGCAGCTCTTACAGGTCACCTTGTGTTGAGCACCGTGCACACAAACTCGGCTGCGGCAACGGTTACGCGTTTAATTGAAATGGGGGCAAAAGATTATCTTGTTTCTTCGACTTTAACGGGCGTTATTGCACAAAGACTTGTGAGAAGACTTTGTGATAAGTGTAAAGAAGGGTATTTCCCCACGGAAGAAGAAGTAAAACACATAACAACGAGCCCTGAGGCTCAACAAAAATTATTAAAAACAAAGTTATACAAGAAAAAAGGCTGCAGAGAATGCGGTTACTTAGGTTATACCGGACGTTTAGGTATATATGAAATCATGCCGATTACAAGAGAAATAAAAAGACTTATTGCTCAAGGTGCGCATGATATTGAAATAGAAGAAGCAGCTGTTGCAGCCGGAATGAAAACCCTTAAATACTCCTGTCTGAATCATATTGTGAACGGTATAACAACAACCAGCGAGTTTATAAGGGTATTGGGTTATGCGAGCGATTAATAACAGGAAAAAGAGGTTTATATGCCAATATACACTTATACTGCACTAAAACAAGGAAAAGAAGTCGTAAAGGGCGAAATAACGGCATCTAATTTAAAAGATGCCAAGGATATTATTCGTAAAATGGGGCTTGTTCCTACCAATATCAATGAATTTACCGATGCAAAAGCAAAAAAAGCCGCGCGTATAGGCAATTTAAGTTTGAGTGAAAAAATTGATTTTATTTCAACGCTTCAAATTTTATTAACATCAGGTATTGCGGCCGTAGAATCATTAATGTTTATGGAACAGGAAGCTGCCAGAGCAAAAATCAGAAATGTTGCTAAAATATTGAAAACACAGATTATGGGCGGCTCGACCTTTGCTGATACATTGGCACGTTATCCTCAGGTTTTCGGATATATTTTTATCGGTCTTGTAAAAGCCGGTGAAGAGTCCGGTGAATTGGAAAAAACTCTTGGTCGTATTAAAGATTTGCTTACCAAACAGGCTAATATTAAGGCCAAAGTTATCGGAACGCTTATGTACCCGATGTTTGTTGTAGTCTTGGCATTTATAATTACAATTATCATGCTGGTATTTGTATTTCCTGCGTTTAAAGAAATGTTTGAGCAGCAGGAAAAAGCGCTGCCTCTTATTACATCAATCATGATAAACGCAGGGGATTATCTGAAGGTATACTGGTATACAATTCCGCTGTTTATAGTAGCATTTATAGCATTTGTGTTTGTTGTAATTAACTGGCAGCCGGCAAGAAATATTCTTGATAAATTTGTCTTAAAGGTGCCGTTATTAAATAATTTGATATTATACTCTAATTATTCAAACTTTATGTCAGTAATGAGCGTTTCTTATGAAGCAGGTATTCCGATTGTTGACTGTTTGCACCTTGCCGTTATTACGTTAACTAACTCTGTATTAAGAAACAAGATGAGTGGGGCGATAGTCAAAGTACAGCAAGGTTTGCAGGTGTCTCAGGCGTTAAAGTCCACGAAAATTGTTCCAAAGATGCTGCTGTTTATGATTGCAACTGGTGAACAATCCGGTCGTTTAGGTGATATGCTTGAAAAGGGTGTTAACTTCTTGGATAAAACTCTGGACGGAGTTATAGATACATTAACTAAGATGATTGAACCTATCATGCTTATTGTAATAGGAAGTATCGTACTTGTAATGGCGCTGGCCCTGTACTTACCGCTGTTCCAGTCTTACATGAGCTAGGAAGGGGCAAAAGGTTTAGAAGTTTAGAAGTTGAGGAGTTTAGAAGAAGTAAAAAAATATATATAATAATACGAGCATATACGAATTAAAATTCTTCTAAACTTTGAATACTAAACCAAATACGGAGAATAAATAAATGGAAAATAACGAAATTTTAGAATTAACAACTTCTTCCTGGCGGGAAAAGGTTTATATAGAGACAGCGGAATATATAATTAAAGGCTATATATTCATGCCGAAAATCGGAAAGCGAAACAGACTCTTATCGGAAGTTTTGAATACAAATAAGCATTTTATTGCAGTTAAGGATTGTACTATGGAATCAAAGCTTACTCCGCAGAAAGAAATTGAATCGTATGGTTTTATACAGGTTAATATTTCTACAATTTTGATTATGAGACCTCTGGAAGATGACTAAGACTTATGTAATAACGGGTTCTGCGTCCGGTATCGGAAGGGCGCTGCTTGAAAGAATCGCAAATGACAATGTTGTATTTGCAGGTTACCGTAATAAAGATAATGAGGATGAACTAAGAGCAATTTCTCCGAATATTTATCCTTTTTATATTGATTACACAAGACCTGAAACTATAAAACTTGCTTCTGAATATTTGTTATCAAAATGTACCAAAATTGATACATTAGTGAATATTGCAGGGTGCGTTGTTGCCGGTCCGGTTGAGAAAATCGAAATCAGCGAAATAAAAAGACAATTTGATGTCAATGTTTTCGGACATTTGGAATTCTCACAGAATTTACTTTCCGCTATGGATAACGGAAAAATTATTAACATAAGTTCTATGGCAAGTTACGGAATATTTCCTTTTATTGCGCCGTATTGCGCTTCTAAACGCTGTTTGGATATGTTTTTTAACCTGCTTTTAATAGAAAATAAAAGAAATATAAAAGTTGTTTCAATAAAACCCGGGGTTATTGCGACTCCTTTATGGAAAAAATCTATTGATGAGAATTCAAAATATTTTGATAACTGTAAAGGGTATGAAAAAGAGATGCGTTTTTTGATATCAAATGCGGAGAAAAACGGGAAAAAGGGGCTTTCTGCCGATAAAGTCGTAGATGTAATCCTAAAAGCAGATCGGGCGAAAAATCCGAAATTATCTTATACGGTCGGATGTGATGCTTTTTTAGCCTCTCTTGTTTCTAAATTGCCGCAATCAATAGTTAACGGCCTGGTTAAATACAGTTTGAAAAAACGCACCGGCTCTCAGGTTTCCAATGGTATTTAATTCTGTTAAAAATTTGGTGTTTTGTTTTCGGAATAAAATATAAAGATTTTATTAAGCTTTTTATTATCAGACGATATCTAGTGTAACAATTACACTAGCTAAATTGTTTTAGTGGCTTGATTTTTAGACTAATGTATATAAACTTTATTCCTAAAATCCCCCTCTATCCTTTTATTGACAATGTTTTTAATTTGTGTTGCAATATTGGTATAGCCGTACACAAAAAAGGAGATTTCAGTATGACAACGAAAACAAAGAAAGACGTTGACGCTTTAGAAAAATCTCTAAATGCATCAAATGTAGTTGAAACACTTGATCAATTAGAAGGTTTAATCTCAAGAGTTAACAAGGCTCAAAAGATTTTTGCTACTTTTTCACAGGAAAAAGTTGATGCTATCTTTAAAGCTGCAGCAGCAGCTGCAGATAAAGCCCGTATTCCGCTTGCAAGAATGGCTGTTGAAGAAACCGGAATGGGTATTTTAGAAGATAAGATTATTAAGAATCACTTTGCTTCAGAATACATTTACAACAAACATAAAAACGCAAAAACTTGCGGAATCATTAAAGAAGATAAAGTTAACGGAATTAAAATTGTTGCTGAACCTTTAGGTGTTTTAGCAGGTATCGTTCCTACCACAAACCCGACTTCTACTGCAATATTCAAATCATTAATTGCTCTTAAAACAAGAAACGGTATTATCTTCTCACCGCACCCGAGAGCAAAAAAATGTACAATAGAAGCGGCTAAAATTGTTTTAGAAGCAGCTGTTAAAGCAGGCGCTCCGGAAGACATTATCGGCTGGATTGATGTTCCATCTATTGAACTTTCAAACGCTTTAATGCAGCACCCGTCAATCGCATGCATCGTTGCTACAGGCGGTCCCGGCATGGTTAAGGCAGCTTACTCTTCAGGCAACCCTGCTTTAGGTGTAGGTCCCGGTAACGTTCCGGCTGTTATTGATGAAACTGCCGATATTAAAATGGCTGTATCTTCAATTCTTATGTCAAAATCTTTCGATAACGGTATGATTTGTGCTTCAGAGCAGTCAGTTATCGTTGTTGACAGTGTTTATGAAGAAGTTAAGAACGAATTTTTATACAGAGGTGCTTACCTTGTAAATGACGGACAAAAGCAAAAATTAATCGACCTTCCTCTTATCGATCCTAAGAGAGGAACCGCGCATCCGGATGTTGTCGGTCAAAAACCGCACAGAATCGCAGAACTTGCAGGATTTGGCAATGAAGTTCCTGAAGATGCAAAAATTCTTCTTGTTGAAAGACCGGAAGTTGATTGGGAAGATCCGTTCTCAAGAGAAAAATTATCACCGGTTCTTACAATGTACAGAGCATCCGATTTTGAAGATGCTGCCGAAAAAGCTCATCACCTTGTAATCAGAGGCGGTGCAGGCCACACTTCTGTACTTTATACCGATGAACGTAAAAAAGACAGAATCGACAGATATTCTGAAATGATGCCTACTTGCAGAGTTTTAATCAACTCACCGTCATCACAAGGCGGTATCGGTGACTTATATAACTTTAGACTTGAACCGTCACTTTCACTCGGCTGCGGTTCTTGGGGTAAAAACGCTGTATCAGGTAACATCGGCGTTGAAAACTTATTGAACTACAAGACTGTTGCTGAAAGGAGAGAAAATATGTTATGGTTTAAGGTTCCTTCAAAAGTTTACTTCAAGAGAGGTGCTACTGATTTAGCATTAAGAGAACTTGCCGGTAAAAAACGTGCATTTATCGTAACTGACAGATTCTTATTCAATTCAGGTGCAGTAAATACAATTACTAACGTTCTTGATGAAATTGGTATTGAACACGAAGTATTCTTTGATGTTAAACCGGATCCTACATTATCTACAATCGATCAGGCAATGGCTATCTTAAGACCGTTTGAACCTGATGTAATCATCTCTGTCGGCGGCGGTTCTCCGATGGATGCTGCTAAGATTATGTGGTTATTGTATGAACAGCCGGATACAAACTTCGAAGATATCGCTATGAGATTTATGGATATCAGAAAGAGAATCTGCTCTATTCCTGAATTAGGAAAGAAAGCTACAATGGTTGCTATTCCGACCACATCTGGAACAGGTTCTGAAGTAACTCCGTTTGCTATTATTACAGATGATGAAACTCACGTAAAATACGCAATCGCTGATTACGCTTTGACTCCGAATATGGCAATTGTTGACCCGAACTTCGTAGACGGTATGCCTAAAGGCTTGACTTCAGCATCAGGTATCGATGCTTTAGTTCACGCATTTGAAGCTTATGTTTCTAATATGGCAACAAACTTCACTAACTCAAATGCTTTAGAAGCTACTAAGTTAATCTTCAGATACTTAGAAAGATCATACAGAGAAGGCGCTAATGATCCTCTTGCAAGAGAAAAAATGCACTATGCAGCTACAATTGCAGGTATGGCATTTGCTAACTCTTTCTTAGGATTGTGCCACTCAATGGCTCACAAACTCGGTGCAATGTACCATGTACCGCACGGTGTTGCTAATGCGTTGTTATTCAGACAAATTATCAAATACAATTCATCTGATGCTCCGCACAAACAAGCAATCTTCCCGCAGTACAAGTTCCCGAATGCTAAGGCTAAATACGGCCAGATTGCTGACGAGTTGGGCTTGGGCGGAAACAACGATGACGAAAAAGTCGAATTGCTTCTTAAAGCCGTTGACGAATTGATGGATAAGATTGAATTACCAAAATCTATCAAGGACTTCGGTGTTGATGAACAAACATTTATGGATAACCTGGATGAACTTGTTGAATTGGCTTTCGACGACCAATGCACAGGTGCTAACCCTGCATATCCTTTGATGTCAGACATCAAGAAAATCTACATTGATGCTTACTACGGTAATGTGTAGGTTGATTTTAGAATAAAATTAAAGGCGGAGCCGGTTTACTGCCGGCTCCGCCTTTTTAATATTAATAAAAATATCTGTTTTTTATAAACTCTTGGGAACGGTTTCAGGGGTAAAAAATTTTGCTTGTAGTATAAACTAAAAACTTGAAAGTATCACAGAAAGGGTTGGCTCCTATTCCGCTCACGCATGTCATTTTTCGACTTTCCCCGCATCCTCTTCTTGTAACAAAATTTTAATAAAAACATAAAAAATTATTTTTTTGTTATACTTAAAATGGAATTAAGAATTGGAGTTGTAATAATGCAGAGAGATTTGAGAACACTGTTGTGTGTAACTGCACTAATAGGTGCAATGTCATCAGGTTTGGTTTATGCTGATAACTTAACCGTAACCGGTACGGAATCGCATACCGGTACGTATGATAGTATTACCGTAGAGTCGGCGGGGAGTCTTACGGTTGATGGCGATACGTTAACTTCAAGCGGGGCTTTTACAAATAGCGGTAACGTAACCAATAATTATTCTATTGTTACCCAAACAATTCAGAATAATACAACCATTGAGGGAACTGGAAACTTGACTGTAAGCGGGGATGGGCTTACGACCGGAACATCTTTAGGTGCAAACAGTAATTCTATTACACAAGGGAATATAACTCTCGGTTCTGCCGGTTCTACGGAATTGACTTTTACTAACACAGGTTCAATAACAGGAGCTATAACAAATTATACGACAATTGACGGAGCCGGTATTGCAAATATATCTGGAGGCTCAAATTCCGGAAGTATTGAACAAGATGTTATCAGTGTATCGGGCAACTACTCCAATACCGGCAGTATCGATGCAAATTCAAGTTTCTCGAATAATTCCGGAGTTACATTTACAAACGACGGCAGTTTAGATGTTACGGGAACTTTTACGAATTCCGGTACAATACAGGAAAGTGCTACGGGGAGTAATAATAGTTCACTCAGTATAAATGCAACAAACCCAAGTTCAAATTCCGGAACCATTACTCAAGATACGGTTTCAATATCAGGAGGCCAATTTACCAATAACAGCGGTGCTTCTATAACAACGGGTACGAGTTTTTCAAATTCCGCAACAACTCTTGATAATCAGGGAACAATTACTTCCAACGGAACTTTTACAAATACGGGAAATATAACCGGCGGAACGGATGGTGCTTCAGGGACTCTGAATATTAATAACGGCGGCAGTTCTTCGGGTAATATTACACAGAATAATGTTACAATCGGTACAACCGGTCAGACATCATCATTTACTAATACCGGTACAATTACTTCAAACGGTACTTTTATAAACTACGCTTCAATTACAAATAATGATACGACAACAGGAGCTCTAAACATAGCAAACGGCGGTACGAACTCGGGAAATATAGAGCAGGCGGTTATTTCCGTAACAAACGGTCTTACAAATAACAGCGGTGCGACAATTACTGCAGAAACATCTTTTTCAAATAGTACAGGCAGTACAATTTCAAATGACGGTACTATTAATGCATCCGGTACTTTTACCAATTCAGGGGCAATTCAGGAAAGTACAGTTGGCAGCGATAATAATTCTCTTGTTATAACTGCTGACAGCGGAAGTTCAAATTCCGGTACAATAGTACAAGATAATGTTTCCATTAGCGGAACCTTAGATAATTCCGGTTCTATAGAAACTTCAGCCAGCTTTGTTAACAAAGGAACTATTACTGATAATAGTAGTTCGGGAGAAATCTCCATTGTTTCCGGTACGGGACAAAATAATGGGGAAATTAATGTTACTGATTTTACTGTAGATAACGGTGCGGCAGTAACTAATGCCGGAACAATGACAATAACCGGTGACTTTGTAAATCAAGGTAGTGTTACTAACCAAAATAAGTTTAATATAAGCGGTGATTCGCTTTCAAATTATGGAATATTTACAAATGACGGTGCGAATGCAGAATTAAATGCAACTCAAATTGAAAATCACAACATTTACAGAGTTATTAACGGTGCAAATGATACGGTTGATAATATTGTAAATAACGGTCAAATAGATCTTAAAAATTCATCTTCTCTTACAATTGAAAATCAACAAGCCGGACTTGGCGGTACTATAAATGTTGCACAAGGAGAAAATAACCTGAGCATATCAGGTAACAGTAATGATATTGTAGGAACTTTGAATGTAGGAAACGGCGCTGATAATACAATTCTGAATTTTACCGGAGATATTGTAGATAGTGCAATTATTAATATTACAAATAAGGGAAATTTAAATATAGAGACCGCTTCAACAGCATACTTTAATCAAGGTGATACTTACGCCGGAGATTTGACATTATCCGGCGGGAATATTACGTTTGATAACTTCTCTGCAACAACCGGTACCACATCAACCTTAAATGACGGAACACTTCCATATTATTCACAAAGCGAAGGCTCTCTGAACCTGATTAACGGTTCTGTTCTATCAACCGGAGATGCTGCAAGTATTACCGGAGGTGATATAAATGTCGACAGTTCTTCCACATTTGCGGCAACTCCCGGCGGAACAGGAGGAATTAACCATCTTGATAACTTAAATATTTCCGGTACTCTGGCTGCAATGAATTCAAGTATCGGTAACTATAACATTGATAATATGAATATCGGCGGTGCGGATGGAGCAGGAATTCTTACTGCAAGGGATAATCAAGCGGATCTTACAATTGATGTTTACGGCAGAAGTAATGCCGCCGGAGAACACGGAACAGACAAATTTATAGGTAATGTTCTTACAACGGCGGACGGGAATGCCGGAACCATTAATATTGCGGATTGGACTCTCGGAGGCGATATTTACGGATGGGATGCACCGATTGACAGAGATATAACTCTTGATAATATTTTCCAATATAATACTATAAGTGATACGGTATCGCTCACTGCTACAAAGAAAGAAGTTCATACTCCTATCGGCTGGTATCAGTTAAACAATCACGGCGGAACGACCGGAACTTATACTTTAAATCTTACAAGATTTGATGCGCCGGTATACAGAGGTCAAGTAACAACTTTGGCTCAATGGATGAACCAACTTGCAATTGACGATATGTTGTTTAATCATTCAATGCTTCTTCCGAGTTTTAAAGACGAAGACGGTGGAGTTGCATATTCCGGTATAATGGCAAACAGATATGCAGCTACAATGCCGCAGTTCGCACCGTATCAATATTCAAGAAAAGACGGCGGGCTTTGGGTCAAAATGTACGGAACATTTGAAACTTTGCAAATGAGCCAAGGTTTGAGTAATGTCGGTAACAATGCCTACGGTACATTAATCGGTGCGGATTTTGGGCTTAAAGAATTAAGAAACGGTTGGAAATTTATGCCGACAGCTTATATCGGCTATAACGGCGCGCATCAATACTGGTCAGGTGTCGGGGCTTATCAAAACGGTGGTCAGGCAGGTTTCTTAGGCACTTGGTATAAGAATAACTTTATTTTGGGAGGTTTAATATACGGCGGTGTTTATGATAACAGCCTTGATGTTGCCGGACATACGGATAATACTTTTAACTACTTTGCAGGTGCCGCAACCAAAGCTGCATACAACTGGAGATTCCACAGAGACTGGGTTTTGCAGCCGAACTTATTCTTAGCATATAATTTCTTCGGACAACAAAATTGGCACTCAGCATACGGCCAAATGGGTATGATGTCGGGAATTTTAAACGGTATAAATTTGGCGCCCGGTTTAAACCTGATATGGGAAAAAGAAACATTCAGCATCTATGCAACTTTACAGTATATGTATAACTTAAACGGTGCTGTCGGCGGTCGTGCTGGAAATGTTGGGCTTCCTCATTTATATATGGACAGAGGATATATTCAGTACGGTCTCGGCTTTACCAAGAGATTTACTGACAGATTTTCAGGATATTTCCAAACCGTATTCAGAAATGTCGGCAGAACAGGTGTCGGCTTCCAGTTAGGGTTTAATTTATTGCTTGGTAAATAAAATATAAAATATAATTATACAAAGGCGGAGGGGAATTTTCTTCTCCGCCTTTGTAAATATTTGTAACAATAATAAAATTTTTCCTAAAGTTTTATGCAAAAATACCGTTATTAGAAATATCAGTTAATAAGGAGAATTTATTATGAGCGAAGTATCAGTTAGTGGAAATTCAAGCCAGGATTTATATAAATTGTGGCAGGAGAAATTAAAAGAGCAAGAAAATAAAGACTCGGAAATCAAAGCTAAAGAGGAAAATATTTCATTAAATGATGCTGATATTGAAGTTAAAACCGCTAACCAAACTCGGGCGGAGAGTGTCCTTCAGGAGGCAACAAGAAAAGTTACGACCGAAATGTCTAATTATACAAGCGCTTCTGCTGCCTGGTCAGTAGCTCAAGGAAATGTTAAGGCTCTGGCGGCACAAGTGGCTAAGGAACCGGAAAATGAAACTCTCCAGGTCCAGTATAAAAATGCAAAATCAAACTTAGAAAAATTAGAAAAAAGTTTGAAAGAAGCAGAAGTTCGTGTGCAGCAGGCAAAAGAAAACCAAGTAAATGCCGAAAATGCTCTGGAGCAAGCTAAGACGGAATTGGCCGAAAAACAGGAGCTTAAAACAAATTTGGAAACTGAATTAGCGGAATTAAAATCTGATTTAGAGTTAATTCAGTCAGAAGCAGCCGAACTTGAGACGGAATATGAGACTCTGGCTGCGGAAGAAGCATTGGCGGCTGAAGAAGCCGAAAAATCGGGTGCTTCGAAACAGCTGACCGAGGAAGAAGCTATAGAGCAGGGTTATACAATTATAAAGACCCCTCAGCAATTGATAGCTATAGCCGAAAACTTAAGCGGCAAATATATCTTAATGAATGATATTGATTTGGCCGGGATAGATTGGGTTCCGATTGGCAATAATGAAAATCCTTTTGCGGGAATTTTGAACGGTAACGGCTATTCGGTAAAAAACCTTACTATTAATGTAGATGACGGAACCGATACCAACAATGTAGGTTTCTTCGGGGTTACCGATGGTGCGACAATTAGCGACATAAGTTTTGAAGATGCAAATATCACAACTCCTGATACATATAATCAGGGCTCTGTAGGTATTGTTGCCGGTACATCTAAGGGTTCGACATTTGAAAATGTAAATGTATCGGGTGATGTAACAGGACACCAAAAAGTCGGCGGCGTTGTCGGTACAATAGCTGATTATGCTATAGCGGGTGATGACGGAGAGCTTATTCCGCAAAATAGTTCTTTTACCAATGTTAATTCAAACGTAAATATTAATTCTTCATATTATGCCGGAGGTATTGTCGGATACGTTAATTCGACTTATTCTAACGATCTTGTATTTGATAATTGTTCCGCATCCGGCAATGTAACTGTTTCTGAAAAATGTGCCGGCGGCTTCATCGGCGAAGCCGGAAGTACAATTATAACTATTAATAATTCTACAAGTAATGTTAATTTAACTTGTGATAATTCGGATAATACCAACGAGTTGACATGGCTTCAGGAAACAGCCAGAGTCGGCGGTTTTATTGGGTGTGCAAATGGTACAAATATCGCGTTCTGTAATTCTGAATATAACGGTACAATAACTGCAGACGGCGAATTCCAAGGTGATTACTACGGATATTATATGAATGATGCACATGTTACAATATTTGAATTAGAAGCCGGTTTGCCTGCTGACGATATTTTGAATATTGAAGGCGTTGACGGGATGAATGCCATTGTTGATCCCGAAACCGGAGAGACAAGATACGAAGTAACGGTAAGTACACTTACTGGACTTGATAAGCTTGTGGCGTTGATTCGTAATAATCCGAAGCTTGCAGATTTGATTACTTTTAATATCAATTTTGATTTTGAATCAATGGATGAAGAACATGATGCGACAACGGCATACAGTCAATATGGTGTTGTTCAGCATCTCTATGAAGAGACTGATGAAAGCGGAAATAAAACAGTTGTTAACGATGTATATGTGGATAATGAAATTGATTTGGAATCTACGTTCAACGTTGGTTTTGTTCAAGGTCAACCGCATCCTCAAACAGCTGTGTTCTATTTTCCTACAATGGTTGACGGATTGTATAAAGATAATGAAGGTAATTACTATGTAGAACGACGCGGAGAATTTATACGTGTATCTTTGGAATTTTTCTTTGAAAATCAGAGAACAGATATTACCAAGAGACTTGAAGATGATGAAGTAAGTTTCCGTAATCGTATAACAATGATGGTATATTTTTATCAGCAAAAAATGCAGCAAGCATTAATCGCAAAATACGGACTTCCTGAGGATACAATTGCGCCGATAATTGATGAACCGGAGTATAAATATCTAAAACAACTTCTGGAGAGCGGTGCAGAATTGTCAAGTTCACAGTTGTTGGCTATAGATGTTTATGAACTTAATTACAAAATAATGGAGATTGTCGGAGAAGCTACGCATAATGAAGGCTGTGGTATGGGCGGCGATGCATCTTTTCTTGAAAAAACTACCGGTATACCGTTGACTGACGAAGACGGAAGAATAAGATATACAACTCTTAACGGGTTGGAGCTCAGACAATGTATGGACGAAGAAGGTAACTTGATGTTCGATGAAGACGGAGAGCCTTTATATGAGACTTTGGACGGTGAAGAATATTTGGGCTTGGATGAAGTTTTTGTTGTCAGAGGTTACCCGAAAACCGATGAAGAAGGAAATATGCTCTATACTGACAGTGAAGGCAAGACTGTTATAAAAAATGAAGATGAAGACGGTAACGTAACATATAGCTACGAAGACGGAACTTCTTACGAAGGATCCGAAGAAGATTTATCACAACAGCTTGAAGAGTACAGTATTCCGGACGAGTATAAAGGTATAGAAGACCAAATGAAAGATTTACTGGACGAAATAGAAAACGGCGGAACACCTGCAGAAGCTGACAACGCTCCTGCCGGAGATGAAGTTTCTGCAGCAGTGGCGGAAGTTTCGCCAGGCGTTCAAGAAGCTAAGCTTAATGGGGCTGTACAAACAACGGTAGAAAAATTTGAATCTTTAGAAGAGCAAGATTTAGCTGTAGCGGATGAACTGGAAGACTTGACGGATACAGACAAGAAAAAACTGCTCTAAATCAAAAAGGCGCCGGATTATTAAGCCGGCGCCTTTTTTTTGTTTTCAGTCTTAACTTAATGCCAATAAAGATTTTACTGAACGGGCATTTTCTTTAACTGCTTCATCTGAGTGCATATTAATAGTATCATCCAAAATTTTTATAACTTCCGATTTATCCTTGAGTGCAAGAATTTCATTTATTGTACTCATTGCAACCGAAGGTGAAAGGTCATTTATACCTTTTCCTTGATTGATAATAACAATTT
Source organism: Candidatus Gastranaerophilales bacterium (assembly GCA_944323325.1). Classification (GTDB taxonomy): domain Bacteria; phylum Cyanobacteriota; class Vampirovibrionia; order Gastranaerophilales; family Gastranaerophilaceae; genus CAG-196. Next base: position 26,310 of record CALUSF010000002.1, read on the forward strand.
TTAGGGAATCATGTATATTTTTTCTGACCAGAGCACGAGATGTGTATTCTCTGACTTCATTATCAGGAGAATTTGTTCCCAATTCTTCCAAAACTTCAATAGAAGCATGGTCTTGATGAGCTGCAAGAGCGTCAATAATTTCAGCAACATTCTTATTCATTACGCAGCCTCCTTTGCTGAAGCTGCAATTTCAGCTTCCCACATAGCTTTCAATTCATTTACAGATGTATCTTTATTAATTTTATTAGTGTGAATTTTGCTAATTAATTCATTCCATTTTGTGGAAAGTCCTTTACCGATTTCTGACACATCGGTATTTAAGAATGACATTTTTTCAGAAATTCCCTTACCCATACCGGATAATGAAGAAGTCAATCCTTTACCGATATCTGCAATATCTGTTTGCATAACGTCATTAAGGACTTTCATACCTGCTAAATCTGAAATATTAGTGTTTTTTGCATAATCCCAAGCATTGGAAATGCCGTTTCTAACTCTGTTAACAAAATTTACGATAGGTTCTGTAATACTGGAGCGTAATTTTGTCATGCTTCCTGCTACAGAAGATGTAATCATTTTTAATTTACTGTTATTGACAGTTTTGTTTTCAAATCCTTCAAAAACATCGGCAAACGGCAAAGTGTTTCCTTCGAAATTTGAAAATTCAAACGGGTTTGATGATTTGCGAGATGTTTTGAACGGATTAGCAATTTTTTGACCGGGGTTAAATCCTATTTTGTTAATGTTTGGCATACTATTCCTTTCTATTATTCTCAGACTAATTTACATTTATAGCTTAACAATATTAGAAATAAAATAAATCATTAGAATAGAGGATTATTTTGTGCAAAAATCTATAACTTTAGTTACAGATAACGGGATATTTACAATAAAAAATCAGTCAGGTATAATAAAAGAAGCTTAAAAGAGTATTGAAAAATGTTTTTTTAAGTAACTAAACAACAAAGAGGGGTGTCCGAGAGGTTTAAGGTGCAATCTTGGAAAGGTTGTGTGGGAGCAATTCCACCGTGGGTTCGAATCCCATCCCCTCTGAATAAAGCGAGCAGGCGCAAGCCGAGCTCGTTTTTTTTTATGGGATGTGGCTGAGAACCCGCCAAGGCAAAGCTGTTCTCCCTGAATTTTATTAATAAGAATAAATTTGAATGCGTATTAAAATGGTGCCCAAATCAGCTGCTATTTGCAATATGGGTATAAAAAGATTTGTGAAATTAAACTTGGTTGGAAGTTTTGTAGGTAAATCTATCACTGATTTTAAGATTTGTATATATTTATCCCCTTTTCGTATGCTTCAACTGCTTTTGCAGCATCTTCTTCCGAATATTTATATAACCCGAGGCTTATCATAATTCTGCCGTCGGATTCCTCAAACAGCTTTTTCTTTATTTTATAAGGATATGTTTCATTTCCCTGAAGGTGTCCGCAATGGATTTCTCTTATAATATCATCAATATACATTTGCATATATTGGGGGATTTTAGGGTGTCTTTTTATATATTCAACAAGCGGCATATTTTCTCTGTAGCGGTTTCCGCTTGCAGAAGTTAAAAGAAAATTTCCTATCGTATTCAATCCGCCGTTAGAAGCCGGAGTAACATGTTCTATGGAGCCGGTTGATGCGATAAATATACGCCTTATAATCTCTGTCTGGCTTCTTTTAGAGTACTTTACAACGAATGCGTTTCTGCTGCTTTCAGATGTTGGAAGGAATAGAGCCTTGTTTCTTATATTGTTTAAAATTTCTCTTTCATTTTCTTTGGGAATAATTTCTTCTAAGGAGTTCAGGAAAGTTTTACGTTTAAATGTGTCGTGAGTTGAGCTGCTAATAATTATCTGCCGGCATTTTGTTGTTTTTGTTCTGATTTTTAACGCTGAATTTGGCGAAAGTCGTTTAGTAAGCCTATCAACATCATCTAATACTTCCATTTCTTCAAGTTTTAGTCTTGTAAGACAATTTATTTTTATCATTTGCAGACAGTTTTGAAGATTGTCATCGGGGTTAATCAGTGCAAAATCTTTAAATATAGCAAACATTGCTTTTTCTGTCGGGAGCATATACTCTTGATAAAGTGATAAAAGTTCCACAGCATCCAGCGCTGTATGGCATTTAGCCAGATTTTTTTCAAACCCTTTAATATTATCAGTTGGTATAATTTTAATGCCTCTATATGGACAGGTAATATTTTTAAGTTTTCTCAATGGTTTGCCGGCAGAAGTTTTACCCTCATAAGGGATATCGTAGTAGTATTTAAGATAGTTTTGCGGGGTAATATGTTTAAGCTTTTTTGATTTCATACTGTCGCTCCGGCCGTATTTTCATGATATCAGATGATATAAGCCTTCGCAAGGTTTGTATATAAACCATTTTTAAAATTTATTTGATACGGTAAATCACTGATTTACTGCGTTCTACATCTACAGACATAATTCTGTTAAGTAATAATATAGCTTATTTACCTTAGATTAAACATAATAAGATTCTTTTTCTATTAATTGTTGAAAGCTTTTTTCTTGGAATCTTTTAATGCTTGATAGTTTTTGGGTTCTTCAATGCAATCCATTACTTGTTCATATAGTTTTGAGCTTTTATTTATTTTTCTTATGCTGTATAATTTTACTTGATAAGGAATTGTACCCGCAGTTTGCCACGCGACTCCGGAGTTCTGCCGTATTAAAATAAATCTTTTTAGGGAACAATGCTTTGCCTTTTATTAAGATTTATAACTACAATTTATCTGGTAATTTGGTTAACCGTACATTATTATATTTAAAATAGTACGCCCCTTGATAAGCTCCGCTTTCGGAAAGCTGTCCTTTTTCTTCAAAAATTTTATGGGTAAGGGGGGAGAGTTTCCATATTTGATTTTCATATTCAACTTCTCTCTCTCCGACGACTTTTGCCGTTATTGATTCATCAGTTGCAAAAGTTATTATATCGCCGTTTTTTAATCCTTTTTTGTAAAAGCTGAATTTTTCCCCCTGTGTTCTTATTTTTGAAATTTTTTCAAATTCTTTATCTTTTTGGGTTTCTTCCGGATATATAACTTTACCGTCAAATGCCAGAAGTAGCTGTTTTACCAAATCTACATCCAGTGCAAATAATTCGCTTTGCGCAACTTGATGTTTACTAAAGATTTCTTTTAGAAGTTTTTCTTTTTCAATATAATCATTTACCTCAACAGCAAAAGCTTTTTTTAATCCGACAACGTTGTAATAACCGTTTGTTTCAAGATGCCGCATACGTTCCTTGTAATTCTTTGTCTCTGTTTGTCCGATTTTTATTAAGCCGGAAACCGCAGTTGTCATTACATAAACTATACCTTTTTTCATTATTTTTATCCTTTTAATTAATGTTCAAAAACTTTAGCTTCTTCTTAAGTTGCTTTAATCATGTAAATTACCGGACGGAAGCCGTCATTACAGGAAACGATTGCGTTTTTTCGTTTTTCATCCATCCGTTATAAAAATTTTTTCCGCCATGCGATAATGTCATAACATATTCTAACATGGTTTGCCGGTGGAGCATACCTGTTAATAAAAAACGGAATAACAGAGCAAGGAGGCAGCAGAGTGTCTTTAAGAGGAGGTATAAAATTGGACTTTACATTTATTAACAAACTAGCAAATTATTGCGCTCAGCTGTGTTTATTTATATAATAGTATAAGAGTGTGAAGGCGGAAATATGATAGATAGATTTAATACAGGAACAGCCGGATTTAAACAAAGTCCTTTCGGCAATATTCAGCGAGCCGGCTCTACTCCTAACGGGAGAGTTGTTTACAGGGTAGTTGATTCTGACGGTGCGGAGGCCGGAAAACTTAGTGTTCCGCAAAAAGATGCGGATAAATTTGAAACAGCTTATAAAGATATAATGAGTACGGCTCCGAAAATTCAAAAATATGTGGCAGAAAATTCTTCTGAGAGTGATATTAAAAAGCGACGGACGATATCGCGTGCTCTGGTTGCTGCGGGAGGTATGATAGGTGCAATTGTTCCGGTGGCTTTAATGCGCAAAAAAGCCTCAACCGTAAAAACAATTCTTGCAAGTGTCGGCGGTATAGTAGTCGGCTTATCAGCCGGTTTTGCTGCTTCACTCGCTGCAACAACACCGCCGGGGAGTTATAAATTCGCAAAAGCAACAAGAACACTTTCAAAGATAGACGTACAGCCTGTTCCGGAAGAGGAAAAACAACCTTCGGCGCTTTATGCATAACCATTTTTGCGAATTCACTATGTTTATACTATAATCAAAATGAATTATAGTATGAAATATTTATGGAAGAATCTGGCTTTCGAGCAGCCGGAGAAAGAAGGAAAAAATGGTACCGGAAACAAAAAGTTTTCAATTGGAAATCGGCGGTAAAACAGTCACCGTTGAAACAGGCAAGTACGCAAAATCAACGAACGGCAGTGTTACTGTCCGCTGCGGTGATACAATGTTATTTGTTCACTGTGTTGTAAGTAAAGAACCCAGAGTCGGGATAGACTTTTTCCCGCTGCTTATTGATTACGAAGAAAGAATGTCCTCTATCGGTCGTATCCCCGGCGGGTATAACCGTTCCGAGGGAAAGGCGAGCGATAAGGCAATTCTTGTTTCACGTCTGATAGACAGACCTATAAGACCTCTGTTCCCTAAGGGTTACAGAAACGATATTCAGATAGTGGCGCAATTATTCAGTTATGATCAGCAAAATCAGCCGGATACATTGGCTATGCTGGGTGCTTCTTGCGCGTTGATGCTTTCGGGAGCTCCGTTTGAGGGCCCGATTGGTGCTGTCAGAGTGTCAAAACTTGACGGACAGCTTATTGCAAACCCGACGCACCAGCAGGCGGATAAATCCGCTTTGGATATTGTAGTGGCAGGAACTCATGACAGCGTTATAATGGTTGAAGCCGGATGTAAATTTGTAACGGAAGATGAGATTATGGAAGCTGTTGAGTTTGCACAAGGTGAAATCAGAAAACAGTGCGATGCTCAAGTTGAATTTGCAAAGGCTTGCGGTGTTGTAAAAGAGGAATTTGTAAATCCTTATGACACTACAGAACTGAAGAATATAATTGACGAAGTTGCTCATGATATGATTTTTGATGCGTATCACAACTTTGACAGAGAATACAGACAAAATAAACTTGAAGAAGCTAAAAAGCTTGTTAAGGAGCGCGTTGAAGCTCTTCCGGAAGATCATTACATACATCAGATTATTGAAGAAACCGGAATTGATTTTGTAGCTGAAGAATTCAAGGCTGCAGAAAAGAAAATTATGCGCGCAATGATTCTTGATGAAGGTGTTAGAGCTGACGGCAGAAAGCCGAATGAGGTTCGTCCCATTTGGTGTGAAGTCGGTGTAATTCCGAGAGCTCACGGTTCAGCCGTATTTACAAGAGGACAAACTCAGATTCTTTCTGTTGCAACTCTTGCAGGCCCCGGCATGAAACAGGAATTAGATGGGGTTGATCCGGAAACGGAAAAAACTTATATGCACAAATATATTTTCCCCGGTTTCTCAGTCGGCGAAGTTAAACCGTTAAGAGGCCCGGGAAGACGTGAAGTCGGACACGGAAATCTTGCTGAAAGAGCTAATGTTCCGGCGCTTCCTTCTCAGGAAGAGTTCGGATATACTATCCGCGTAACATCTGATGTATTAGAATCTAACGGCTCAACCTCAATGGGGTCGACCTGCGGTTCTTCAATGGCATTAATGAATGCGGGTGTACCTGTTAAGTGTATGATAGGCGGTGTTGCAATGGGTATGATAACCGAACCCGGCAGAGAACCCGTTGTTCTTACCGATATTCAGGGTATAGAAGATTTCCTCGGAGACATGGACTTTAAGGTTACGGGTAATGATGACGGAATTACCGCACTTCAAATGGATATGAAAGCTAAGGGTATCGCAAATGATACTCTGCGCCGTGCATTAGCTCAGGCAAAGGAAGGCAGACTTCATATCTTAGGTGAAATGCGCAAGGTAATTTCTAAACCGGCTGAACACCTCTCACCGTTTGCACCGAGTATTACGACAATGACAATTCCTGTAGAGGATATCGGAACTGTTATCGGACCGGGCGGAAAACAAATCAGAGCAATTATTGAAGCATCAGGCGCCGAAATTGATATTCAAGACAGCGGTGTTGTAACAATAACTTCTAACGATCAGGAAGGTGCCGCAATTGCTAAGAAAATGATTCATGATTTAACATTTAAACCCGAAGTGGGAATGGTTATAAAAGGCAAAGTGGTAAGAATTATTCCTATCGGTGCTTTTGTTGAACTTGGCGGCGGTAAAGACGGTATGGTTCATATTTCGCAAATCTGTCAGGAAAGAATTGAAACAATTGAACCGCACGTCAATATTGGCGATGAAGTAATTGTTAAAGTTATTAAAATCGATGATAAAGGCAGAATCAACCTTACAATAAAGGGTGTTACTGAAGAAGATAAAGCCAAGTTAAACGATTAATATAAAGAATCAAAAACAGACAGTTTGTTACAGACTGTCTGTTTTTTTATTGTTTATTTTTTGTATTCGCTATCTAAGTTGAATTGTTTGTCAATACCGAGCTTTATACACATAACTGCGGCTTGAACACGATTGATAACATTTAGCTTTTTGAAAATAGATGCGATATGAGCTTTTGTTGTGTGTTTTGATATAAACAACTCATCTGAAATTTGTTTGTTGTTTAAACCCTTGAGAAGCAGATGCAGTACATCTCTTTCTCTGTCTGTAAAATTCTCCATATTTTCCAGCTGACCTCATTTTATTATCTTTTTCTTTTGTACAATATCATCCTCTAAGTGTCCATAAGCTTTGTGGCTATAAATTTGCACAAAATACTTAGCTTTTTATGAAGTTTTGTAACGATTTCTTTTGTTGCCGAAATTCGGTATATTTTCAATACTTTATATATATAAGATGGTATTATAAGGAAGATGACGTAAGATGAGCGGCACAGATGTACAATCAATATTAAATAATGCATTGAGTCAATTGAAATCAATTGAATCTTCCGGTTCTGCAACCGGCGGCAGCTCTTCGAATACGCAGTTTATAAATAGTATTTATTCTTTGGTCGGAGATGCCGAAACTTTATCAGAGGGTGGAAATCAACAGACTGCAAGTGCTGTCGGGGGAATTGTTAAAAATGTTATAAATGCTATCTTGAGTCTTGGTACAGGTGAAAGAGACAAGGCTAATCAGGAAGTAAAAACGAATACTGAAAATGCTAATACTCTTGGACAAAATGCTGAAACAACTTTCCAAAATACTAACCAGCAAGTAACCGAAATAATGAATAGTATTACGGAAAATACTTCTTCATTAGAAAGTGCAATGGAACAAATTCAAGCATTGGGCGGCGACCAGGGTGTTATTGCTGAAGCACAAGCGCAACTTGAAGAACAATTAACCATTATTGAAGAGCAAAAAAATATTTTAAATAGTTCTGACAGCACACCGCAAGAAAAAGAGGCAGCTTTAAATAGCATAAACAATGCTTCTGTAGAAATTGCGGGTTTGGTTGAATCAATAGGAACATACCAAGCTGAAATTGAAACTCAAAATGCAGCTGTAGAGACGGCTACTACAAATGTTTCAGGGCTTATTGAACAATCCGTAAGTACGATTTCTGACGGTACCGCAAAATTACAGGCTTATATGCAGCAGGGCGCCGGGCAAATAACAAAAAATACTACAAGCTCAGTTACGGGGACCGGTAATACAATTACCGGACAAACTGCTACCGCAGCAGGTAATGCGGCAGGTTCAAATGTCTTTACGGCTTCTATAGCACCAAAATTACTTCGTATAGGCGCTGATCAATCAGGGGCCGGAACTATAAGACTCGGAGGTGCTGTTTCAAATCTTTCGGCATTAACTAAGGCTATCGGTGAGATGGGAAGCGACTTGACCGAGATGGCAAATTTTGTTAATTCTGTCGGCGGTATAGGCGAGAACTTCCTTAATCTTGTCGGACAATATGGTGAAACTCTTGAACCGGTTATTGTTGCAGTCGGTTCTTGGGATGCTGTTGCGGATGCAAATGAGCAATTACAGACCGCAATAACTGACTATAGTGCGGCTTCAGGTATTGCAGTACAATCATCAGACGAAACTTCGGCTTCACAGGGCCAAAATAAGGCTCCTGCCTCTGCTCCGCAGGCACCGGCCGAAGGCGGACAGGTTCAAAATACTGGTGATGTAAAATTTGAATTTGATACCAACTTGTTCAGAATGGGGTTTGAATCTCAAGGTGCGTAATATTTAAAAAGCAGCCTTGTTAAGTAAAATATAATCCCCCTGACGAAAAATGATTTTCCGAAAGGGGGATATGAGGAAAGAGAGAGAATATTATATCGGGAGAATAGTTGCACCTTCCGGAATTTTATTATCTTTGAGTGCATCTTTTATCATATCGTTAATAGCTTTTTCATGTTTTTCCATATAAGCTTTGAATTTGTCTGATTTACCGTCATAGAATACGCCGCCTATAGTTATACCGTCAGCCTTTCCGTCAACAACTCTGATTAGATTATTTCCGTCTTGCATATTGAAGGTTCCGATTTTGAAGCCATTCGGGAGTTTGCCTTTTTCAACAAAGTCTTTTCCGATAATTGCACTGATATCGTTTCCGGCTTCGCGCTGCGTTCTTATATAAGCAAGAACTTCATCTGAATCCGCATCTAAATCTTTAAGAGTTGTTAATTCTTTGATTTCGGGTTTACTGCCTCCGTTTTGAGTATTAGCATTAATTTTTGCTCTGAATACTTTTGCCTGGTTATCACCGATTCTTGTTGTATAAGTTATATCGCTTAAATCGTATTGTTTACCCAGAACTTCTTTATCTACATTCTTAACTTTTGTAATAGCCTGTTCAATTTTCGTTGCAAATTCTCTGTCAGCCACGTTATTAAAGCTTGAAAGTAATTTTCCGTCTTTTACAAATTGGGCTGTTATATCGGCACCGTTGTTGTTTGTAATTCTGACTATCTTATCGCCGTCAAATGTAATAGTATTAATTACTCCGCCGTCTTCGAGTTTGAATGTTGCACTTTCAATTTTCTTATCAATATTTTTACCTAAGCCGGAGAGCGATCTTAATTCTTTATTTTCATCCAGCAGTCTTTGAATTTCATTCTGATCTGTTACTTTGGTTGTCTTACCGGGAATTTGATAACGCGGTTTACCGTCTGCACCCAATGTAACTTTTATTTCATTGAGTTTTTTGCTTACGCCTTCGGCTGCTGCATCATCTGCTTTACCGGTTATTCCGTTCCAAATTGCTTTAAGTCCGGCTTTTATGCCTTTACCGTTACCCCTTTTTGCGGCATAAGCAAGACCGGCAATTGTTATAGCGGCCGTAGCGCCGACACCAAGGATTGTACCTGTGTTATTGCTTTCGCTGTAATCCGCCTTTGGAAGATTTGCCAGTTCTTCGTCAGAACCTTTAAATGCGGGTTCGCTTGCTGTTGCTGCTTGACCTGCTCCTTGGGTTTCGTTACCGGCCTGAGCTTGGAGAAGAGCGTAATAATTAGGACTGTTTAATGCGTACATCATATACGGATCGTACCCTCCCAGTGAGGAAATTGCATAATTGCCGCCCATAAATTAACCTGCCTTTCATTAAGATAAACCTTGCACGACGGGAAGTTCGCTTGATTTACCTTCCTTTTTGTATACCTTACATTATTTATTATTTTCCCTTATATACATAAAGTTTTTTGAGGCTGCAAAATTGACTTTTTTAACGGGCATCTTTACAAAAGTTTACATTTCCGTGCAAAAAGCCGGAGTTATACAAAACTCCGGCTTAAGTTCAAAAATATATTTAAGCATTAATTTTAAGCACTCTCGGGATTTTTCCGATTTCTCTTATTTGACGCTCAAAATCTCCTATATCAACATTAATTGCTTCAAAGGTATTATAGTGCATCGGTATAACTTCACTTGCTCCGAGCAGCTCAGCGGCTTTAACAGCTTGTTCTATATCCATTGTGTACGTTCCTCCTATCGGAAGCATAACAATATCCGGACGGTAAAAATCGCCGATTAATTGCATTTCACTGCTTAAAGATGTGTCACCTGCATGGTATAAAACTTGGCCGTCTATTTCAAAAACGTATCCGCAAGGGCAGCCGCCATACATTCCGTCAGGTGTTGAACTGGAATGAAATGCCGGAACAGCAGATGCTTTTCCCCAGCTGTAAGAAAGTGATGAACCCAGATTTATACCGTTTACTTTTGCTCCTTTTTTAGCACAGTAGTTTGCAAGTTCAAATATTGTTGTGATAGGAGCTCCGGTTTGTTTGGATATTTCAATTGCGCTTCCCAGATGGTCTGAGTGGGCATGTGTTACGAATATATCGTAAATTCTTTCAGGTTTATAATCCGGTACCGCAACCAAAAACGGATCAATTAAAATTTTCTTTCCGCCTGTTTCGATTTCAAATGCGCTGTGACCTAAGTATTTAATTTCCATTATTTCATCCTTTCCATTAGTTTCCTGAGTTTTTTGTATTCCTTTCCCCACTTATGCATTGACTCAATTACCGGTCTTAGGGTATATCCGATATCAGTCAGATAATATTCTACTTTTGGCGGGAGAATTTCATATTCTTCTCTTACAATCAAGCCGTCTTCTTCCAGTTCTTTTAAACAGTTAGTTAAAACTTTGGCGGTACAGCCCAAATTTTTTCTTAACTCCGAAAATCTCATTTCTTTTTTTAAGAGTTCTTTTATTATTAAAATTTTCCACTTTGCACCCACCAGCTGCAGAACAACACTTACCGGGTTTGCTGCCAAATCTTTGTATTGCATTTTCTCCCCTGCTTAATAATATTACCATAAAAACGGACGAATGTTAATCTTTAACAGATATTTTTCAAGTTGTACTTCCGTGCGGGTGCGCGGACTCGTATACATCCCTTAAATGCTTCATTGAAATATGAGTATAAATCTGGGTATTTGAAATTCCTGCGTGACCTAACAGTTCCTGTACCACACGCAGGTCGGCGCCGTTTTCTATAAGTTTGGTTGCAAAACTGTGTCTGAATACGTGGGGAGTGACTTTCTTGGGTAACTCAATTCTTGCAACGGTTTCATTTATTACATTTCTTATAGTTTTATTTTGAAGTCTGAATCCGGTACTGTTTATAAATAAAGGACTTTCGTCATCCGGCTCTTTAACATCATATCCGGGTGCAATAAGTTTTCTTGCGGAATTAATGTATCTTATAAGATACTCTTTTGCTCTGTCTGATATAAGAACTATTCTTTCTTTAGAACCTTTACCGAAAACTCTTATTTCGTTTTCTTCCAAATTTAAATCTCCGAAATTAAGATTTCCCAATTCTGATATACGCATTCCCGTTGCCCATAGAAGTTCAAGAATTACGCGGTTTCTAAATCCCGCCGGAGTATCAATCTTAACGTTATTCAATATTTGTTCGACCTCTTCGGGAGTCAGGAATTTAGGCAGCGACTTAGGACGCTTCGGCGCTGAAAGAAATGCCGCCGGATTAGTTTCCACATATCTTTCGCGAAAAAGAAATTTATAAAAAGTTCTTATTGATGCAATTTTTCGGGCTATTGTTGTTTTTTTGTATTCAAATCTCTGGATAAAACGTATATATTCACGAAGTATTTCAAAATCAACTTCCGTACAGCTTTTATTATCAAGCCATAATATAAAGCTTACGACATCTGAACAATAAGCCGTCAGAGTGTTTGCGGAAAAATTTTTCTCAACGCTCAGGTAAGTTTTAAATTCGTTTAAATATTCTTTTTCTCTTTCATTCATAAGCTTTTAACGCTGCAAACTCTTCCGGATTTACTTTTATACACAAGTATTATACAATATTTATACTAAACTTTGAAGTGTAATGTTATGAATATATTTAAAACATTTGAAATTTTTTTAAAAGAACCCCTTAGTATATTAAGGGATAATTTTGTGCAAATCGTAAGTATTCAGACGGATAATATTTTTGAACACAAGCCTTCCATTGATGTAAGTCTTATGAAAAATAAAGCACAGCTTACGGTTATAAACAATGAAAAAGTCTATAATCTTCTCTCATTGGTAACCGGCAGGGCAAGAGCAAAGATGATGAATGAAATTAATAAGGAAGAACATGTATTCAATCCGGAAACTCTGATGTTTGAGGAAGAAAAACAGAATGAATCAGCTTAATGCAAAATTTATAATAAGCGCCGAAAAACTTTCGCAATGTCCTGATTCTCTTTATCCGGAGTTTCCTCTGCTCGGACGTTCAAATGTCGGAAAGTCATCTTTTATTAACGCGCTTGCAAATAATAAAAAACTTGCCAAAACTTCTAACACTCCCGGGAAAACGAGATTAATAAACTTTTTTAATTTTTCCGATAAATTTATGATTGCGGATTTGCCCGGATACGGTTATGCAAAAGTATCGAAAGAAGCACAGGCAAGATGGCAAAAATATCTTGAGGAGTATTTGCTCAAACGTACTCAGATAAAATCTCTTATACAGTTTATTGACGCAAGACACGATATTCAAAAAAATGATTACCAGATGCGTGAATGGGTAAATGCGCATCAATTACCGATATTTACAATAATAACAAAAATAGATTTTATACCAAAAAGTAAACGGCAGAAAGTTATAGCGGAGGTAAAATCAAATTTTTCCGGCGATGTACTTCCTTTTAGTTCAACCGAGCGCAGGTATTGTGAAGAAACGATTGAATATTTAGCCGATTTGTGTAACCATTAATAAAAGGAGACAGCTGTGCTAAAAATATCTGATAAAGAAAATTTTGATTTGAACCAAATATCGCTTACCGGTATGCGTGCGATTCTTTTGCTGGGTTTGCTCGTAAAAGCACCGCGCACTCTTGAAGAAATCAGAAGTATTTTTCAAGAGTTTGAGATAATGGATGAAACAGCTTCTGATGATATTTTAAGAATCGATATAAATACATTAAGGACTATGGGATGCGAGATTTCCCGCGCGGACATTAAAACGGGTTTCAGATATACTTTAACAAAACATCCGTTCCAGCTTAATCTCACGTCTGAAGAAGTCAATGTTCTCAAAAAGGTTTATAAAAGAGTCAAAGACAGCGCAAATATAAAAATGCTTATTCAGTATGATGAGCTGTTTAAAAAGATTGCAAATTTTGTTTCCGATGAAACAATTAAAGAAGAAATCTACGGTATTCTGGCATTAAAAAATTATCACGTAGATTTAGTCAATGAACTTTTACAAGATTGCAAAGAGAACAATGTTTTAAAACTGGTGTATAAAAATCCGGATACAAAAGAAGAAAGCGAAAAAGAAATTTATGCTCTGAGACTTGTGTATCAGAATGATAAAGTTTATTTATACGGCTATGACTACAACAAGCAGGAATCGGTTGTTCTAAATGTAAAAAGAATAAAGTCAATTCTTTCAAGAATACTCAATAAAGGCGATATAGAGGTTAAGTCCGTTTGTGTTAAGTTTTTCCTGAAAAATTTCGGTATTACGGAAGCTGATGAATGCGAAACTATTATGGAAAAGCGTGAAGACGGGTTCATTATAGAAGGAAAATATCATACAGAATTTATTGCAATACAAAGAATACTTTCTTTTGGTGCGAATTGTACGGTTCTTGAACCTTCTGATTTCAGGGATAAAATTATACAAAAATTAAAAGACATGAGGAAAATTTATAATGACTAAGTCGAAGTTATCCATCAAAAAAAATCTGTCCTCAATGCAGGTCTTGAAAACTCTGCAGGTTTTACTGCAAGGTAACTATACTATGCACGAACTTGTGGAAAAGTTGAATGTAAACGAAACTACTCATATATTTAATAACAGTGTAGTTAGTAAATATATAAATACTTGCCGTTATTGCGGAATAGATATTCCTAAAATTCATAACAAATACTTTGTTGCAAGTATGCCGTTCGGCTTGGAGCTTACGGGGAATGATATAAATTTGCTTGAAAATTTGCAAAATTTGGTGCGCGAAAGGCTGACAAAGCGTTATAATAAAATTTTTGACGGTTTTGTAGAAGCTTTAAATAAATTTTCAAATAAAAAAATTGCCAGAGTTGAAAAAAGTTCTTACAAGTTGACATCGGAATTGTTTGAGTATGCGGTTATTGAAAAAAGAAAAATAAAACTTATGTATAAAAACCGTACTATTTTGGAATGTATTCCGTTAAGTATGCACCAAAACAAAGGAAAAACTTTCTTTCAAGTGCTGTATAACGATAAAGAAAAGATGATAGATTCCGACAGAATTTCGGGTATAGAAATTCTTCCGCAGAAATTTATTAAAAATTTCAACGAACCTGCGGTTATATTTATATTAAAAGATGAATTAGCGACAAGATATACGCTTCGCGAGAATGAACATTTGACTGATACGGATAAGCCCGGATGCATAGCTGTTTCTAACCGTGGGGAGAATAAAGAAATGCTCTTTGCAAGACTTCTGAGATATGATGACAAATGCGAAATCATAACGCCTAAAATATATCGTGAAGAGATGAAGCAGATAATTGCAAATACTCTTCAAAATTACGGAGTAGAATAATGCTTCTAGCGGTTGATATAGGGAATACGAGTATTACACTCGGAGTTTTTGAAAACGAAGTTATATTGGAAACTTTTCGGCTCGCATCAGATAAAGAGCTTCCGCAGGAAGAATATGAAATTTTGCTGCATTCTTTGTTTAAAAAGTACAATATCGGAGATTGTATAATAGCCTCTGTTGTTGATGAATTAAACAGAACTATAAAAAATGCGGTCGATAATGTTTTTCATATTAATTCATTTTTGCTTACAAACAAATCTAACCTCGGAATAAAATTAAAATTAAAAAATCCTTCTGAGGCCGGTGCTGACAGGCTTGCAAACGCTTGCGGCGCTTATGTTTTGTATACAAAGCCCGCTATAATTGTAGATTTGGGTACCGCAACAACCTTTGATATTATTAATTCGGACGGAGATTTTATCGGCGGAGTAATTATGCCCGGATTAAACCTGCAGTTCCGCTCACTGAATAACAGCACATCAAAGCTTCCGAAAATTGAGGCCGGAACCGTTGACAAAGCTATCGGGGATTGTACCCACAATGCGATTTTATCCGGTGTTATCAGAGGTTCTGCCTGCGCCATAGAAGGACTTATCGGCCAGTGCGAAAAAGAACTCGGTCAAAAAGCAGTGATTATTGCTACAGGCGGGTATTCAGAATTAATTGCAAAATATATGACAAGAAAATTTGATTTTGTAAATCCCTATTTAAAGCTTGAAGGATTGAGATTTCTATTTGAATTAAATA
>CALUSF010000003.1 GCA_944323325.1 Candidatus Gastranaerophilales bacterium
AGAATTAAAAGGCAGAGCAAAGCAAAACTAAGCAAGGAGCGCGTTTCCAGCACACCTGAAATACAGCTGATCTTCTCTGTATATTGTGATTCCTTCATAGCGATACAGTATATCCTTTATATATATTATACTACACCGCAAGGATGTTTGCAAGTAATAAAAAACACCCAAAAAATTAAAATGCAAGATATAAAAATTTATTTGTATTAGAATTTAATTGTATGAAAAAAGCCGATTTACACATACATAGCAATTACTCTGACGGAAGCAATAATATAAACGAATTGGCAAAAATTATTGAAGAAGCTGAACTCGACGTTTTTGCGCTGACCGATCACGACACAATTGAAGGGTGCAGCGAAATGGCAAAATTCATTTCCGGCAGCATTAAATTTATTCCCGGAGTCGAATTAACCTCTGTTTGCGATTCCGTTAAATGCCATATTCTCGGATATAATATCGATGTCAACAATTCAGTACTGCTACAGCTAATTAACAAAGGCAAAATTCTAAGACGCAAAAAACTTGAAACAAGAATTGATTATTTAAAAAATGTCTGGAACATAGAGCTTAACCCGCAGGAACTTGCTTGGCTGTATTCCAGAAAAAGCGTTGTAAAAACCCATCTTGCCAATATCCTGGTTAACCGAAAACTTGCCGATAACAACATAAGCGCAATGAAAAAATATCTGGACGGATGCAAAACCGGCAATACCAGATTTGACGGGGAAGAAGCCGTTAACGCAATAAAAAACGCCGGCGGAATTCCTGTTTGGGCACACCCTTTAGGAGGAGAAGGAGAAGAACATCTTTCCCATGACAAATTCTTAACAAAACTTGATATAATGAAAAGTTTCGGAATACAAGGACTTGAATGCTATTATTCGCGTTACAACAAAGATGAGATTGATTTTTTAGTTGAATGCGCAAACAAAAATAATTTGCTAATATCCGGCGGAAGCGACTACCACGGAAGCAATAAAGACATTCCCATCGGGAAACTAAACACGGATAGTTTACCTATTGATATAAGACTTATTACTATAGTAGAATATATTTCGTAAATTATATTTTGTAAATACTGGAAATAATTATGGCTTTATACACAAAAGATAATATTGAAGCGTTTGTATTAACTTACAATCGCCGCGATATGCTTAAAGAGGCGGTAACGAGTCTTTTAAATCAAACCGTCGGCAATATTAACGTTACCGTAATGGATAACTGCAGTACCGATGATACTGAAGATGTAATTAAGGAGATGCAAAAAGAATATCCGAATCTCCATTATCACAAAAATCCCGTAAATGAAGGACAACGCACAAATTTCAATAATGCGGTCAATCTGGCCGAAAAAGATTATGTAATTATGCTGCACGACGATGATATTATTCATCCTGATTATTTGAAATACGCATTGGCCGCAATAAACAAAACTCCAAACACCGCAGTTGTCTCTTCTTTCTATAAAGAATGGACTCATCCGGATAATTTGAATTGGAAACACGCACATACAAGCTTCAATTATTGCCCCAATAAACAAATATTTGCGGATTACCTGTACAGAATGCAAAATTTCTGCTACTCAAATACGGTTTATAAAACATCTAATTTAAGGGATTATATCAAGCTTAACGAATCACTTGACTCTTTCGGGAAAATTGCGGACAAACCGTTTGTTTTAAAAACAATGAAAGATAATGACGGCGCCGTTATATTGCGCGACAGAAATTTAATCAGATACAGAGTCCACCCGGGGCAAGATACCGCATCTTCCGGCCCTTTTTATGACGAAATTATAACTTATAACAAGTTTTTTAAGCATTATATGCAAAAATCCGCATACTCAATGTTTATGTACAATCTTATAAACTACAAACAACTTAAAAACGCATATATCTGGGGTAAAGATAATACGCTTTCCCTGAATGAATTTGTACAAAAAGCCGTTGATGAAGGTGCCGGATGCTTTTGGACAGAAAAATGCATAAACCCCAAATTCGGAAAAATATTTATAGAAACCGCTCATATTTTGAGAAAAATATTTAAAACCCAATACAAATACGTACCGAAAGTGTAATATTTATTAGTTTGATTTACGTATGTAAATATTTGTAAAAATATCAGAAAATTTAGGCAAATTTTTTTGTTCAGAAGTATTAAAATAACAGAAAGTGTAGATGTCGAAAGGAAGTAATTATGGTTCAAGCTATGGATAATACGGTAAACAGACCTATCTATAATGCCGTAAAAATTAACATTAAAAAGCCGGAAGTAAACGCCGGTGAGAATAACTCAAATACAATAATTAACGATAACGGTATTTATAACGCAGTAAATATTGATATTGATAATCCGTCCGTTAACAGCGGCAGCAGTAAAAAGATTTATGATTATCCGCAAGCAGAATCATTAGTAACATACGATATGGCAAATCTCAATCCGATTGAACTCCCCAAAGGTTTCCATGTTGCATATCAAACTACAAATGTTATTCTTCCGAAAATAGAAAATGAAGTTGAAATTGAATCAGCGGAAGAAGAAAGTGAAGCTGAGGAGACAGAAGAAGCTGAAGAAGCTGAACCTCAAACCGTAAATAAAACTTCCGAAAATACAACAGAAGAAACTGATATTCAGCCGATTCCCGTTATGCAGGAAGAAGATGAAGAAAATAATATAAAACCGGAAGAAGATACCGCTCCGGAAGTTCCGCAGACAAACTATACAACAGTTGAAGCAGAAAAAGGCAATACAGCCCCGGTTGACACTAAAGAAAATATTGAAGAAACCAAAACAATACAGCGCCCCGAAATAATTCCGGAAGAAGAAATTACTCCTGATGTTGATGTTCCGCTTGTTGTATCAAATCTGAATAATCCGGATTTTGATATCCAAGCCCAGCAAATGGAAGAAATTGCACGCATATCACTGGACAATCCGGAAAACGCAGTTCCGTATATCGTAAGCGACATCTTCGCAAGTCTTATGGAAATTACCAAGAAAGATTCAGCAAGGCTGGCTCCGCCAACAGAAGAACAAGTACAAGCAAGAAGAAAAATGATTGCTAACTTCATTGTGTCCGAAAACGCAAGAAGAACAAATACACCGGTACAATTACCCTATACTCTGACAGAAAAAGAAATAGCTATTGCCGGTGAAATTTCTCCGATGGAACAAGCCGAAAGAAATAAAGAATACGCATTATATACAATGGCAATTCTTGCAAAAGTTTATACTGACGAGGTCGAAAAACAAACAGGAAACATCGTACCTCTTACGGATATTCCCGGAACTGCCGTAATGGTAGATGCTTTGAGATACAGCCCCAACCCCGGAGTAAAAGTTGCGGCAGTTGATGCGCTAAGATACATTCAACGCCCTGAATACAAAAACGAATTAGCAACTTTATTCACTCTGGCTCAATCTGATTCTAATCAACAAGTAGTCCTTGCTGCAACACAAGCGCTTGAAAGAATCAATAACCAATAATTTTACTACACTTTTCACATTTATGTACAATGGCGGGTTACAAAACATAACCCGCTTTAATTTTATTATACTTAAGGAATAGCACCCCAAAAGCAGATAAATACAAAGGGATAAAAATTAATATTTACCAATCTTAATAAAACCGGGTTTGTGAGAAAAATGTATATTTTTTCACAAACTCTAAACTGAATTTTTTACAAAACTCTTTTCGCAGACGACTGGGAAAACTGTATCGACGGGATAATAAGAAAACCTCAAGAAGTTGTACGCGCTTTGATGGAATACAAATATGATTCAAGTGTGATAAATAGTGCAATAAGCTATGGTACAAATTCAGAAAAAACTCAATCCCAAATCAAAGCCATAGAATCAAACAATCTTTTATGAACAATCTTGAAAAATGTGAATTTACTTAAAAGGCGGATTTAATTTTAAAAATCCGCCTTTTGTTTTATATTTTTAATTTTGGTTCTGTACAGGGCACGGAGGATGTGGACATCTGCGCTCTTTTTCGAAATTTTTACGTCCCTCTTTTTTCATTTGTTTTAAGATTTTCTTTTGATCTTTTGTCAAAATAGATTCAAAATCTTTCATATTTTGTTTTCGTATTTCATTTGCCTGTTTTTCAAGATCCTTAATTTCCTTATCAATTACCGCAAGCTTTTCTTCTTGCATTTGAACTGCCATTCTGGAACGTTTTATCATAACGGCTTCTTGCTTTTTACTTCTAAGCTGCTCCATAATCGGACGCATTTTTTGATGACCTTGAAGTCTTAATTCTCTTGCCTGCTCTTTTTGTTCATCAGTAAGACCGAGTTTCTGTTCAAATGCCGCTTCACGCGCCTTCTTCTTGTTTATTATATCCTCTCTGGAAGGCGGATTTTGCACCCCTTCATTAACGGTTTTTGTCTCTTCAGCAACGCATACTGCCGTCGACATTACGCATAAAGCACACATAAAAATTGCTAATTTTTTCATTTTTTACCTCACTTATAATAAATCGTTTAAAGTTTCTGCTAACTCTTTTTTTGCATTATATATTCTTGACTTTACGGTTCCTATAGGACATTTAAGTTTATTTGCGGCTTCTTCGTATGTATAGCCGTATATTTCGCATAACATTATGACTTCTTTAAATTTTGGTTTCAAATTGTCTATCGCTTTGATAATTCTTTTTTGTCTTTCGGTTGTCAAAACTTTGGTTTCGGGTGTTTCTTTTTTGTCCTTAATTGATGTTAATACCAAATCATCCGATGTGGAATTTTGTTGAACCTTGACTGCCGCCGACTTCAAATAATCTTTAGATGTATTTTTTGCAATTGTATTCACCCAGCTCTTAAAAGAACCGCGTTCTTCATATTTATGAGAATTTTTCCACAGTTTTATATAGACTTCCTGTTCCAAATCTTCATTATCAGTTTTTGTTATTAAACGTATTATATTTTTTATATTTTGTTTGTTTGTTTTTATTATTTCGTTAAAATTCATTCATCCACCATTAACAACCCGTAAGAATCAACCGGAAAACCTAAATCCTCCGCAGAGAGGCATTCCCCGTAACGCAATGTATCCATCAAATCTTCATTATTAACTGCAACCCCGAAAGATAGTGTTGAAAATAACAATAATACCGCAGCGCACGCAGCTCGCAATTTCGGTCTTCTCTTGGATTTTGCATAATAATGAAATTTGACCTCATCAATCAAATCGGAGACTCTTTCCATTTTCTGATGTTCTTTACGGCAATCCTCGCACTCCTCAACATGCCGTTTCAATGTATCGGAATCAGAGAATATAAACAATCCTTCATATTTAGAACATTTGTTTTCCATATTTTGTTACCTCTTATATCAGTATAACGAAAAATAGAAAAAAAAGTTCATTTTTAAAATAAAAAAAAGACCTTGTGTAAATAACCAAGGCCTGTCCGTTTAAATAAGAAGAGAGAGCTTTATATTCTTTATAAAAACTCTAAATATTTTTTTTGCTAGCACAAGTCAAATTTGTTACAAAACTTTACATGTGTTAAAAATTTTTTGCTCTTTCTGTTTGCGGAAAAATATGCATTATTCTCGCAAACTCCCGGGAACGGTTTCACATCAGGTTGTCCTCTGACGACGGGCTTACAAAAGATGATGCAATAGACATTCTAAAAGAAGCGGCAATAGACGGTGTAACCGTCGGCGCCAGCGGTAAAGTTGCAAAGCTCACAAAAACATTTATAAAAGGAGCTGACACAACGGCAAAATTCGCACGAGGAACCATAAATGCTGCAGGAGATGTTGCTATAGGCGCAGGAGCAGAGTATGTAGAAACAGGCGAAGTAAGTGCCACCGGCGTCCTTACTAATGCTGCGTTTGGCGGAGTCGGCATTGCAGCGGAAACCGGAGCATTGCAAAAAGTCAGCAAAGCACTTAAACCGAAAGGTAAAGCGGCAAAACCTGCGGAACAAATCACTAATTTAACAGACTTAGACGGCAATGATATCACCGGAGGCTGGTTTACAAGATCTTCCGAAAAACCTGTTACACTAAGTTCCGATAAGGGCTGGCAAAATTTCAAAACGACAGACGGAGAAATTACCCTCTTAGTATCAGGTAATAAGGTGTATTACGGAAAGGTCGGGGATTCTTATACAAGGCCGTTAACAATGACTCCTTGCAGCAGCAGACTCCTTGGGCAGGCAAGTAACGGTAAAGCAATTATACTTGAATGTAATGAAAGAGGAGAGTATATTGTCAAACATATAAAAAATGACAGCTCCGCCGCAGCCCCAGCTGCAGCAAACCAAACAAAGACAAAGAACGTATCAGCAGGACAAACAGTCTCTACGCAAATAAGCGATAAAAATTTAAAACGAATTGTTAAAGATAATATGAGTGAAGCAAGTCATTTAGGACAAGTTTCCGTTTCAAATAAATTAACAGGTTCGATGAACAGAACTTCCCTAGTAACAGTACTGGAGGATAATTTTGATTTAACAAGAATCTCAGAACGCATCGCTCCAGGTGAAGTTTGCACAATCGGAACCGGGCGAAATCAAAAGCTTTATGTAAACAACAATGGTGCAGCACAAGAAATTAAATTATCCAAAGAGAAATTTGAAGAGCTGTTTCCTCCTCAGGGCTTCGGCTTAACTAAGCAAAAGGGACTAAACAATTGCTGGCTTGTATCCCGCCTGAATTCAATGACCGAATCGGCAAGCGGACGTGCACAATTATACTCAATGCTGGAAGAAACACCTAACGGAGATATCATCGTTAAGCTCCAAAATTCAAACCCGATTACTTTTCCGGGAGGGCGGCCGGCAAATGCACCCAACACAAACTTAGGAGAAGGGGCTTCACCGGGTCTTGAAATAATAGAACAAGCGGTATTGGTAAGATACTTGCAAGAGCCGTCAGAAAGAGTCTCGGATATCAGTAAACTTTCTGTCAAACATCTAAATGACGAAGCAAACAGGTTAAGCCACTCGGATATTCAGGCAACAACAGCACTGTTAGGCAAAACCCCCAAAAGCATTAGTTCAAAAGAAGAGATAAAAAATGCTCTTGAACAATTTAAAAACGGGGAAGACATGGGTGTTCTGACCTGGGAAGCTCATGCCCGCTCGATTGTCAATTATGATAAGGCTTCCGGTTTAATAACATATCACGACCCATATTACGCCGGAGTTGATGTAACCTGCTCGCTTGATGAACTTTTATCCAAGAATGTACATTTAAGTTTATGCAAAGCCCCCAAAAGCACAGCATCAAGCCTTACGGCACAAAATGCTGCCACAGTACAAGCACCAATAAACGCTGCTTCTTCTTATCCTCAAGCTACAGCCCCCCGACAATCCACGATAAGAAGAACCGCAGCCGCAAGCACCTCAAACTCCGAATTAGAAATTCCTGCCGGATATAGAGAATACACTCCCGAATTCGGCAAAAGAAGAATTATTGGTCCGAACAATGAACTAATGATAGAATCTAACGGTCGCTGGATTACACAAATTAGGATATAATAGTAAAAACAAGGATAGTTGATTTATGGTCAAAAAAACGGATGAACAAAAACTAATAGAATTAGAAGCAAAAATAAAAGATGCTGAAGAAAAGAATTTACCGATTGAAAAATATGTTATTTTGGAAATAAGTATTTTAGAAAAAGCTATTCAAAGCTTTTTGAAACAAATGGAACAAGAAGGACGTTTAAACAGTATTGAAGTTGCGCAGATTGAAATTCGGCAGTATGCAGAGATTAAGGCACTTGCTCAGAAAATAAATCATTCAACCGAAATATATGATGAAATGATTAAAAATGTACAATCCCGTATTCTTGGAAAAGAAAATTGGAATACTTTCTTTAAAGATAACTGAATAAAATTAACAAATATTACAAAAAATAACTAACAATTGTCTGCATTAAATGTGTTTGTATTATAATATTCATGTGATTTTTATAAAAGAAAGGAAGAGACTCATGAATATTTTAGACAAAATCATGAAACCAAAATCAATTGCGGTTATTGGTGCTTCAACAAAAGAACACACAATCGGTTCTGATATTATGAAGCGATTACAAGAATACAATTTTAACGGAAAAATTTATCCTGTTAACCCGAAGGGCGGTATTATTGAAGGTCTTCAAGCTTATACATCAGTTCTTGAAGTTCCCGGAGAAGTTGATTTAGCGATTATTGTTGTTAACGCTAAATTTGTTCTTTCAACAATTGACCAATGCCACGAAAAGGGTATTAAAGGTTTATGTATAATTACGGCAGGCTTCAAAGAAACAGGAGCAGAAGGTGCCGAACTTGAAAAACAATTATTAGAAAAAGTAAGAGAATACGGTATGAGATGCGTCGGTCCTAACTGCTTGGGCGTTGTTAACACTCACCCTGATATCAGAATGGACGGCTGCTTTGCAGAATCTCTTCCTGAGAGAGGAAATATCGGTTTCGTTTCTCAATCAGGTGCTCTAGGCGGCGGTATTTTAAATATCCTTAAAGACCTTAACCTCGGTTTCGCTCAATTCATTTCAATCGGAAACCAGGCTGATGTTAATGCTGAAACAGCTCTTGAATACTGGGAAAATGATTCTGACGTAGAACAAATTCTTCTTTACATGGAATCCATCCAAAACCCTGCTAACTTCAGAAAATTAGCTACAAGAATTTCTAAGAAGAAACCTATTCTTGCTCTTAAAGCCGGACGTTCAGCAGCAGGTGCAAGTGCAGCTTCTTCTCACACAGGTTCTTTAGCCGGTGCTGATAAAGCAGCAAACGCTCTTTTACAGCAATCAGGCGTTATTAGAGAATATTCTTTAAAAGACTTGTTTGCAACAGCTAAAGTTTTTGCTAACTGCCCGATACCGAAAGGCAACAGAGTTGCTATTATTACTAACTCTGGCGGCCCCGGTATTATGGCAACAGACGCTGTTTGCGAACACGGTATGCAAATGGCTAAATTAACAGATGCTACAAAAGAAAAATTAAGAAGTTTCTTACCTGCTGCAGCTTCTGTTAAAAACCCTGTTGATATGATTGCTTCTGCTCCTATCGAGCACTACAAACAAACATTAGAAACAGTTATTGCCGATGAAAACGTTGATATGATTATTACAATCTATCTTCCGTTCTTAGGCTTGAAAGATATTGATGTTGCTCAGGCTCTTATGGAAATCAAGGCTAAAAATCCGCAAAAACCGGTTATCGGCGTATTTATGACTAAGAGCGAATTCTTCAATAAGATTTCTGATATGGATGTTAATATGCCGTTCTTTATGTACGCAGAAGAAGCAGCTGACGGCTTGAACAGATTAAATCAACAAAGATTATGGATGGAAAGAGCGGAAGGTAGAATCCCGACATTTGATGTTGACTTTAAACGCGCTCAAGAAATCATTGCAAAATCTGTTAACGAAGGCAGAGATCAGCTTACAACAAGAGAATCTATTGATGTGTTAGACGCATACGGAATTAGAGTCTGCAAATCAGGTTTTGCAAAATCTGAAGACGAAGCCGTAACAATCGCGGATTCTATCGGATACCCTGTTGTTATGAAAATGACTTCAAAAACAACTTCTCACAAAACGGACGTAGGCGGCGTAAGAGTTAATATCCAATCTGCCGAACAATTGAGAAGCGAATATCAAGACCTTATTGCTAAGCTTAAAGAAAAAGGACTTCTTGAAGGTTTAGAAGGTGTTATCATTCAAGAAATGGTAAAAGGCAACAGAGAAATGGTTTGCGGTATCGCAACAGATCCTCAATACGGTCCGATGATGATGTTCGGTTTAGGCGGTGTATTTATTGAAGTTATGAAAGACGTAACATTCAGAATCGCACCTTTAACCGATGTTGATGCTAAAGAAATGATTAAATCAGTTAAAGCATACAAATTATTAGAAGGTGCAAGAGGCACTAAACCTGCTCAGATGGAACAAATCGAAGAAACATTGTTGAGATTATCTCAACTTGTTAACGATTTCAAATTCATCGATGAATTAGACATCAACCCATTGTTGATTTCTGAAAAAACAGGTGAAGGCATTGCAGTAGACGGACGTATCAAAGTAAGAATGGCAGAAGCTCAGGAAGCTCTCGGCTATCATTGCAAAGACGGCGTTTGCGCTTGCAACGTATAGGGGTAAATAATTTATAAAAAATTGTAGGGTGGGCAAAACGTAAGTGTGCCCACCTTTTATTTAGTGATTTGTGAATAGTGATTCGTGGTTATAGATTTTTTTAATTGTACTTTGTTTATTTATATAATTTTAATACTTTGATATACGAACTTCGAGTAACGATTCACTGATGATAAAAGAGAAGTAGGTTCAAAGATATAAAGGATATTTCATCTATGGGCTCATTTATGTGCTATAATCTTCATATGAAAAAATCAACTCTAAAGCTAATTGTTTTTACTTTTTGGGGGATTGTTGCTTCGATAATTTTTTATCAACTTAATAAACATCCAAACCCAATGATTGTTCCTTCTACTAGAAGAATGATTTCTGTTGCAATGTACGTT
This sequence comes from Candidatus Gastranaerophilales bacterium, assembly GCA_944323325.1. Classification (GTDB taxonomy): domain Bacteria; phylum Cyanobacteriota; class Vampirovibrionia; order Gastranaerophilales; family Gastranaerophilaceae; genus CAG-196. The sequence continues at coordinate 10,509 of CALUSF010000003.1, forward strand.
TGTCCTTTTATAGGTCCGCTTTATTGGCTTTTCTGTCATAAACTTGAAGAATGATTACATTATTATACTAAAATATATTGATGCGGGCTTTTCGGTTGGGCATACCTAAAGTCTATAGTGTGTAGGTCAGGCATTGCCTAACATATAGGCTAAATTCCCACAATTTGAGCTTAATATACTGGAATTAATTCGCAAAGAACTGTAAAACTTAATCAGTAAAACAAGGTAGGGTGGGCAAAGCTACTTGAAATGTGGAATTTTATGCTATATTACGAATTGCGTGCCTACCAATTTGTTTTTGGTGGGCACGTTATACAAAGACAAATGTCATTTCTTCTAATTGAACGCAACTTTGCCCACCCTTGCTTAGCGAAATTTTCTTTTTTACAATAAAAAGGGACAGAGACTTAGCCCACCCTAGTTTACGTAACTTATCGTGTAGTCTGTAGGTTTTGGTAATCTTTGATTACCGAAACATTATTTCTTATGTTTTTGATGCGGTAAATCAAAGATTTACCACATACTATTTTCTAATAATAACTCATAATTAAACAAAAGCTTATAAAATATCTTAAATCAATTCTACCAAAGAATCTTTTATTAAATTTTTAAACTTATCGTCAATTGCATTTAAATCAATAACATCTACTTCATAAGGTAAAGTAGAATCACTAAATTCCATTAAAATTTTACCCAGAGTATCCGCAGAGAGTTTTTCGTCTGGCAATTTGACTGCAATGTCAATATCAGAATACTTTTTGTAATTTTCCTTTGCTCGAGAGCCGAAAATATAAAATTTTGCATCTTTTCGAGGAATATTGTCCTTCAAAACCTGCAGAATAAAATCTAAATGCCGTTTTTCAAGTCCGAATTTCATCCAAGCTTCTCTTTTAATTTTTCCAACAGGTATTTTGCTTCAAGAGCGAAATCCTCAATTATTGATACTACATCTTGAGCTATTTTTTCATCATAAGTATGTGAAGTTAGGCTTCTTTTTTGCCTGTAATTATCCCATATTTCCAGGTTTGAACGTAAAAGCCCCATCTTATTTGCCTGTCTTATCATTTCATTAAACGTCATACCGTCAATATTTTCAAATACAAATGCCCCATTAGCTAAATAACGTTTCATCATTTTCAATGATATTGAATAAGTATATTCAAATCTTTGAATCATTGAATCACGGGTAATCAGATTTGCTTTATCAGAGTTATAAACTTTAATAACCTCAAACAAGCTAGCAAGCGCTTTTTCAAAAGATGTTAAGTCAATAATTTCCATAGACTAATACTAACATATATTATCCGGTTTCTCAACTTATTTAAATAATTTATAAAAGTATCGCGTACCCACCAAAGGTGTGCTAAACGTATAATTCCACATTATACAATATTTTGCTCGCTGATAGATTGTAATTCATAAATGTATTTTAGCATATTTTATTAAATTTCTATATCAACTTCCGTTCCTATTTCGTCAATAATAGGGCGGATTTTTAAATTTAGCTCAGCCTTAGTAATATTAGGTTCAGCCTTTAAAATACTATGTATATTATCAGTTGCTTCTTTTATCTTGGGGTATTTTTCCATAATCTTTTGCCCGATTTTTTCAGCATAATATCGATAGCCCTTTGCACCTGTGGCCTTAAAAGGCTTATCATTTAATGCCAAAATAACCCGTTTAAACCCGTCCGTACCCTTTGAATCAAATATCTTAAGCGAAGTTGTTTCAAGAACCGCCGCTGTCGGAAGTTTTGCGCTAAAGTTTAAACCGGAATGTTTTATCTGCATATTACATAAACCTATTGTGTTCTTTTTCCCAGCCTATGGATGTCATCTTACCGTGCCCCGGATAAATAAGTACTTCATCCGGCAGAGAGAAAATCCTATTTTCAATACTTTCAACAATTTGATTAAAATCCCCGCCTTCCAAATCACACCGACCTACAGACTCTCTAAAAATCGTATCGCCAGAAAACAATTTACCGTCAACAAGATAACAAACACCGCCCTGTGTATGCCCGGGGGTATGAATTACTTTTATTTCCAATTCTCCAAGCCTTAATATGTCACCATCTTGTACAAATATATCTATTTTCGGAATAGTCATTGATGGCATACCGAACATAGGCAGATACTGATTAGTTTTTTCAAGCCAGCCCAAATCCGCTTTATGCATCACAACTTTAACCTCAGGGTTTGGTCTTATTCCCGCAATGTGGTCAAAATGCCCGTGAGTAAGCAAAATATACTTAAGATGTGCACCTTGTCTTTCCAATTCCTGCCTTATATCATCGTCTACAGCCGAACAATCAATCAGAGCAGCCTCCCCGGACTCTTCATCAATTATCAGATAGTTGTTGTTATCAATCGGTGGTTCTATAAAAGTTTTTAAAATCATAGATTTATTTTAGCACAAATATGAAAACCGGAATTAATAATTACTTACTTCAAGGAAGAACTAAATAAAAAACGAATTCGCTTTTTACCCCAAAAGCCAATCCGTCTTTTATTTTATACTAAATCCGCTAAAACTGTACTAACCTACTACTGAAAGATATCCCGGTTTTTTACCGCATTCTTCTTCAGGGGCGAACTTCGGAGAAAACCATCCGGTTTTATATCCCGCATAACCCAACCCTGCAAGAACAACCGCACTTCCGGTAACTATTGAAGCCTTTTTGTGAGTTTTGAACCAGCGCTTCAAATTTCCAAAACCATGAGTTTTAATATTACCCGATTTCTTCACGTTTGAACCTATAACATTTTCTCTTGTTATATCATGAGCATCTTTCTTAAACTGTCGTCTGTACAGTTCGCCTGTAGGCTCTTTTGATCTTGTTATAAGCTGATTATTTTCCCAACCTGTTTTAATATTTGCTTGATTTTTAAGAATAGTTTTAGCTACATCATCATTACGATGAGTAATTAAACATCTTTCCAAACACTCTGCTATGTCATCAGCCATAACAGAATCTCGAAGTTTTCTTAAGGCATTTTTATAGTCTTCGTTTGCTTCAAGGAACAATTCCAATTTCTTTTCTGGAATATCGCCGCCTATCACAGTTTTGTATTTTGTTGAAATTTCATTTTTAATTTTGTTATATACTTTATTAAATGCATTTTTTGCTTCTTCATTTGCAGATTTTAGCATATCCTCTCTTGAATCAAAATATTGATGTTTAGTCTTAAATGCATCTGCAAGTTTAGCCTCATCTGCAATAGCAGGATCAAAATTCTTTTGTCCCAACCCTTGCCCGTTAGCTGTAATAGGGGTGCATAACATTTTCTTCGCTTCAAGATCGGTTAGCTCACAAGGAGCAGTTCTTGAAGGGAAGATAGCAGTATCAGCCATCAATGCCATTGGCTCCCCTGGAGCAAAGTCATCTAATAACATAACCCGACCCTTAAACAAGGGATCTTTTGTGAGCAATTCTGTGATATCTTTTACTTTTTGACCTTCAACTTTGTCATTATTTAAATCTCCGCCCATAATAAGCAAAGTATCCATATCGCCGGTTTTTTGTATATAATTTTTAAATCCGTTTAAAACTTCATCAAAAGCTTTCTGGAAGTCACCACGCCCCCAGCTTACAACAACCTTAACATCTTCCCCCTTTTTAAGTTTTGCAACATATTTATCAATATCAACATTTTGTATTATTGGCATTTGCCCAGCCATACCTTTTCTAATCATTGAAGTACCTTCGCCAGGCTTGCTCCAAGCATTAGTCACTTTATTAAAATATTCAACATTGTCATATTTTGAAGAAAATCGAGTAAGAAAATTTATCTTATTTTCCGTTTTCATTTTTCTTAATTGTTCAAGAGTAAGTGTTTCACGTTCTTTCTCTGTGAACATCTTTAACGGTTCAATAAATTCTTCAGTACCGTTAGCAAGTTTTACTTTTTGGGCAGAGTTATATCCTGCTAATCCCACTTTTGTAAATGCAGAGTTTTTTGAATTATGCGGATTTGTTAAACCAATGGCAACGCCTTTTTCCACAAGCTCCTTCATATCATCACATATATATGGTGCAATTTCTTTATTTTTAACAAGTTCATCAAGATAACCTTGAGATACAACTCCAAATGATTGCAAATAACCGCTTTTTCCATAATGTATTGGAATACTTATTGCCGAACATTTATTTTTTGCATTTAAACTTTCCAGAATTTTCTTAAAGAAAGTATCTTCTTCCTTGCCACCAGTAACTATTGCTTCTCTTAGCTCCTCAGATTTTGTTAGCGCTTTTAATTCATCAGGAGTAAATATATTTAAATTTACTATCATACTCCTTGGAGACGTAATGCCGATATAACCATCTCCAAGATTATGACCTATTTGCATAGGTTTTTTGCCCTTAAAATATTCTAAACCTTCAGCATTTTTTTGAGCCATATAGTGTGTTGTATAAGCAGCCTGTGAATCTGAACAAACTACAGTACCCGGATCAAAATCTCCCATTTTTTTAGAGATATCTTCCATACATTCAACAACAGCTTTATCAAATTTAGCATAAGGGTCTCCATTCCAAGATCTTACAATATCCTTAACTTTTGACGAATATTGATTTGCAGAATATGGCTTAGGATCATATGCAGTAGCCTCTGTAAATACCATAAATACATCATCTTTAAAAGGCTGATTATTTGCATCAGAGACGACTTTTAATAGTTTAACAGGAGCATCTTTCTGCATCCCCCAACTCATTTTTTTGTCTGCGACTTCCTCTAAAAGCCAATAATCTTTACGGGCTTCTAAAGCATCTTTGACAGTTATCTTAGATAAATCTGATTTTATGTAAACAGGCTGTCCAACTTTATCTTTTAACGGGTGTCCTTCCGGTAAACCTTCCGGAACTCTGGGCAATTCAACACTTACTTTTTGAAAATCTTTTGCATCATCAGCGCACTCATACTTAACAAGACCATTATAAAAAGGTGTAACAAAAACTGCTTTTCCCTTTTCAGTAGCAGAAGCATTATTCAATTGTTGATAATCTTGAACAACAGTAGCAACCCCACCGGCTTGATTAAAAGGTTTACATTCCGCTACTACGTGCAAAACATGATTCTTGTTTCCGCCTTTAAAAGATATAACACTTACTCCGGAGGAAATACTCTCCGTCTGCGGAGCAACCGTTTTTACTCCTCTTGTTCTGCTTGCCCCCAAGGCATGATATTCGGCACCGATAGCGTTAATTCTCATAAACGACTCCTTACACACATAACTTCTTCTATATATATAAAAAACACAACATAAAAAAAATTAACTTTTTACTCTGATTTGTTAAGAAATGTAAAGTAAATTTTTATTAAGTATTCTAAAAAAATATTAACAAAAGCAAAAAAGATTTTCAATAGGAACACAGGGTAAATTTTTTTAAATTTAAAGAGCGGCGGGATATTTTCCACAAGCCGCTCATTTTATATACTAACTTCTACACATATTTTATTTACGTAAGAAATCCGGAATCTGGATTTCAGAGAATGAAGACATTGTAGGAGCCTTCGGCTGCTGAGTATTATTAAACGCTCCGGAGAAAAAGTCCGCTGCACTTATCGAACGGCTTTCAACTTTTTCTTCAATCGGCATTTGAGATTTAAGCTCAAAACCTGTTGCAATAACAGTGATTTGAATTTCACCCTGAATATTATCGTCAACAACAGCACCGATAATAACCCTTGCATCATCAAGTACCGCATCATTAATAATATTTGTAGCATCTGTTACTTCATGCAATGTCATATCAGGACCGCCCGTTATATTAACAATAACGCCCGATGCACCGTTAATCGAAGTTTCCAGTAATTGCGAATTAATAGCAATTTTTGCAGCTTCAATAGCTCTGCCTTCGCCTGTACCTCTTCCGATACCCATAAGAGCAGATCCTGATGCAGCCATTACACTCTTAACGTCCGCAAAGTCTACGTTTATCAAGCCCGGAATAGTAATTATATCTGAAATACCTTGAACACCTCTTAAGAGAACTTCATCAACAACAATAAAAGACTCTTGAAGAGAAACACGTCTGTCTACTACATCTAATAATTTATCATTAGGAATAACAATCAGAGCATCAACAGATTCTCTGAGCTTTTCCAAACCCTGTTGAGCCTGATTAGCTCTTCTCTTTCCTTCAAAAGAGAATGGCTTTGTTACAACACCGATAGTTAAAATTCCTAAGTCTTTAGCAATTTTTGCAACAACAGGTGCCGCGCCCGTGCCGGTACCGCCGCCCATGCCGGCAGTTACGAACACCATATCCGCGCCTTCAATAGCACTTGTAATTTCCTGTTGCGCTTCTTCCGCAGCCTTTTCGCCAACCTGAGGTTCTCCGCCGGCACCAAGACCGTTAGTAAGTTTTGCACCTAACTGTATCTTATTTTTGCAGGCAGAATAATTTAAAACCTGCAAATCTGTATTCATTAACCAGAATTCAACACCTGTCAAACCTGATTTAATCATTCTGTTAACTGCGTTTCCGCCGCCGCCGCCGACACCGATTACTTTTATCTTAGCAGGATTAATCCCCGGTGCAGCAGGAATTTGATTCATACTATCCGATGATTGAATATTTTCAACATCTTTTCTTCCAAAAATATCAGGTCCTAAGTTGTCCACAATTATTCCTCTTTTTTTAATCTTCTGTACTATACCACTACTATATTAACATACTATTTTAAATAGAGACAAATGTAAAGTTCTAAAGCGCAAAGTTAATATATCTTTACATACAAAAAGCATGCAGCGGCAAGGCTTTGAGCCCTTTTCTGTAAAGAATTGTAACAATACCGAATAAAACCCTAAAGTTTTTCAAAAATATGCCGTTAACCTAAATGTAAGCAAAAAGAAAGCAAAACAAAAAGTGCATAAAAAAGGGGTTAGTAGTTTTAACCGACAGAATAAATTACATTTACCCCTAGCTGTTGATTAAGAGGTATGTGATGGACGAACATGAAACACTAATTGAGTACTCGGAGATGACAACATTTGATTTTAATTCAAAGGAGTATCAGGAAATAAGACGGGATTATATTAAATGCAGGGATACGTTATCAAATTTTATGCTGATTATATCGGATTTCTTAAACAGATTTAGATTAGCAAAAAATTATTAAGGAGCACAAATGAATAAAAGTGAATATCAAAAGAATTGTTTTTCGCCCAATTGGGTTGAGATAGATTTGGACGAAGCTGCAAGGCGAACGGCAAAGGAGGTTAATAGTGAAAATTATGACCTTAAGGCTTGTCCGCATGACGAAAAGGAGGAACGCCTAGAGAGCAAACGACGTAAAGACCTAAATACTTTATTAAAAGAACTGGATGAAATCAAACAAAGCATTGAAAAAGCTGCGGAAAAGCAGCACAGATTGGCAAACCTTATGAGTTTTTATACCGGTGAATTTGCAAAATAAAACATAAGATGTCAAGAAATTATAGAAAAAGGCGGTAGTTATGAGATACCGCCTTTTTAGTATAAAGAAGAGAATATCATTTTACATATTTATCAACAACCAAACTGCAAGAATCATAATCTTCAGGCGCACATTTGTATTCTTCCGTATTCACCGGAGGCAAATTATCCATCGGAATCTCAAAGTTTTCTAACAAAACACTGTCACTGCCTATTATTTCTCTTACAAGATCATTACAGGAATAAACCTCACCAGTATTACAAATCTCTTCAACTTTGATATTTTTATCGGAATAAAATCCCCAAGCCTCACTTTTTGACGCATAATATGGCTGTGAAAATTTCGTATAAACAGTTTCCAGATCATCATCATAATAAACAACTCTTGTAAGCATATATTTTCTGTCAAACTCCGGTGCTCCTACCGGCATAACTCTGCCTGACGGAAGCAGAGCAAATGCAAAGATATCAGGGTCCTGAGCTTTAGGAGCTTTTGCATCATCACTTTCCGGAACATATAAAGCGGAATTCGGTTTCTTCTCTCCGTTCGTATCGACAAAAACAAGATAAAACTCTACGGAGTTTTCATCACCCAATCGGTCGGAAATATAAAAACGCATACCGTTTGTTGAAATAAACTGAATATTTTTATCAGGAAAATTATCAGCTTTTGGGCTCGTAAGGTTTGAAGAGGAACAATTAACCGTTTCCGCATTTATATATTCAACAAGAGTTTCGCATAACAACTTTGCCCCCGCGCCGGAATCACCTATAAAATAGTCGTTGCCGTCCGCAGTTACGTTATAATACGCCCTGTCAAGAGAATGAAAAAGATTTGAATATATATAACGGATGGCTTTGTCTTGAGGTTTTACTATAATCAACGCACTTGCACTTATAATACCTATAATTGCCAGACAAAGCAAAGTTTCTGCTAACGTAAATCCTTCTTTTTTCATCATTTTATATCCGCCGTCCTAATTAGAATCCTTCGTTATATCGGAAGTCTCCATATACTCACGTTCTTTTTCTCCGTCCAAACGAATTTTTCCGTCCTGCCGTACCAGAATAGTAAATCTATCCGGCTTCTCGCAGGTATCTTTATCATAAAAGCAGTTGTTTCCCTTTTTCCCGTTAGTATCTATATATATTGAATAGTATTCAGAATCACTGCTAAAATCTGTTATCGGCAAAATCCAAACCATCCCGTCCGCCGTCGTAAATTGCCCATCCGGTAATTGCCCGTCTTTAAAAGTCTTATCAGAGCAATTAGTATCTGATTTTAAATTCAACTTTTCCGCAAAAAGTTCACAAAATTTTGTATTACCCTGATACTCCTTTCCTTTGTATGTAATTAAATCAGTATTTCCGAAGTACTGGCTGCCTTCGGCTTTCTCCGGATAAAAATCCTCATCATTTACCAATTCAGCCACACTACGTCCTGTAAGAGAATATGCTTTTTTAAACATTAACAATTCCTGATTCGGTTTTGCATTTTTTAAGACGCTAAGCATTACAACACTTACAAAACTGATTATTCCGATAGTAACAAGCATTTCAGCCAAAGTAAACCCGTTTCTTTTAACATTTTTCATATTTTTTATCCTCATTTTTACCATACTATTACTACACCCCCGCCTTGTCCTTTTGTTGCAGGAATATTACTTACAAATGTGCTGTCATTTGTACAATTGCGATTAAAATTAAAATTCTCGCTTTTATTATACTTGCTGCTGCCCCTATACCCGTTATTTAAAGTATAATTATATGTGCCATGCGGCTCCGTGCATTTATCAATTATTCCGCTTCCGTTTCCTCCCGCTCCGATGTTCATTGCCGGCACTTTATATTTCAACCAAAACATATTTGTATTATATTTTGATCCCTCACCGGATTCGGGCAAAGTTTTGAACATATCAGGTATTGATGATAAATATTGAACAAGATGATAGGATTTTTTGTTAACACTGCTCAACTTGTAACTGCCGCCGTTAACGGAATTGTGGTAATCACCGCAAACAATTGACGTACTTAAATCTTCTTCCGGCTCAACTCCGAATTGTGCGGGAGACCCTCCATGCGATATTTTGATGCGGCAATTGTTATCCTCATCACCACTCAATCCGTAACTGTATACGGTCTTGTAATCTCCGGCACCGCCGCCATGGCCCGTATAATGCTCTTTGATATTTATATTAGTAGATATAGAAATATAAGGCTTTATTTCATTACATGAAATCGCCAGTTGACTTGTCGCACTTTCTCCCGCAGCGCCCGGCAGTTCATTTATAGATGATGTATACACTTGAAGAGCAGCAGCTTCTCCGCCTGTTGACGGCGCAGTATGGGTAACAATTCCGTCTGGAGTTTTTATAGCCGCCAGATATTCCACATCCGCACCGCTCTTACCTGCATATATACCGGTGTCGGAAACACCCTCGGGAATCGCATACGTACCCGCGGATTGCGTGGTTGCAACAGTTGATGCTTGTTGAAAAGATGCTTCACTGCACCCTGCAGCAGGGCACCGGCCTTTTAAATAATCTTTTGTTAGTAAACCGGACAAATATGATTCAAAGCTCTGATTTGGCTTACCCTCACCAATATCAAACGATACATCTATATACCCGCCTTTGCCTCCGGAACCGCCTTTTATCGTACGGCTTTCACTTGCAATAACAATACCTTCCCCCCAGCCTTGTGAAGCACAATAATTACTTAACTCATTTGTTAAAAAATCATTTTGCATACTGTTTTCATATTTGCTTGCATACTCCGCCACCATTTTTGAAGCCTCCGCAAGCTTAATATTTGCACTCTCCAGAGCTTTTATCTGCGTTTTATTACTTTCAAAAAACTTTTTATCACTGCGTAAAGCTGATATCTGCTTATTATTAGCAGAAATTTGATTCACAATACCGCGGCAATTAAAATTACCCGGAGAAAAACGGCTGTATTTAAGACTTTGTCCGGCCTGTGCGTTCGGAGCATATTGGCATAACTTTACCCGCAGCCCCGAAAAATATTTTTTTAATTCCACATCAGAAGGCCGTTGATACGCCTTTCCGCTAAAACCGCCCGATATATGGTATTGTCCGGATATAGATTCTTCGGAATCTTCAACTTTATAGTATTCATGACCGCCGGCACCCGCGCCTATTAAATCAATCTTAAAAACAGTCGCGCTTGCCGGAATTTTAAACTTACATTCCGCAACATTATTTGAACTTACCATTGAATAAGAGTTATAATATTCCTCCGTAAAATTTGTTCCGTTGCTGTAACATCTGTACATTCCATGTGAAATTTTAGAAGGTATTGCACGACTTTTTCGAGTAATGAACGGAACTGATGCCGCCAGTATAAGAGAACATATTAAAAAAATTAACATTACTTCTACGAGTGAAAAACCTCTATTTAGCATTTGTTTCATATATTGCTTCCTCTTACCAACTTATATAAACTAAACCGTTTTGACAATTTGAAATGTTCTCATCGGGCGCACTAAGCCTCATATACGATTCAAAATCGCTATACGTTAAATTCCAATTGAGCAAAAATTCTTCGCCTGTTTCCGTACTGTAAAATCTCGGAGGATTTGAAAGCGCATTAATATAAAAACTGTTGTTTATATTCGGTTCATAATGTGAATAAGCGCTATTATAATTGTAATTCGCAGCTTTTATACTAAAAAATGCAACACCCGACGGAGGTTTAAAATAGCACTGCGACTCACAGCATTTAAATGAACCGTGTATATATGAAACTCTTTCCGCCTTTGGTTTTGTCGTTATAATTTTTGCAGTTGCCGCAAAAAATATTGACAAAATGCCCATTGCCACTAAAGCCTCTATTAACGAAAACCCCCGTTTCTTTACCATGCTATAATTACCGCTCCGCTGCTTCCTTTGGTACCTTTGCAATAATAACGATTCCCTGATACAGTCGGTTCCTTTCCGTCTAAACATTTAAGATTACCGGCTTCTATATATGCAAAATCTTCCGTATACGTAGTCGTAGGATTATAACTGTCATATATCTTAATCGTATTTTTAATACCGTCATCACCACCCAGTTTATATATTAAGGGATAACTGCCTGAGCCGTTACTGCCGGGATTTAAACCAAGTTTATTAATTTTGCTCTTTAAACCTGTTGCAGCTTCCTTACTATCAGAGGCTTTTACAAATACACTGTCGTGTAAACTCTGCGGAAACGGTAAATCATCACTCCCGCTTATTAAAACATTTTGATACCCAAAACTTCCGGAATGTCCTGAAGAAGCACTCATAATTGTTTTTTTCTGTTTTATACCGCCGGTGGTTATAATAGCCTGAACAGTGGATTTCTGCGGATACATTTTTGCCGGTGTTAAAAACAAATAACCTTCGTAACCGCCAATAGCTCTGTCGTATATTTCCATTTTAGTTTCTCCGGCAACGCCCTTGGTACCGTAATAAATATTTGCAGAAAGCCCCTTGTATTCATAATTAAATACATTCGGGGCTAAAAGAGTAATATGTCCGTCAGTCGCTTCCTCATCATATTTATTAAAAGTTGTCTTCGTATTACTTTCTATATTAACTTCGCTGCCTGTTATACTATAAGCAGCATTACTCCCATCTGTTCCCGGAACCAGATAATTGTAATCTTTTACTGCATTTGTACCGTCAGACGATGCCGAAGCTTTTAAAGAATTATTTCCGGCCGTTAGCTTTACATAATTAGAACTAACAATTTTGCTTATACTATCTCCGACCCTTAAAGGAAATTCTGCATCCAAACGAATACCATATCCGGAGTTTCCGCCGTTTTCACACTTATATTCCGTACAAGAGCTCGGACAATTCGGCATATAAGTACAATTATTGCATTCACTCCCTGTTATTGTTTGAAAATAAGTACATAAAGAGCTTCCGCCGCTTCCGATCGGTGAGTCTAAACGATATTTTATATATCGTGTTCCCCAGTTATCCCTGATAAAATCCGGAGCAGCCTGCATATCATCATAAAAATCATCCGGTGAAATCTTACCTGTAATCGTCTTTGTTGCATCATAATAATAAGGAACTTGATTAAGTCCGCCGCCATCACCGCCTGCACCAATAACTGTTACTTTATAATTATTTGCCTTTGGTAAAGTTACCGAACACATTGTACCGCCCATAATCGAATCCTTACCGTCTTTGTTGTCCTTATTATCCATGGTATATAAATGTAAATTGCCATCTCCATCATAAAAGCACTCTATAAGACCATGGGCTGTAATAACTTTCTCAACCTTTACTTTAGACGGATACATTAGAGGAACTAAAGCTGCTGAAATTATGGTCATTACAAGCAAAGTTATTAAAATTTCCGCTAAAGTAAAGCCGTACCGCATACTTCCCTCTTATAATTTATATAATATGTAACACAATACCTATTGTGTTACATTATTACTATAATACTATACATTACTGGATTTGTGAATACTTATTTTTTAGGAAACTGCTAATTTTTTTAATTTTGATAGAAATAAATGCATGCTGTAATAACCGATTTTAGGGAGTTTTGACAAAGCATCTTTCTATAAGCCAGTAGTACAGTCTTTAAGGCGGATTGAGCAAAATACATCTCACTTGTAGTCTGACTTAGGAGCCGTCCCAATGTCTACGTGCGTAGCACATGTAACATAATAGGTATTGTGTTACATTATTACCCAGTATAATAGGCAAAGATTGTATTATTTGTATTTTTTAATTTATTCGTTGTTTTTGCATTACTATTTGTGGTAAATGGATAAAGATAGTCGTAAAAGAGGGCGGCCGGGAATAACAATACAATCTAGTATTATTTACCCTTGCCGCCCGACAAAATATCTACGTGCGTAGCACTGCTCCTGTGAAATCAAAGATTTCTACGTCGCAATCGTTAAGTTTCGCCCTCAGTTCACCGGCTCACCGCCGCTGAATTCGGGCTTCACCCCGGCTGTCGCATTCTACATCATGCCGCCCATACCGCCCATGCCGGCCATTTGTGACATATCCGGACCTTTAGTTTCTTCCGGGATATCAACGACTGCTGCTTGGGTTGTAAGAAGCATAGAACCTACTGATGCTGCGTTTTCTAATGCGCTTCTTGTAACTTTAGCCGGGTCAACGATACCTGCTGAGAACATGTCTGTGTACCTGTCAAGAAGTGCATCATAACCGTATGCATCTTTTTCTGCTCTGACGTTTTCTACAACAACATCGGATTTAGCACCTGAGTTGTAAGCGATTGCTCTTAGAGGAACATCGAGAGCTGTCATAAGGATTTTGTAACCGCTCTTTTCGTCATCTGATTCAAAAGTCATAGTGTTGATTTTTGATTCAAGTTCCTGTTGAACTCTTATAAGAGCAACACCGCCGCCGGGAACGATACCTTCTTCGTTAGCGGCTCTTGTAGCGTTAAGAGCGTCTTCAATTCTTAGTTTTCTTTCTTTAAGTTCGATTTCTGTAGCAGCACCGACTTCGATTACAGCAACACCGCCTGAGAGTTTAGCCATACGTTCTTGGAGTTTTTCTTTATCGTATTCGCTGTCTGATGCTTCGATTTGTTTCTTAATAAGTCTTACACGTTCTTGAACAGCTTCTTTTGTTTCGTTACCGACAACGATTGTTGTTTCGTCTTTAGTAACAGTAACGCGTTTTGCAAGACCCATCATATCTGTTGTAATATTTTCTAACTTAATACCGAGTTCTTCAGTGAACATTTGGCCGCCTGTTAAGATAGCGATATCTTCAAGCATAGCTTTTCTTCTGTCGCCAAAACCGGGGGCTTTAACAGCAACCGCTCTAAGAACTTTTCTCATAGTGTTAACAACCAAAGTTGCAAGCGCTTCGCCTTCAACATCTTCTGCGATAAGTAATAAAGCTCTGCCGTCACGTGCAACCTGTTCAAGAACAGGAACCAAATCAGAGATGATGTTGATTTTCTTGTTAACACAAAGAACATAAGCATCTTCTAAAACGCATTCCATTCTTTCAGGGTCAGTAACGAAGTAAGGTGAGATATAACCTTTGTCGAACTGCATACCTTCAACAACCTTCAGGTTAGTGCCGAAAGATTTGCTTTCTTCAACAGTAATAACGCCGTCGTGTCCGACTTTTTCCATAGCTTCTGCAATCAATTCACCGATTTCGGAATTATTGCCGGCAGAAATTCCTGCAACTTGAGCGATTTCTTCTTTAGTGTTGACAGGTCTTGAAAGATCTTTAATCTTGTTGATAGAAATTTCAACAGCCTTATCAATACCGCGTTTCATAGACATCGGATTAGCACCTGCGGTTAAGTTCTTCAAACCTTCTCTTACGATAGCTTGAGCCAAAACAGAAGCTGTTGTGGTACCGTCACCTGCTACATCGTTTGTCTTAGAAGAAACTTCTTTAAGAAGCTGAGCGCCTGCGTTTTCAAGATTATCTTGAAGCTCTATTTCTTTTGCGATAGTAACACCGTCGTTAACGATTTGCGGTGCACCGAATTTCTTTTGCAGGATTACATTTCTGCCTTTAGGTCCGAGTGTAACCTTAACGGCATCAGCTACTGCATCAATACCTTTTAGAAGCGATTTTCTTGCTTCTTCTTCAAAAACTATTTTTTTTGCCATTTTTTATGTCTCCTTTTCTATTTGATTTTAAGAAAGTGAATAGTGAATAGTGAGTAGTGAATAGATTTTTATAATTTATTTTTTAAATGTTTTTTTAATCCTGAAAGCATTCTGCCAATATTATCTATTTTGTCAATTATTAGCTGAGCTTTAGTAATTTCATAATATCCTAACTGAACAGAAATTAATAACTGTGTTTCGATTTCCGCTAACGAGCCGCAAGCAATATCAATAAACCTCAAATTTTCTTTATCGGAATTTCTAGCACACCCTTCTGCTATATTAGAAGGCACTGAAACTGCAGCTCGCCGAATTTGATTTATCAGTCCGAATTTTTCTGTATCAGGAAACTTTTGAGTCATTTTATAAATATCAATGACTAATTCCATTGATTTTTTCCAAACTTCTAAATCCTTATGGTTCATAATATCTATTCACTAGTCACTAATCACTATTCACTAAATTTTTATTCAACAATAGCCAAAGCGTCTTTTATAGAAAGAATTTTGTATTCAATTCCGTCCATTTTAATATCAGTACCGGCGTATTTAGCGTAAAGAATTATATCGCCAACTTTAACGTCCATCGGCTCCCTTTCTCCGTTGTCGTTAACTTTTCCTTCACCTACAGCTACTACTTCACCTTTTTGCGGTTTCTCTTTAGCGCTGTCCGGAATAAAGATTCCGCCTGATGTTTGTTCTGTATCTTCAATAACTTTGATAACAATTCTGTCTTGTAATGGTTTTAATGCCATAATAATATCCTCCTACTTTCTACAATTATATTTATATAATAAAAATAACTAAAATTATAAAAAGTTAAGGAAAAATTAATTATTGGCATAAGTTATATGACGGGAAATTGTAAATGAGGCTGCTAGAAATTTAAAAATTTTCCGCAGCCTCCAGTTATTAACACCTATTAACTCAACTTCTTTTTTTCAATCTGCCAGCTTAAATCACCGTATTCGTTGGCAGTTATTTGTATATTGTAATCATTAGTATTATAAATTGTTACATAAACACTATAAAAAGATAGTTACTGCTTTTTAGACCGCTAAAAATTTTAAAATAAATAAAATTTTTTAAATGTCTTCGGCGTAATTTCTGATAAATAGTGTGTTCCGGCTCCCCAAACAATTTGTATAAATTGTATTGTACTTACATTTGTAAATAACGGCATTTTTCAACTTTAGACTTTTTTACAAGATACTTACAAATATTTACATTAAATTTGTAAAGTTATTATTTTATTAAAGGCCTTATGTCAATTCGCTCGCGCTGAACCCCTGACAAGGCTTCGCCTTGTTAGAAGTTCTAAAAACCACATATTAGCACAAGCCATAAAATCATCTAGTAGTCCCGTTCAAGAGGGTGACTATAAGTTTTACAAGGGTTTAAT
Organism: Candidatus Gastranaerophilales bacterium; assembly: GCA_944323325.1. Classification (GTDB taxonomy): domain Bacteria; phylum Cyanobacteriota; class Vampirovibrionia; order Gastranaerophilales; family Gastranaerophilaceae; genus CAG-196. Next base: position 26,960 of record CALUSF010000003.1, read on the forward strand.
AGTTCTAACCGTTGTCACCCGACAAAGTGTCCTTTTCTTTTTGATTACTTTTTCTTTTTAGTAAAAAAAAGTAACAACGGTAAGGGGAATTGTCTTGCTCATTCACGCTGGACCCCTGACAAGGCTTTGCCTTGTTTTTACAATAATCTTGTAATCAAATCTTAGAGGCAGACCCGGAGACGGTTATTTCAGCCTGTAGTATTGATGAATGTCTGCCGATAATGTGTTCTTTTCTTTTTGATTACTTTTTCTTTTTAGTAAAGAAAAAGTAATCGGCGGTAAGGGGAATTGAACCCCTGTTTGGAGAATGAGAATCTCCCGTCCTAACCACTAGACGATACCGCTTTAATTTTATGTTGGCATGTGATCGGAATAAATAATACTGGACCAATCACCTTCAAAGTAACTTATCTGTGTCAGAGTTCCGGTTTTAATCAAGTTTTTAAATTGGCTAACCGGCGTAAGTTCAAGAGTTTTGGCTATTGCCGACTGAACTACATCCGGAGTTGTAACCACAATTATACGATTGCCTTTGTTCTCTTCTACAAGCTTATCTATAATATCTGAAACTCTTTTATTAAACGCTTCAAGAGATTCACCGCCTTCAGGCTGTTGAATTATAACAGCAGGGCCGTATTGGTCAAACAAATCTTCATAAGATCTTCCGCTCCATTCTCCGTGGTTTCTGGCAGGTAAATCAATCGAAGTTATATTTTTCTTAAACAGCTTTGCAATAATCTGCGCGGACTGCGTGCATCTTGCAGAAGAGCTTGTATATATTTTGTCATAAGCTACCGCCCTATTTTCAAGATAACCGCAGACTTTTTCCATTTCTTCTTCACCAAACTCATTTAATTTTGGATATTTTTCAGTATCACTAATAATTCCGTCCATGGAGTGAACGGTTGCTCCGTGGGTTATAAAAGTTATTTTACATTTACGTTTAAACATTTAATTTCCTCTTCGAAAAACATTATAGCACAAATACAATAAATGCAAAGATTATCATATTTTTGTATGATTGACTTTTTTAGAAAAAAAATTAAACTAAGCATGTATAACTATAACTAAACACAAGGAGATATATTATGAGTAAACGATTGGACGGTTCTTCATTATTTTCAGGTATAAGTGCAGGACTTACAAATTCATTTGCACTGCTATCAAGCCAGTACAGCGACGGTTTAACATTAGAAAACTTAAACAAGGCATTAACAAATACCAACGTGACAAGTACGCTTTACGGTTCCACGTTTGCTTCATATTTAACTACAAATTTTAACAGTGTGGATAAAAATGCGGACGGCACGATTTCTGCCGATGAAATTCAAACATTAATGAACAATATGGCAACACAGGGGCTTACAAGAGAGCAGATTATGGCACTCGGTTCATCATCCGGGATGAGCACTTCGCTTCAAGAAACAGTATTATCGCATTTTGATGATATTGACACAAATAAAGACGGAAAAGTTACAAACCAGGAAATTAATGCTTATGGCGTAAACTCCGAAATCGAAAAACAAAAAATAGAAGACCGGAACAAAATTGTTAATAATATGTCCTTGTATTACGGAGATGAAATCAGCGAATATGAAGGCAGCATGCTGGATTACAGATATTTGGATGATGACGAAAATTCATAGGTTGTTGAAAATAAAAAAACAGGCGGAACTTATAGTCCGCCTGTTTAGTTTTATTCATCTTTCTTATCCGAGATTTCTATAGGTTTCGGTTTGGTCATAACGCTTATAATACTAAGAACAACCATAATCAGAATCAGTATAGCTATATAAATAAAATAATTTTTCAACGTTCCCGTAAAATACGTAGCGACAGCGCCCCCGACGATTGCTACGGATGTCAGTATTGCAACTGTTTTCTTCTGAGAGAATCCCGCTTTCAAAAGTTTGTGGTGAATGTGTTCCGCATCAGCTACAAACGGAGATTTTCCTTTCATAATCCGCCTTAGGCTTGAATAAGTGATATCCATAATCGGCACCGCAAGCACAAGAAACGGAAGTAAAACAGCAAGAGCAGCACCTTTCATAACTCCTGCAATAGATAGTGTAGCGAGCAAGAAGCCGGAGAAAAGTGCTCCGGAATCACCCATAAAGATTTTTGCCGGGTTAAAGTTAAAAGTCAAAAAGGCAAGCATTGAACCCGCCAAAATGAATGCAATAAGAGCGGTAATCGGCTGTGCCGGAGATACTGCAACCGCAATAAGCGCAAGCGTTATAGAACTTACCGTAATTACAGAACCTGCAAGCCCGTCTACGCCGTCTATAAAGTTAACAGCATTAGAAATCCCGACAATCCAGAGTAAAGTTATCGGATAAGAGAAAATCCCGAGATGAATTACTCCGCCAAAGGGATTAAATATTGTATCTATTTGAACACCCAGCAGATATACGATTGTAGCGATTGAAAGCTGTATAACAAGTTTAAACTTTGCATCAAGGTTATAAATATCATCAACAAGCCCTAAAAGAAACATTAAAGAACCGCCTAAAAGTATTCCCGAAAGAAGACTTCCGTATGGATAATAGCTTAATAACACCAGAAACAGAAATGTAAGCATTGCGCTTGACCAGATTGCAACACCGCCCAAACGCGATATCGGAAGCTTATGGATTTTTCTTTCATTCGGTAAATCTACTAAACCTTCTTTTTGAGAAAATTCAATTACCATTGGTACAATAAATACCCCTAAAAGGTAAGAAATAAATGCACCTATTATATGTGCCTGTGTTAACTTAATAATAATTGTCCTAACCTCCATACAGCGGATATTTTTTGCACAATTTAAGAGAATCTTGTCTTAATTGCGCAAGCTTTTCTTCGTTATCGGAATTTTTGATAGCTTCGGCAATAATTCTTGCGGTTTCTCTCATATCGTCTTCTTTGAAACCTCTTGTTGTCATTGCTGCAGCGCCTAATCTTATACCGCTTGTAACAAAAGGACTCTGCGGGTCATTCGGAACCGTATTTTTGTTCGCCGTAATTCCTACTCTTTCAAGCACATTTGCCATGTCTTTTCCGGTTTTTCCCGTTTTTCTCAAATCAAGAGTCATAAGGTGATTTTCTGTCATACCACCTACAATTTCCATTCCGTTATCAATAAGTCCTTGAGCCATTGCAGCCGCATTTTTAACGATTTGTTTTGCGTATTCCTTAAATTCAGGAGATAATGCTTCTTTTAAAGCAACTGCTTTTCCTGCAATAATATGTTCCAGAGGTCCGCCCTGAATTCCCGGAAAAACGGCTTTATCAATAGCCTGAGCGTACTCTTCATCGCACATGATAATTCCGCCTCTGGGGCCTCTTAGGGTTTTGTGGGTTGTAGTGGTTACAATTTGCGCGTAACCTGCAGGTGAAGGGTGAACTCCGCCCGCAACAAGCCCTGCAATATGAGCGATATCGGCAAGCAATATTGCGCCGGCTTCATCTGCGATTTCTCTAAACTTTTTGAAATCAATAATTTTTGAATAATTGCTTGCGCCGCAGATTATAAGCTTAGGTTTGTGCTCTAATGCCATTTTTCTAACATCATCATAGTCTATGTTTCCATTTTCATCAACGCCGTAGCTTTTTACGTTAAAATACATTCCTGAAAAATTAACCGGAGAGCCATGGCTCAAGTGCCCGCCGTTAGATAAGTCCATACCAAGAACCCTGTCTCCGCACTTAAGAAATGCAGAAAAGACTGCCATATTCGCCTGTGCGCCCGAGTGCGGCTGAACATTTGCATGAGCCATATTAAACAATTCACAAGCCCTTTTTTGCGCAAGCTCTTCTATTTTATCAACAACCTCACATCCATTATAATAACGTTTATGCGGTTTTCCTTCCGCGTACTTATTAGTCAGAACACTTCCGCAAGCCTGCATAACAGCCGGAGAGGTAAAATTTTCGCTTGCTATAAGTTCAATAGTATTTTGCTGTCTCTCTAACTCTTCTTCTATATATCTTGCGACCTCAGGGTCAGTTATTTTCACTTTATCTAAATTCATATATCCCCCTCCTATATTAATTCTGATTATACTTAAAAAATATATAAAAGTAAAAAGATAGGTGGAATGCAGGAAATTTTAATTTGAACAGCGTCTCTTCCCAATTTTCCCTGTAAGAGACAGAACTCTATAAGACTTTAATTCATAGCTCTCGACACATTATACTTGAAAGTAGGTTTTGCTAATCAGGATTAGCAAAACATTATATAAAGTGTTAAATCATAGATTTACCGCTTTATACTAATTACTGCAATCACTTCTTGAATCCCCCCTTATACGTAAACTTTTGTAAAAATTTTAGTATAAAAATAACAAATTTTTTCTTGTTTCAAATTATTATTAAATGAGACAAGGAGAAAAATAATGTACGTATCACCAGTATTACCAAAGGTATATAATTACCAAATAAAAAAACAACAAAATAAAACAAGCACCAATAATGCAGGACAAAACAATATAACAAGATTTGATGCCCCGAATTACTACATTAATTTTGGAGAAAAACCGATTAGCAAACTTTTTGAAGAATATAACTGGTATATTAACCACGATAAAACACCGGCTATAAAATCTTTTCTTAAAATCGATGAATCTAAAGAAGTTATGAACAATTTTCTGACAACAATTCTAAACACGGAAGACAGAAGCTATCAACTAATAGACAGTATCGTATCTAATCCGCGTGAAATGGATAGTATTCTTAAGGCTCTTGAAGGCAAAGTCGGAGGAGGCTCCAAAAACCTGCTTACATTTTTGCCGACAAGCCCTTATAGCGCAGCTTATCAAAAATACACGGAAAAGAAACTCCAAAATGCGCATACACTATATGAAATACTCCGCATTAGACCGGACTGGAAAGGGGAAGTTTTAATAAAGAAATTTCAACAATTAAAAGGAAATGAACCCTTAACTATAGGCAAAATTCCTAAAGAATTTCCGAACAATCATTTTTCAATCATTACAAATTATTTGAGAGGACAAGTCGAAACAGGATTAAAACTTGCAAAAAAAATTGACAGCTTAACTCTTGATAACAGAAAATATGACTTTGAATTTTTCACAGACGGAAGATCCGATAAAAATGTCTTCGGCGTATACACTCCTGAAGGCAAGAAATACGTAATAAAGATGGCCGCTCCGGAAAGCAGAAGTCTTGATGCACCTTTTGCACTCGGTACACTTGCAAAAATAGATACATATCTTACAGGAAACAGAAGCAGAAATTCAGCACCTCTCTGCTATTACAACCATGATGAGAATCTTTCCGTCTATAAATTTATTAACCAAAAAACAGTAAAGGGCAATGACAGAGATTTACGCACTATTATGGATCATCTGCCGGATTTCAGAGCTTTAAGCCTCAATTTTAATGATACAATAGGAAGTCGTAACTTCTTTATGCTGGATAAAGAAGCAAATGAAGATTTTGCTAACTTTGCACAAAATTTTGAAGACGGCATAAATAAAGAATGGATTTCCGTTGATAATGATCATGTAACGTTCAGTAACCGGCTGCATCCGCTGGTTTCTGAATATCACAAAGATTTGCCGGTTGCAATACATTTATAAAAAAAAGGATTTGGTAAAAACCAAATCCTTTTTTATTATTGCTGAACTTCTGCTGCTTGCTTCTCTTTTTTCTCAAATACAATCTTATCGTCAACAAGCTTCAAAAGAATCGTATCACCTGGCTGATAAGCATTCGTAAGAATTTCTTCCGCAAGCTGGTCTTCAATTTTCTTTTGAATTAATCTTCTAAGCGGTCTTGCGCCGTAAGCCTCATTATAGCCGTCTTTTGCAAGATAATCCTTAACCTCATCAGTTACTTCAATTGATAAATCTCGTTCAGAAAGTCGTTTAAATAAATCTTTCATCATCAGATCAACAATTTCTCTTATTTCTTCCTTGCTCAAGTGAGAGAATACAATAATATCATCAATACGGTTCAGAAATTCCGGTCTGAAAGCTTTTTTCAACTCTTCGTTAACCGTTTCTTTAAGTTTTTCGTACTTATCTTTCTTAGCATCATCACCGGTAGAGAACCCGAGTTTGCCTTGTGTTGCAATCATACTGGCACCAACGTTTGATGTCATAATGATTATTGTATTCTTAAAGTTAACATGTCTGCCTTTTGCATCCGTCAAACGTCCGTCATCAAGAATTTGAAGCATTACATTAAATACATCCGGATGTGCCTTTTCGATTTCATCAAAAAGTATAACGGAGTACGGTTTCTTTCTGACAAGCTCGGAAAGGTGTCCGCCGTCGTCATATCCGACATAACCCGGAGGCGAACCGATAAGTTTTGCGGTAGAATGTTTTTCCATAAATTCCGACATATCTACTCTTATCATATTGTCTTCGCTTCCGAAAATTGCTTCCGCAAGAGCCTTTGCAAGTTCTGTTTTACCAACGCCGGTAGGACCTGAGAAAATAAAGCTTCCTATCGGTCTGTTCGGAGATTTTAACCCGACTCTTGCACGTCTGATTGCTTTAGATATCGCAACAACGGCATCACTTTGTCCGATAACTCTGTTATGAAGCGTTTCTTCAAGTTTCAAAAGTCTTTCACTTTCGCCTTCCGTTAGTTTAGTAACGGGAACGCCGGTCATTGTCGCTATAACTTCCGCCACATCATCTTCAGTTACGGTAGGTTTATTTGCGTCATTTTTGCGGCGCCATTCTTCCGTAACTTCGCGAATTCGTTCTTTCATATTAGCTTCATCATCACGAAGAGAGGATGCACGTTCAAATTCCTGATTTCTTATCGCATCTTCTTTTTCCCTGACAATTTCTTTAAGTTCTTTCTCAAGCTCTTTGCCTTCGGGAGAAAGAGTGCAGACTTTAAGTCTTACCTTGGAGCTGGCTTCATCAATTACGTCAATTGCTTTATCCGGCAAAAATCTGTCGTTGATATATTTGCTTGAAAGCTTTGTTGCAGCAACAATAGCTTCATCCGAAATATTAAGATTGTGATGTTCTTCGTATTTCGGTTTTAATCCGCGTATAATTTCGATTGTTTCATCAATAGACGGTTCTTCAATAATTACCGGCTGGAATCTCCTTTCAAGCGCAGAATCCTTCTCGATATATTTTCTGTACTCGTCTGATGTTGTTGCGCCGATAACCTGAATTTCGCCTCTGGAAAGAGCGGGTTTTAAGATATTTGCGGCATCAATTGCGCCTTCTGCAGCACCCGCACCGATTAGAGTGTGCATTTCATCAATTACAAGTATAACATTTCCCGCCTGTCTGATTTCATCCATAATCTTTTTAAGACGTTCTTCAAATTCACCGCGGTATTTAGTACCGGCTATCAGCAAGCCCATATCAAGTTGAATAATCTTTTTATTTTCAAGAATATCCGGAACTTCATTATTAACAATCCTTATCGCAAGCCCTTCAGCTACGGCAGTTTTGCCGACACCGGGTTCGCCCAGAAGCACCGGATTGTTTTTGGTTCTTCTTGCAAGAATTTGTATAACACGTTCAATTTCTTTCTCCCTGCCGACTACGGGGTCTAACCTTTGTTCATAAGCGGCCTGAGTTAAATCTGTTCCGAATTCATCAAGACTCGGAGTTTTGACCTTGCTTGCCTGAGAGCTTGAAGAAGAAACGCCCACACCGGATGAAGCAGTCTGAGGCTTAGAATCTCCAAGCATTTTAACAACATTGCTTCTTACTTTATTTAAATCCACACCGAGATTTTCCAGCACACGCGCCGCAACGCCTTCTCCTTCCCGTATCAAACCCAGAAGAAGGTGTTCAGTTCCTATATAATTATGTCCGAGCTGCCTCGCTTCATCCCAAGAAAGTTCCAGTACACGTTTGGCTCTTGGAGTAAACGGAATTTCTACTGCGACAAAGCCGGAACCTCTACCTATAATTTTTTCTACTTCAATTCTGGCATCTTTAAGATTCACCCCCATTGATTTAAGAGTCTTTGCGGCAATTCCGGTACCTTCGCCGATAAGACCCAGCAATATCTGCTCCGTTCCGACAAAATTATGCCCGAGCCTTCTTGCCTCTTCTTGTGCCAGCATAATAACTTTTATAGCCTTTTCAGTAAAACGTTCGAACATTTGATAATATACCTCTTCTTATATAAGTATATATTACAAAACATTTACATTTTTTTTTTTTTTTACAACAAAATTTTGAGGCTCTGTATTACTTAATATTCGGGAATGCGTATATTACGCCATCAGTATCGCGCCATTTGAGATATCCCGTTTTGGGAGTCTGGTCAATATCCACAACGGATACAAGCGCCCAGTTTCCGCGGATTGCAGTAAGACGGATTTGTTTCACATACCTTAACACCGCAACACTCTGAGACAAATCTTCGCTCTTTGCACGAAGTACTTCCAGCTCATCGGGAACGTCCTTTAAGAATCTCAAACCGTACTTTCTGCCGTACATATTATAAAAACTTAACCAGGGCAAAAACTGAAACCTGTCTTTTGTGAGCACCCAGCCTCTGGCACCGGAAATCTTATCATATATAACTTCTACCCATCCGTCATCTCCGATATCCGAGACGTATAAAAAACCGAGCTTTTTATCATTAATAAGCAATGCAAAAACATTATCCGGCATCGTTTCCGGTTTATACGAAAAATCAAATTTTTTTATTATATCGGAATTTGAATCCGGATGAGAGTAAATAGTAATACTATCGTCAGTCTGATACATACCTATGGAATTTTTAGGAATGGATTCCATATAAAAAGGCATTGTATCCGCAAAAACCGGCAAAATCAAAAACATACATAAAATTAATAAAAATTTCTTCATATCAGACTCTCTTTTTAAGTATATTGTATCATCTGATAATTTTGTCCGCAATATCAAATTTAAGAGAAATTTGCCTGTATTCTTGTATCGGCGTTTCCTTTGATTCTTTCATTACAAGAGTAATATTCTCATTTTTATCCAGCCAATTATAAAACCTTTTAGAAAACTCGGGATTATTGTTTAAATCCTTAATAAGATTTTCTGAATTTTTTACCGTTACAAAAACGGGCGACTCTGATATTGCATCTAAAGACTTAAGAAATTCATTATTGTAATTTATCTCCTTTGAGGCAAACCCGAATTCCTTATTAAAAAACTCCGTAACATTCGGCAGTCTTTCTTCCGGCAAATTTGATGTAATTATTTTGGGCATTTCAATCGTACGATTGGTTTTCATCTTAAGAGTTGAAATAAAATTCCTGAAAATATCTGTCTGGTGGCAATTATTCAAATTTTGCAATTCCGGGTATTTTGAAAAATCAAGTTTATTAAGTTCTTTTTCAAGAGATTGTTTTTCAGCGGCAGAAAGCGTAGAATTCAAATCTTGTACGGTATATAACCTTATTGGCTGCGGTTTCTTTGCGGATATATGTTTTCCGTAAACAATTCCTGCGATTCCCAAAACTGCGAGTCCTGCCAGCGTATAGTACAAATTTTTATTTTCTTTGTTTTGTTTATCGCTTTTTGAATTAAAGCTTACGAAAAAGCTTTTGTCTGAATTATTAATTTGTGATATTGAACTTATTTGCATTATTTCCCTCTGTTTTCTATATAAACCCCAAAATTATATTTTTTGCTATTTAAGTTTTATAAGCACCGGTTTTCTTTATTAATTCTTAATATCACGGCTATTGACCAATTTTGAAAAATAATATACCATAAGATTTTGGTGTAGATATTACAATTATTAAAGGAGGATTCGTATGGAATTTCATCATCAGCCGCTAAATGGCGCGAACTACACGGAAGCAGATATTAAGAGGCTTATTGCGGAATACAATGTCCAGTTTATAAAGCTTCAATTCGTTGACATTAACGGTCAGGTTAAAAATATGGCAGTGCCTTCGGAGCACATTGACAGGGTTTTGAATAATGAAATTATGCTTGACGGTTCCTCCATAAAAGGTTTTAGAAACATTGAAACTTCCGATATGTTTTTCTATCCCGATAAAAATACGTTCCAGATTCTTCCCTGGCAGGAACGTGACGGAAAAAATTCCGCAAGGTTAATCTGTGATATTTATAACGCGGACGGAACCCCGTTTGAAGGATGTCCGAGATGTAATTTAAAACGCCTTATGGCGGAAGCGCAAAAACTCGGTTTTTCAATGAACGTCGGGCCGGAAGCCGAATTTTTCCTGTTTGAAAAGGATGAAGAGGATCATATAACAACAAAAACTCATGACAGAGCCGGATATTATGACGTCGGGCCGGACGATTTGGGAGAAGCCGTCCGCGCAGATATAGTAAGTACACTTCAAGAAATGGATTTTGATATTGAAGCTTCACACCACGAAGTTGCCGACGGACAGCACGAAGTTGATTTCAAATACTCGGATATTCTTACCACTGCTGATAACGTCGCAACTTTCAGAATCGCGGTCAAGGCTGTTGCGGCGCAATACGGTTTGCACGCTACATTTATGCCAAAACCCGTATACGGAATTAACGGCTCGGGAATGCATTGTAACATTTCCCTGTTTAAAGACGGAAAAAATGCGTTTTTTGATGAAAAAGCCGAATACCAGCTTTCCGATACGGCAAAATACGCAATCGGCGGCATTTTGAAGCACATCAAGAGTATAACGGCAATACTTAATCCGACTGTAAACAGCTACAAAAGACTTGTTCCGGGATATGAAGCACCGGTTTATATGGCATGGTCACTCGCAAACAGAAGCGCGCTATTGAGAGTGCCGGCAAAACGCGGCATGTCAACACGTGTTGAGCTTCGTTCACCGGATCCGAGCTGCAATCCTTACCTGGCATTTGCGACAATTCTTGCGGCTTGTCTGGACGGCGTAAGAAACAAAATTACACCTCCAAAACCGGTAGAAGCAAATATTTACAAGCTTTCCGATAAAGAAAGAAAAAAATTAAGAATTGAATCTTTACCGGGCAGTTTAAAAGAAGCTCTTTATTATATGGATAAGTCGCTTATTGCAAAAACAGCTTTAGGCTCCCATATAGTAGACGAGTTTATGACCGCAAAAGAAATAGAATGGGATTCTTTCAGAACCTACGTTTCGCAATGGGAAATAGACAGATACCTTGCAAGATATTAGAAATAATAAAACGGCTTCAAAAAAAGAAGCCGTTTTTTAGTTATATAATTACATTCAGCCACTCGAGATCTTTTCTGCGAGCTACAAGTTTATCAATTTCATTCGGCGAAAATGTTTGTTGAATTTCCGGTCCGTGGAAGTATTTATATCGTTTAGTTATTTCCGGTGAAAACTTGAATCCTTGTACCGCAAGTGAAAAGTACTCGGCAATAAATTCATCCATGGAACTTAGTGCATTGCGCACAAGATATTTTTTCGGGTTTACTGAGAAGTCTTCATAAGTTTCCGGCTTTATATAGCCTCTGTCTAAAGATTCTTTCATAGGTAAGTGCCTGAAATATCCTTCATTATACGCACGCATATAATCTTCCGTCAAAATATTTTTCTCGGATTTATTCAAAAACGGGCGGAATATATTGCGCACAGAGCTAAAAAGCGAATATAAAGGCTGATCGAAAAGTTTTTGTTTATGCAGATAGTGTCCTTCTTCATGTAATACATAAGACGGAGTCATTAAATCCAGCTTCCCCGGGCCGAATACATTCCAATTTCCCATTTGGAAGCCGACAAGATTACTCTTTCTTGAAATCTGCTTTTCATCAATCAATATTTTAGGGATTTGATATCCTTTTTGCTTTATTTGTTCATAAACAGTTTGTAAATAGCGAGCTGTAGAAATACTATTAGAAACTTCCTTCAGAATGCCGTTTTGTCTGCAAATCTTTTTGGGTGTAGGTGCAATTTCTATCTTACGACCGAGCTCTTTTGACATTGTTTGCCCGGTTTGTCTAAGATAATCCTTATATACCCTATAACGCGTTTTAATAATCCTTGAGTTCATATTATTCGTCTCCTTTTATAAATCTTAAAACGGGTAAATATTTTTTTTGCTATTACTTATTTAATTCGTATAGAAATCTCAATCCTTCAAGCGTTAAATAGGGATTTACAAAATCAAATTTTCTTGTCATATATTTTGCAATTAATTCTGAATACCCGCCTGTAGCAAT
>CALUSF010000004.1 GCA_944323325.1 Candidatus Gastranaerophilales bacterium
TTTGGTTAGAGCGCATGCCTGTCACGCATGAGGTCGCGAGTTCGAGCCTCGTCGTTCCCGCCATTTTAAGAGGGTTTAAGACCCTCTTTTTTAATAAGATTATTAAAAAAGTTCCAAAAAGGTTCCATTTCATTTAAGTAAATACCCTGTTTAACTCATTTGACACAATCCCTGATGTGCTGTCAATATCTATATAAATATCTTCCGTGATAGATTGTTTGGAATGCCGTAGCAGTCTTTGTATGATTTTACTCTGTACACCTGCTAAATGCAGAATAGTCGCACATGAGCCCCTGAGTTCATGAAAATGCATATAATTTTCATCAGCAAAAACAGCTTTTAAAACTTTTTTGAATTTATACCTGACAAAATCATCAGGTACTAAGGCTTTACCTTCTGGGGTACAGAAACATAATTGATGTAGTCCGTCCGTTGATATAAGTTTTTCTCTATATTCTTTTAACAAATTAATAAGATGTTCTGGGACTGCTATGATGGCTTTAGAGGATTTAGTTTTTAACCGTGTAGTCAGTACTATGTCATTTTCTTTACAATGAGGATTTTTTAATTGTATAGATTTAATATGCTTTTTCGTTACTTTCTGAACTTGTGTGTTCACATAAAGGGTTTGTCTATCAAAATCTATATCTTCCCATTTTAATCCTAAACACTCTCCACGTCTTAGAGCTGCATATCCGGCACAAGCAATTATATATGCAGTATAGTCGTCAAATAACTCTTGAGCGGCTTTTATAAGCAAATCTATCTGTTGCTTATTAATTCTAACATCCCGTCTAATCTTATTTTCTTTCGTAATACATATTGGTTCAATATGTTCAAAAGGGTTTGGGAGAGTTGTTAATCCTATTTTGAGCGCATAGTTCCATATTGCTTTACACTTTTTTAGAGTATTGTTGTAGGCACTTGCTCCAATCTTATTACGGATTTCATTTGCCCAGCTTCTTCCGACCTGTTTGTTTAAATCAGAAATTTTTATATCTAAAAGAGGCTTTAAGTGGTTTTTAATTATTCCCTTTGTCGCTTCTACTGTATTTACCGAAAACTCTTTTTCAGCCATTTTTAAATACTCATCGGTAAAATATCTGAAATCGGTCTTTCTATTTTTGGTTTGTTCTGATAGTTTTCGTTTATTTTTGAGTAAAATTAACTCACTCTTTTTTGCCAGAGCTTCTGCTTTTGTTGCAAAACCTTCTCTTTTTATTTTCCTGCCGTTTTCATCCCGCATTGAAAACCCGTAAGTTATACCTTTCTTTCGTTGAATAGAGTATATCCCATCCACCTGTTTAGACCTTAACGGGCTGCCATTTTTTAATTTAGCGTTTTCTTTGGATAATAGTGCCAACTCTTCTTCTTTACGAGAGAGCTCATCCTGCATTTTATTGAGCTGGATTAACAAAGTCCGTAGATTCTTTTCGGTATTATCCATTACCATTCATCTTCCTCAACCGATTTTATATAGGAGTTCATAACAGGTACTGAAATTATTATCTTTCGTCCGTATTTAAAGTGTGCGATGTTTTCTTGTTTCACTTTAGAGTAGAGTGTCTGGTATGGCACATCTGTTCGCATTGAATATTCTTTTAAATCACATTTTTCCCCAGAAATTATTTTTGTCTCATTTTTAATATTAGACCAGTCTCCAGCTTTATGGTCACTGATAAACTTTAAAATATCAGTACGCCTAAACAGAATTTTACTGTTAAATCTTCGGTGAGATAAGTTTTCTTTCTTAACTTTTGCGTAAAAGGTTGAATAGCATAGCCCTGTCAGCTTTCTTGCCGTTTCTAAATTAAAAAACTCGTTTTGATGTAATGTTAATTCGGGTTTGTTAGTAGTTAAATTTAGCATTTATGTTCTCCTTTGTTCTGTTTTTTCTAATATACCACTTATTCTAACATAACCCTGCACATTTGTCAACTTTTTCTAATGTTAGAAAAAGTACACATATATTTTCCCTAATTTTCGTAAATTTATTGCAAAGAAGAGGCTTCTATGCTAATATGCGATTATGGAAAAAGAGTTAAGAACGATTGAAAAAAAAGCTGATGATATATGTAAGGTAATACTATCCAGGCTTGCAGTTAAATTTAAAGAGGTAAGAAAACTAAAAAAGATTTCTATAAGGGAATTTAGCGAGTTGTCAAGTGTAAGCACAGCTGTAATATCCGATTTTGAAAATAAGAAATATCTTCCTAAACTAGAAATTCTTGTCCGATTTGCCCTAGCATTAGATGTGCCTATTGAAGAGTTGTTATCAACTATGACTCCTTCTGGGAAAGTAATTAATGCCGTATCTTGTGATGATGAAAATGAACTTCTTTCTCTAGCTCTATTAAGCACAGGTGTGTCTTCAAAAACTATGCTTGAAATTATGGACTTTATTGCTTTCAAGACGTCAAAATTTAATAGAAGAAATTTTCAGGAATAGTAAAATTTGTTTTACATTTCAATTTGCATGCCAGCGCCAAAGTCTGAATATTAATGTGTAAACAGGGCAAATAGAAGCAAAGTCCTCTATCTATTGCTTATGCTCAAAGTATTAAGTTGATAAACCTTTAAGCTTATCAACTTATAAAATAGTTATACTTTAGCTTTAAACTCTTTCCAATCCTTAACCGGTTCAGCAGGGAAGTTTACTCCGAGAGTATCAAAGTGTTGTTTCCCGCAATGGATTTTTAACTGCTCCGGACTTCTTAAGTCAAAGAGACTTGTAGTTCCCTTAGATTCAAGCACAAAATACAATTTTTGTTCTCCGTCTTTTTCTAAGAATACAGCCCAGTCAGGGTTATATGTTCCGATCGGGGTTTCAATCTTAAATCTGTCAGGAATTTTAAAGAACATTTTTACGTCAGGGTCATTGTCTAAACTCTCTGCAAACCGGCTTTCAACACCGCTATCATAGATTAAATAATCGTAAACACTGTGTTCAACTGGAATTGCATTTTTGTCGAGATTTGCAATTAATTCAGAAGAGTCAAATATTTCCTGAACATAATATTCCTCTCCGGCTAATTTCACATACTTAATTCCGTCAATAGCAAGAGAATGCCTGTTTTTAGAGATAATTTCGAGTGCTTTTTCATAAAACCCTTGAGGATTATTTATGAAATCTTGAATCCTTTCACTTTCTTCAATAATCCTTATAATTGTAGATCGTTTTAAAAGTGTTTCTGCTGAAATAAGTCTTATGATATCAGGTAATACTTCATACGTGCCGGATAAGTCCTGAGTTTTAATATGTTTTTCCGTGTGAGTAATACCGGAATTTTCAATTTCAAGTTCAGCAGTTTTAGAGACAAGCCTTGCTTTAGGAATTGGATCCATCTCTTGCAGATCTTTAATACAATTCTTTACAAGTTCTTCCACATCAAAATTAACCCTGTAAGTGGTTTTCTGCTTAATTTTATCCCATAAATCTCTAAACTCAGGAGAAAGTATTGCCTGTTTTTTGAGTCTTACAGTAACTTCTCTTGAAGCGTCTCTAATTACAGGTCTGTTGTCCGCTTTTTCAAGTGCCTGCAAAACAGCTCTTTTCTTAGCCGCATCCCAACGTTTAACAATATCAAGTTTATCCGCTGCAAGCTGGGCTTTCATGGTATCCTTAATTTTGCCATTCTTATCAAGAACTTTGGCTTCTTTTAATTCTTCTATAACCTGTGAAGCTTCTTCATGCGTAAAGTACGGTTTTTCTTCAACCACTGTTTCAATACATTTTATTTCTTTCAATGTTTCAAATGTCAATGGTTTAGCTTCTTTAACCATTTTCTGCACTTCTTGTTTCAGAGGTTCTGAAATCTGAGGGAGATCAATTGTTTCAAGTTTTTCTTCATCTTTAACAGAGCCGTCGTAATTGATAATATCGTCTTTTACAAGAGTCTCAAAAACATCAAAAGCGTCTGCTTCGTTTATTGTGTGCTCAATTTCTCTTTTTTCTTCAACTTTAAGATCCAAAAGATAGCTGATATCAAATGCACCAAATTTCATGCCGGTTTCTTGTTCAATTTCTTTTTGCAGAGTTTCAGCAAATTCTGCAAAACTTTCATTCGCCATAACATGAAGTATATTAATATTTCTATCTTCTATTCTCTCACCATTCTGATCAACACATAGCCTTAACCCTCTCCCGACCTTCTGCCGGCATGTGAATGTGGATTTCTGCTCAATCAGCGTACAGACCTGAAATACATTAGGATTATCCCACCCCTCTTTTAATGCAGAGTGTGAGAAAATAAACCTCAGAGGGCAGTCAAAGGATAAAAGCATTTCTTTGTCTCTCATAATAAGGTTATAGGTATCATCATCAGCCTGAGTATCACCTTTAGTATTCTTATATACACCCTTCTTGTCCTGAGAAAAATATCCGTTATGAGCTTTTTCTACATCAGTGTTAAATTTGTCTTTTAAGCCTGCGTATTTAGGTTTATTGATGAGTTCGTTATAACATTCTTCAAACATTTGTGCATAAATACCCTTTTCGCCGGTTTCGGTTCTATACTTCTTAACTTCATCAATAAAGAATAGTGACAGGACTTTTATCCCTTTATCGTAATATCGGAGTTCTTTGTCTAAATGTGCTTCAATTGTACGGTATATTTGAGCTTTTTTCAGGATATTTTCATCAACACTTCCTATAGACTTACCTAGCATAACCGTTTCGGAATTAGAAAACTCCAAACACTCAAATCCTTTTGTACAGTCAATTCCTTCTATTACATAATCCCTATAAAGTTCACGCTTTCCTGATAATGTATAAAGATCGTCTCCTGCTTTAACGGTTTTTGTGGTACGTTCGACCTTGCCGTCTTTCGCTTGAATATCAATTTCAACTTTAGCGGAAAAGCCGTTTTCATCTGATACTGACTTTAAGTAAATATAAGGTTTATTAAAATCATTAGCAACAGTATTAGAAGATACACAAATTTGTTTAACTAATCCCATTTGATAAGCGTCAACCGGAGTGAGACGGTAAAGCAGATTAATCTTTTCCCTGTGTGTTGCTGAGTATCTTAATACACATAGCGGGTTTAAAGATTGAATTGCCTCTTTGGCTTTTGGGGTATTATCAACCGACTGAGGTTCATCAATAATTACAATCGGGTTTGTATCTTTAATATATCTCATTGCAGTTTCGCCATTGAGTTTATCTTGCTCCTGATTGATAATGTTTTCAGCCTTTTTAAAAGCATCAATATTAATAATCATTATTTCTATGTTGTTTGATGTTGCAAAAGATCTTACGTCAGATAGCTTTGAGGAATTGTAGATAAAGTATCTGTATGGTTCTGAGTCATAGAGATTTTTAAAGTGTTCTTCCGTAACCTGTAAGGATTTGAAAACCCCTTCTCTGATTGCAACAGAAGGTACAACAATAATGAATTTAGTAAAGCCGTATCTTTTATTAAGTTCAAGTATAGTTTTGGTGTAAACGTAAGTTTTACCGGTTCCGGTTTCCATCTCTATGGAATACTGTTTTGAGTCGAAATCTCTTGTTATAGGAAGTTTTTGACGCTTCTGAATATTGTGCATATTAGCAATCAAAGTATCATCATCTACAAGCAGCTTGTTTCCAAAACCGAAATCATTTTGAATAAGCCGTATTTGTCCCGCATTATCATCTATGGAAAAAGTGTTGCTTGACTTTTCCTGCCCGATAAACAGATCTGCTACTGCATTTACTGCTTCTGTTTGAAAATCCTGATTCTTAAACTTTAATTTCACTTAGTTTGTTCCTTTGTTTTTAATCTGCTTTTGTTTCTTAGCCGGTAGAAAGTTATTATCGGTTACTACTTTCTGTCCGGTTTGAAGTTCCAGTTTCTCTCTGGCTTCTCTTGCGATCTTACTGCCTTTTTTAGCTGAGACTTTATTTTCAGCCATGCCGGTTGCATTTTCGCTCTCTGCGATTTGCCTTGTAGAAAGTTCCGCAAGTGCTGTGAAAATAAGTTCTGCCTCAGACATATGATCTCTAAGGTTTTGGGTTTTTAATCCCTTAAGGTTCTTATGTTCTTTGACAGATAAACCGCTCCATTCCTGATGAATGATATTTGTAAGAATAGCAAATTCTTCACCTTCTTTAATATCATGGTCTTTCCAGTAGTCAGTAAGCTTGTTTCTTGTCTCTTGCCCCATCATTCTTTGTTGTATCCACTTTTCAGACCTGCCTAATTTTTTATAGGTATCTCTGGCTCTGTCAATAGCTGTTGAAGGATCTGCCATTTCTTGAACACGTTCTTGTCCGACTTTTGCCAGCCATTTTTTTATTGGTTCAGCCTTTTTAGAAGGAATTGATTGGATAATCCTGAAAATCCCCTCAACGTCTGCGCAATTAATTTTTTGAACACCGCCAGGGGTTTCCATTTTAAGGGGGGTGACAATTTGTCCCCACCCTTCTGAAAGTTCAGTATCACGTTTTCTTAACTTTTTTATGTAATCTTTAGGATTTACTGAATCCGTTAGAATTCTTACAATATCTTCAACGCTAAAGTACCATTTTTCTTGTTCTTCATTATATACATAGCGGATATTATTATTTTCAAATACTTTAAGTTCGTTTTTCATATTGTCTCCATTTTAGTTGACTACATTATTTCAAACCGTTACAACTTGTAACGGTTTCATTTCCGTTTTTCATTAACTATTCTCCTCAGACTCTTCATGAAAAGACATAATTGCTCCTGCAAAGTTCTCAATATTAGCTTTGACTGCATATTGTAAAGCTCCTATATCTATTACAATATGATCATTATCTTTATCTATTAAAGCTGTATCACAAAGTATTAATCTCCACTCATTCTGCTTATAATAATCCCTATCATCTGAAATATACTTACAAAAGAATTGTTCATATTGTTCTTGAACAGTCGCAAAAGTCTTTATTGATGTATCATACTCTTGATAATGTACATTTCCAGAGATAGCTGAGATACATTTTTCTTTTAATACTTTGCCAATTTTATCTAAAAGTTCTTTTCTACTGAATAGTACTGCATACATACCAAATTGTTTCATATATTTCAAATATTCTGAACTTAGCTGATACTTATTATTTTCTAACTTAATTAGGTTATTTGAATTAAACCCAGAAGCGCATAATACCGGTACCTTTTCAGCGCCAACGAAACTTTGTTTAATCGGTGTTTGTGGAGGTAAAGGTATTTTAATAGTCTCTTCATTATCAATTCTAGTAAATTGTATCAATATAGGATTCATAAAGCTAACAACCTGCGATCCTTCACAATCATCTCCACGAAAACAATTCTCTTCAGTTATAAATTTCCCAGCTTGATTTATGTATAGTTTTCCACTAAGAAAATCTTCTGCCCATGATTCTTTTTCAAAAAATTTTATTAAGATGTCCGAGAATAGTCTTTGCTCCACGTATCCTCCTTATAACAACTTCATTTCTATGTTATGGTCTTTGAGGATGTAGTGAGCGTTGGAAAGGGAGACATCATCTTTGAAGGCTTGTTCTGAAGCTACGATTTTTGCCGGAGTATAATCTTCACACATCAATTTTACATCGTCTGCTGTTATTCCGTCTTTGCCATAATCAAGACATATCAGTACCAAGCAATCTTCCCCGATTGAATATGCTCTCTTATCGTTTACACTCACCTCTTCAAGCGGATAATCCAGCGGTATTCCGAGTTTAAGCATAACTTCATACACCACGTCAAGGTCGTTTCTGTCCGGTTTAATTGTCTCCTTGAGCAAAGACATTCTTTGATAAATCTCATCTTTATCTTCTGTAGGAGTAGAGTCCCATTTAACAAGGTTAGATGTATCCAGTTTGAATACTTTAAACCCCGTATCCACGTCCTCATTCTGTTCATGGATTTTCTTTCCGGCATGTCTTATACGTTCTTTGCCAATTTCACAAATATTTTTATAGTGGGCTTTAAAAGCCTCGGATTTTTCATCGCAAAGCTCAGGAAGCTGTACCATAATGAACTGTCTATTTCCGCCATCTTCAGCATTCAATTGCATAACAGCATGTGCTGTTGTTGCAGAGCCGGAAAAAAAGTCGAGAACTATGTCATTTTCAGCAACATTTGCCATTTTGATCAAGTCTAAAATTAAGTTAACAGGTTTGGCATAATCAAAATATGATCTTTCAATAGTAAATAATTTTTTTATGTCTTCGGTACCTTTAGCATTAATATAATCATCTTTAAATATTGAAATAAATTGTTTTAACCTGTTTGACCCATCTCTTAGCTTCTCATAGACAATATATGTTCCATCATCTCTCTTTTCAAAAATAACATCACCTTCAGCGACTATTTTGTGCATTTTTTCTTTACCTAATCTCCAGCGACCTTCAGAGCCATCATTTCTGATAGGATATACATCTTCACCATTTGGTCCTTTTATAGGGAACCACATTGAAGGAGAGTCTTCTCTTCGTGAACCAGCTCCCCATTTATTAAGTTCACGTCCTTTAGCATAAGCACCTTTTTCATCTTGTAGGTTAAGTTTTATACCTTCTACTTCAATTCCTCCAAAGATAATATTATTCAAATTTTTGGCATATATAAGTATATAATCATGTGTTATTCTTAAATATTTAGATTGACTACCGCCTTTAATTGCTTCTCGAGTAATTTGAGCTACAAAGTTTTCTTCCCCAAAAACTTCATCACATAATTTTCTCAGATTAGTGACTTCGTTATCATCAATCGAAATAAAAATCACCCCATCATCTCTCAAGAGGTTTGAAGCCAGTCTCAAGCGTGGATACATCATATTCAACCAGTTAGTATGAAATCTTCCCATTGTCTCAGGATTGGATTTCGTTGTCTGCTGAGTAACTTCCTTATACTTTGCCATCGGGTCTTTGAAATCATCTTCGTAAACAAAGTCGTTTCCCGTATTATACGGCGGATCTATATAAATCATCTTAACTTTTCTGTAATAAGATGTCTGCAAAAGCTTCAACACTTCAAGGTTATCACCTTCTATGTACATATTCTTTGTTATATCAAAATTAACACTCTCTTCCGGGCAGGGTCTTAATGTACCTGTTGAACACTTACCGGCTATCTTGTAACATTCCGACTTGCCTTTCCATTCAAACTTGTATTTTTCAAAATCATTATCAATATATTCCCCGCAAAGGTTCAGGAGCTTATCAATGTCGAGTTTGCCTTCAACAAAACATTCAGGAAAAACACTTTTCAATTTTTCTTTGTTTACCCCTTCAATATCCATACTTAAACCGCTAATTTTTTCAATATTTTCTACCATATAAAATCCCTATTCCTGACTTTTGCATTATATTTATCATAACATAAACACCGCTGTTATGCCTGATTTTTAAGTATTCTTAACTTAAAGTTATTTGATACAAACACATCAAAATTATAACTCTGAGTAAGTTCTGCAATTGCTTTTTCTGTCTCAATATCTATCTGGGCTTTATCAAAGAAAAGTCCTTCTTCCTTCTGCTTAAGCTCCTTTTCTATAATTCTTAGGCGTTTGGTTATCTTCAACTCTTCCAACCCGCTGGATTTACCGCTTTCAAGCAGCTTTTTAAGCTCTTTTATCTCAGATCTTAATTCATTCAACTTAACTTCCTGTCCGGACTTTTTTCTGCCTGCAAGCAGTTTTATCTTCTCTATTTCATACTCAATAGAGCCTTCTTTGCTTTTCAAATACTCTTTAAGTATCGCATCTTTTGATACTTTATCATCCAGATTGCCAACACCTTCAAAATCATCAAAGAGTTTTTCATTATTCAGATTCAAAAAACCTTCTTTTGTTATTAAATTAACTACCGGCATGGACAAAATCTTTCTGCATTCATCTTCCGTTAAGATTTTCCCGGACTGTGTCTGTCCTATAAGAAGGGTTTGAAAGAGTTTATACTCTCCTTTTTGTGCCGTGATTGAATAGTTGTATAATCCAATATCGCAAGGTTCAATATCAGAGGCAACATAAAGTATTGCTTCCTTTTTATCGACGGTATCAAGTTCTTTTAGTATCCCTTTAGCCAGAAGAGAGGTTAGGGTTATTCTTCCATAATGTGGCTTAAAATCCGGACTCATTCCATATTTTGAATAGCCTTCATAATTCTTTCTCCTGTTGAACTGGTCTTCCCGATACTCAAAAAGGTACGGACGTCTGTATCCCTCAATTAATGTAAGTGTTTGTTTTTCGTCATCTATGGAATACCAGCCGGGCTTAATATTAGTAAAATAGTATTTTATGATTTCCCAGAGCGTATCATTTGCTTCTTTTGACTGTTCTTTTATGTACCTAGGAGTTACGGTAATTTTATCCGCAATAGATTTTGTAAACGTTGTAAAAAGTATGTCTTCAGTTTGTGACACGAGTTTTTCATTAGGAGTTTTATGCTCCTGCAGGTTTTCATAAAAAGACTCGGCTACAAGATTTGCAGTTCTAAATTCTGATAAAATATCTTTGAGTTTAGCATCAAAATTCCCTACAATATCATCAGACATTCCAAAAATCCCGTTAAATTGCAGAGTCCGTTTGTTAATCAGTTCCAGCATTCTTACATCGGCAAAATTTTCTTTGCTCAGCATATTTATTACAAGCACATCAGACTTCTGACCTTGCCTATGACACCTGCAAATTCTCTGTTCCATTCCAACAGAGTTATAAAGAAGATCATAGTTAACTACAACCGGACAATACTCAATATCCAGACCTTTTGCAGCAGAATCAGTCGTTACAAGAATCTGGATTTCACTATCATGCCTGAACTTTTCTAAAGAATCATTGTTCTTGTATTTCAGAGTATTATAACCTTCTTTAGTAAAAATCTTATACAGGACATCAAGGGTAATATTTTTGTCGACAAATACTATTGCTTTTTCGTTCACTTTGCAAGTTTTAAGGTGGTTAAATACCCGTTTCAATATCTTTAACAGTTGTTGAGTTTTAGAATTTACCTCAATTTTTGAAGCAATATCCTGCATTTTAGTAAGGACTGATTTTTCAACTCCGTAAGTCCTGTTAATTGCAGGAGATAACATATTAGAAAATGCCTGTGGAGATGATGACAGGGTATTAAAGAACATTAGGCTCATGTTATACTCGTCCATCTCAGGATATGCAACTTTGTTATCCGTTTTTATGTAGGTTTTAATTAATTCATAAAGCTCTTTCTCTTCCTTTATCAAAGGATAGTCAACGGTAAAGGGTATACGGCGTGAAAAGTTTACATATTCCGTTGTTTGAACTTTTAATGTTCTGAAACAAAATTGTGATACCCAGCTTGTGAGTTCGGAATAGTTTTCCGGTTTTCTGAAATACCGTTTATAAAAGTAATCAGCGTCAGGAAGTACACTCTCATCAATAAAATGAATAAGCCCGTATATATCCATTATACTCATCGTAATCGGAGTTGGCGTTAAAAGGAGTTTATAGGCTTCTCTTACTGAGTCCTTTAAAACCTTAGTAAGCAGCTTGTCCGGTTTTGATAAGATATCAGCCTCATCAAAAATTACCAAATCCCAGTCTCTTTCCTTTATACGTTCGGAATACTTTAAAGCAATGTCATAAGTTGTAATTACGATACCCTCTTCGTCCGGTATTTGAGGAGTATTATTCCAGAAGAAATGCGGCAGAGTAAAATCCGTATCAAGTTTTCTTAACCATTGGGTGATAAGGTTAGATGGAAGTATAACAAGTATGTTCTCCTTTCCTTCAAACCATTTTTGACCTGCAATTAACAGAGCTTCATAAGTTTTACCAAGAGAGCCCTCATCACATAAAATACATCCTTTTAAGTAATCAGATCTTAGGGCAAATCTTGCGGCTGCTATTTGATAGGGATAAATTTCAGCATTTGATGAAGCATATACAGGTAAGAAATTCTTGTCATTACAAAGCTTTTCAAGACGCTTAGCTTCAACAATCGCCTGATATTTGTTCGTTAGTTTAGACAATACTTCCGCCATCTTGAGATTATTCTAACATGAATAAATATTTTCATGCCTGCAATCAACTATCATCCCATATGGGGACTTCATAAACCAGAATAGAGCCCTTAAGTTTTTTAGAACTGTATCCCTTGCAAGGTGTTTTAAAAATCCTTTTCCATTGTTCAGACGTCATAACCAATGGCATATTAAAGAATTTGTCATACAGTTCAATGTATAAATCTGACTCGGGTTTGATTTTCCGAACTATTGTTTGAAGTTCAGAAAACTGGTTCTTCATTCCTATGTCATTAAAAATTGCTTTATAATGGTAAAATTCTTCTGATATTGCAAGTAAGTCGACCGCAAGAGATTTTATTCTGTCGTACCCTTCTGTCATTTCCATTGCCGATTTTACTTGAAAAAATACATATTTCTTTAAAGTACTATTAAAAACTTCTTCAAGGGTTTGATATAAAGAGTTTTCCTCTAACTCTTTAATTATAGAAAACAAAGAAAGCTCTTTCGTATTGTCGGAAAGAGTTTTGATGACAGGCATGAGAACTTTAGATGTTTTATAAACAATCTCGACTCGAAGAATATTAACCTTACTGATATCAAGCGAGTTTTCTTTTTTATTATAGGCTTCTCCAACAAGTTTCTGTTCTTTACTGGTTAAGGGTTCATTTAATTTAGCTACCGGATCTTCATTATGAGAGAGATATTCCAGCGTCTTGTTGTAGAACTTAATTACAAAGTTGCCTGTGTATTCTTCATCATCAATATCACGCTTAGGCGGTGCAAGGTAGACACTTTTACCCTCACTGTTAGATGAATACATGACCGGTGTAAGAGAGGGCAATTTCATGCCGGCAATAAAATTAATGTATTCATCAGGATTGTGAGATAAAATGATATCCTTAGTAAGATGAATTTCTGTTACATTTATGCCCTCTCTTACAAATGGATTTAAAGTACAATATTTTAATGCTCTCAAAAGTTCGTTTTCTGAGGGCATTTGGAGGTTATGAGTGACATTATTATCTCTGATAAGTTTGGTAGGGGTTATAGAATAATAATTATCATTGATTTTGGAAAAGGTGCAGGCATTACGAAATTTCGCCTTTAATCTTTCAACAATTTTCTTATGTTGAATAGTATCAACATCGGTTTTGCTATGAGTTAGTCTGAGTTTGTCAATCTTAATATCCCCAAACATCAGTCTACCCCAACACTATGATTAAATGTCTTGTATAAGTGTTTTAAAACAGGATTGTTATCAAGCCTTTTTATCCTTCTAACATCTGCAATCATTTTGTTAATGAGAGTCTTTTGTTTCGTGTCTGTCGGTTTAAAATGAATATCTATAACAGAAGCAGCACGGTCAGAAGACATACTCGCAAGTTCATTTGCCACAATACAATAACTTACAGCATTTTCTTTAAGCTTATATTTCTCTATTAAATATTGAATTGCTCTGTTTGTCATATCCGGCATGATAGTATTTAGTTTACTCCCTGCTTCGGATGTGTGTTTGAGCATTGTAGCAAGTGTTTTGTACCCATATTCAAACAAAGTCACTTCGTCATATAAAAGGCTAAACAAGGTTGAATTTGCGACCAAATCCGTTATTTCGTCAAGAATACCAAGCCCGATAAATGTTAATCTTAGCTTTAATGTATTCTTACTTCCATAAACCTTAACAGAGGCGTATCTTTTCCCCGTTTTGTCATTTCTATAGTCCGATTTATAATAAACAGGTTTATAAGTTCCTTCAATATTGGAAACATTTAAGAAATTCCCTTCAAGCGTTCTATAGGTAAACGTGATACTAGGTACAGATGGATTTTTCGTTATAAGAAGATGTTTGCCATGAGTTGTGAGCTGCATAAGTTCATGCATAACTTCAACAGTATCCATACCTTCTAGCTGATAGCTAACAGTGGCTGTAAAGCCAATAATAATCGGATGAATAATACCTAAGAATTCAACTAAAAATTTCTCAATTTTATTACTGACAAGAGGCTCTAAAATGCGGTACATTCCTTCAATCAGTATTATATATAAGATACAAAGCTGATATGTCCAGGCTCCAGCCCCATCCTCATTTTTTTCGGTATGTTTAAGATAATTCTTAGTCTTGAGTTTACAGAGTATATTATTCGCTTCAAGTTCAGAATCTTCATCTCTAACTACATTGGAATGGTATATTCTGTAAGGCAAAATTTCCAGGAAATTATGTGTAATACCTCGTCTAATATCCTCTTCAAATTTCGGTAAAATATTCTCGATGTGTTTTATTAAGTACCAGTGAAAATACATTTCATCTGTCGCATACCAGTTTAGTTTACTAGCCAGTTCTTCAACTTCATCAAACATTACATCAAAGACTTCAGGATACAGTATCTCAAACTTATCCACATATTTGTAATTATTAAGGCTTGAAATAAAGTCATTAAGCCTTTGGTAATACTCATCACTATCATCTGTAAATTTATCGATTACCATTTCAAGGAAATTCCTTCCTACACATAAGGTTACATTCTCAACCAGAATAGAGTCATCAATGATGAGATAGTCATTATTCTTCATGTACCTGAGTACCCCCTATGTTATCTATTATTTCTCTGCCATTAATTAAACTTGTTTTTAAAATTCTTCTGACAAGAGAGCTGATATTGATATCCGCCTGGTTCTTTAGATCGTCCAGTAGAATTTCAAGCTCTTCATCCAATCGCACATTAAGGTTTTTCTTATACATATTCTCTTCCTTTAATAAACATTCTGCTGTATAATGTAAAACAGGTGTTACATTATTTAAGGGAAGCATAGGGTTAAAAGAAAAAGCGTTCCAAAAAAGGTTCCACTTTCCATGAATTTCCCTTTTTATATAATATGGCAAATCAGTTCTGATCCTAGTAAAATTATTAATTTTCAGAATATAGAAATTGCTTAAATTAGATAAATATTGTTTGATTATTTCTGTCACGCATGAGGTCGCGAGTTCGAGCCTCGTCGTTCCCGCCATTAAAAGAAGCCACACAAGGTGGCTTTTTTTAATGGCTGCGTATTTTAATAAGTAGTTTGAGCGAAAATAAAAAATTAAAATGTCATCCTGAATTTATTTCAGGATCTTGCCAGAATATAGTAAAAACGCCCAATTTATAAGATGCTGAAACAAGTTCAGCATGACAAAACAGGTCGGAAGTTTGGAATTTCAAAACGGACGAAAAGTAACATCTGCTACTTACTAGATTTTTCAATTACTACCTCACCCTAGCCATCTCCTGTAAGGAGATGGGACTTGAGCTAAGTCCGTAAAAAGTTTGTAGGTTGGGCTTATAGCCCAACAATCAATAGAACTTTTACAGGACTATCCAAAATCTTTGATTTCAGTAATTTACAGGCTAATTTAAAGCTACTCACTGTATATTAAAGTCCTAATAAAGTCCTGTTCCTACCTACAAAAAATCAACATCATACGGCTTCCGACGGCTATAATTTAGTATTGTTAGGTAACTATACCCAACAGGCATTTAATAATTTAAATACAAATCGGACATTAAAATACATAATACACTCCTCCCTCCGCATTAAAAAAGACCCTTGCGGGTCAGACAATTCGGAGAAGGAGGGATTCGAACCCTCGGTACAGGTTACCCCATACAACACCTTAGCAGGGTGCCGCCTTAAACCTACTCGGCCACTTCTCCGTATCAATATTTCTATGTTACCACAAATATTTTATTTTTCAAAATAAAATCCTGATTATGATGTAATCAGGATTATTTTTTATACTCTCAACTATCTTATTCCAAGACAGCCTTTCATAATCCGGGTAATAATAATTTGTTTTTCGCTGAATTGTTCGCCAGCAAAAATACAAATCCAACCCTACTTCACAGCTTGCAGTTTAACCTGAATTCCTGATTCAGCATTAATTGTTACCGCATTTGCGACGGCCATCGTCCTCCGTTTTTTTGCCCCTCTTAATATAAATTCAACTCCTGTAAATGTGTTGTTTGTTGGGGTTGTGAGCTTTTTTAACATATCCTGGTCCTTTCCGATTAATGTATATTTTCGAGTCTTGTAATATACATATCGGCACATTTTTTTAAAACTTTAGGGTTTTTAAGGAAATGTTTACAATTATTTACATATTGAGAACTTTTTTATACACATCATTCTTATTTTGGTTAAAAAGTGTTGAGATAATTACGGCAATATCCTTATCTTTAAACCCTTTAGACTTCAAAAGCTCAATTTTATAATCTAAATCAGTGTCTTCGGAATTTTCTTCCGCACTTATCATACACACAATTTCACCCTTAATTCCGTTCTGAAAATATGATAAAATTTCAGATACAGAGCCGGTCTTAACCTCTTCATACAGCTTGGAAAGCTCTCTGCCTAAGCTTACTTGTGCATTTTTACGGCATTTTTTTATAATGCTTAATGTTTTTAAAATTCTCTCCGGCGAATCATAAAAAACAACATTCATACCGGCGTATTTTTTTATAATATCCGTTATTTGATTTTCCGAGCGCGGCATAAAACCTATAAAAATAAATTCTTCCGTTTTTCTCGGCACTTGAGACAAAAAAGTCGTAACAGCGCATGCACCGGGAAGTGAGGTAAAAGCAATGCCCCTTTTCGCCAGCTCTTCCGTTAAAACGGCTCCGGGGTCACAAATCATAGGAGTTCCGGCATCGGAAACGAGAGCTATACTTTTATTATTTTCCAGCTCTCTAATCAAAAAATCAACCCGTTCTCGCTCATTGTACTTATGATAAGAAATACATTTTGTATTTATATCGTAATGATTTAAAAGCTTTTGCGTAACGCGTGTATCCTCACAAGCAATAAAATCAACTTCTTTAAGAATTTCTATCGCACGCAGAGTTATGTCCCGTATATTTCCGATAGGTGTCGGAATAATATATAACTGAAATTTTCTTGTCATTGTTTTAATTTAATATTTTGTTTTATCAAGAAATGTTCTGACAGCTTCTTCAAGCGAATACGGCGTAACAAGAGAAGTTTCTCCTTCCGGTGCTGTCTCCTGATTGGAAACGCTGCCGCGTATTTTATTATACAAAGACAGCAAAACAAACAACAAAATTGAAGATATGCCGACTCCTGCCATTGCAAGCAGAAACTTTTTTGCAATTTTCCTCTTGCTGACCGGCTGTTTATAAGCGTAATTTTGTTGTCCAATTTCCGGTTCAGGCGTGTTTGTTGAAGCTTCCGGTGAAACGGTTTCCGTTACCGGTATGTTTTCCGTATTTTCTAAAGAAGGTTCTTCCGCAAAAACCGGTGAAACCAGTACCAATGCAAGTAGTATAATTATTACTTTATTCTTCAGCATCTTTTTTTGCAGTCCTTCTGGTTCTTTTTTGAGAATTCCGGTTTGGTCTGCGGCTTTTCTTAGCCGGTTTTTCTTCTTGTTCTGCCGGTTTTACTTCCGCCGTTTCGGGTTGTACGGCCGGTGTTTCTTCTACGGCTTGTACGGCAGCATTTTCGGGAATTACCGGAACTATTTCCGAGTTTTCGTTAATAACCGTTTGCGCCGTTGTTTCAGGCTGAATGTCAGATTCCTTAATCTTTCTCCTGCCTTTTCCTCTTGATTTTTTTGTTTCTTTTTCCTGTTTTATTTCAACGGCATTTTCCTGAGCTGTAACCGACGGGTTTTGTTCAGTTTCAAGAACTTCTTCTTGAACGGTTTGCTGCTGTTCTTTTATTTCCTCCGGCTTATTATTGTTATATTTATTATTAAATTTCTTCTTACCGCCCATTGGAAGTTTAATTTTTGCGGCTTTTGCTCTGTATTCGCCTTCCGATGTGGCGGAAGCAAATTTAATGTCTTCCATAATGTAGCCGTTGCCTTGGCAGTGAGGGCATTTCTTTGCAAAAATTTCGCTTAATGCTTGGCCTTGACGGTGACGCGTCATTTCAACAAGTCCTAAATCCGAAAGCTGGCCGACTTGCGGCTTGGCTTTATCCGCTTCCATTGCAAGTTCAAGTTCTTCCATCATAGTAAGTTTGTCAATGCGCGATGTCATATCGATAAAGTCAATAATAATCATACCGCCTATGTTTCTAAGCCTTAATTGGCGCGCAATTTCATGTACCGCTTCAATATTTGTTTTCAGTATTGTTTCATCCTGTGTTGCGGAATTTGTAAATTTACCGCTGTTTACGTCAATTACCGTGAGTGCCTCGGTTGTTTGAATAAACAGATAGCCGCCGGAGGGAAGATTTACCTTCATCTGCAGAGCGGCTTTAATTTCTTTGTGAATATCCATTGCAACCAATAAAGGTTCAGAACCCTTGTAAAGAGTTACATTGATATTTTTGTTCATGTGCCAGTTTTGGAGAATATTTTGAACCCTGTTTAACGCAAAAGCCGTATCTACTATGATTTCCTGGGTTTCTTCATTACAGGCTTCTCTTATAACCCTGTACAATAAATCCTGATCTCTGTATAAGAGGCTTGGCGGATTGAGGCTTTCTGCCGATGTTATAATATTATTCCATTTTTCCAGCAGAATTTCCAAATCTTCCTGAATGTCAGCCTCCGATTGTCCTTCGGCTTCCGTTCTTACAATAACTCCTATTCCTACCGGTTTAAGCAGGTTTACGACAGATTTCAACCTCGCTCTTTCTTTTGAAGAGGTAATCTTTTTACTTACATTAATTCCGGCTTCGTTAGGCATAAGCACAAGAAAACGCCCGGGAAGAGAGATTTCTGTCGTAACACGCGGACCTTTGTGTCCTACGGGTTCTTTAACAACTTGAACCACTATTTTCTGTTTGGGTTTAAGTTTGTCTTGAAGCGCACCTTTTCCCATAACGTCTTGCGCATGCAAAAATCCCATTTTATCGGAGCCTACATTTACAAACGCTGCTTCAATTGAGGGTAAAATATTTTCTACTTGTGCTAAATAAACATCTCCAAGGATGATTTCTCCTCTGTGAACGTAAAATTCCGCAACTTTACCTTTTTCCATAACCGCGGCAATATTATCGCGCTCAGCTATGACAATTTTGTTAGCTACTGCATCTTTCATATCTTTTTAAATCCTTTTTCTAAACTGCATCTCATTGAGGTTTTCATTTAGGAATCTGACTTTTGTTAATATTTTTTCATCAAATCATCAGCCCTCAGAGCCGGAATGTCAGACCCTTGACCGGTTTTTAGATATATAAACAGATTATTATCTCAAAATCCGCCTGTACCTGCGGATTCCTTAAAATCTGTTGTTTTTTCAAAACCTTCCTTGTTTTTCTTCGTGACCAAAATCTCATCAGAAGACAAAACCTTATCTATATAATACCTAAATTTTTCAAAATTGTAAAGAGATTTGTATATATTGGCAAATATCTGACTATGTAATACTGAATAGTCGTTTTTAGCTATTGTCTGCTTTTTTTGTGCCAGCTTTGGAAAAGCCGGAGAGGTATATTGTCTGTGCTTTAAATTAATACACTGTTTTCAATTTACAAGTTTGCAGATAATAAATATATAAAAATAAAAAGTAAATAATATTTGGTTTATAATAGTACTATAAATTTAACTAACAAGGATTAATCAAAATGGGTAAAGCAAAGAGAAGAAACCTAAAACAGGAAATAAATGATAAATTTAAATATATGACGCGGGAATCTGCGCTTGATTCCGTTATAAAAAATATTGATAACAAAAATGAAGTTATTGATACAATAACACTGTTTGGTTTTACTGCGGAAGAAATGCTTGAAGCCGGTGCTGCGTATGAAGATGTTATGGCTTTCGGCGGATTAGTCAGTTAGGATTTTAAAAATTATATTCAAAACTCGTCTTAATAATTTGTTACAATTTGACAAAAAATTCGGGTTTTATGTTTTTATATGAACATGCTGTGTGTAAATGGAGGTGTAGATGATAAAAATTAACCAACTAAGCGGATTAGGCTTTGCAAAAAGACCTGTTTTTAAAGGCGGGGAAAAACAGGCGGGGGAAGAAAAACCAATCAGCATTAACGAATTAAAGGGAGCGGAAGCGCTTGCGATTTATAACAGACCGGCTATAAAAAGTAAAAAGCCCGAACCTTTGGAGCTAATAAGCGATTTGACTCAAACTCCCGAAACGGTAGAGGGCGAAAAAATTTATTCTTCTGACGGTAAATTGGTATGGATTGTTGATACCAAGCCGGAGGGCAAAACCATATACAATATTGAAGATGACAAGATTGACTCAATAGTTGTAAAAGATAACAATAACAAAATTGTAAAAAGACAGGATTATTTTTATGACGATGACAAAAATATAGATGGCGCATCTGTACGCGAGTTTTCGCTTAAAACCGGCCAACTTATAAAATCAACTAATTTTGACAAAAACGGCGAAGCTAATTATATCGGACAGTATGAATACCGTAAAGATGATATTACGGTAAGACGCGGATATAATCTTGATGAAAACAGACAATATATAGAAATTGAGGGCAAGCATAAGGATTTTTATGCATCAATCGACAGAAAAGATGATAATGAAGTTTTTGAAATGGTTGATAATGTGGAAGACAAATTCAAAAGCCGCAGAAGAGAAGTAAGATTTTTTAACGGAACAATGATTTCTTACGAAGAGTCAAAAAAATACACAATGCCCAGTTTAATTGGCTCAAAATACGTTAATAATCCTAATCTTGAACCGGGTAAGATAATGACAAAAGAACAAATCAAGAATCTGGCTGAAGGTTATAACGGTGAAGCAACTTATTATTCAAACGGTATTATGGAATCAAAAACCGTTAACACTCCTGAAGGAGAGTATAAAATAAGCTTTATGCCTGACGGAGAAGTTACGAAAATTACGTCAGACAAAACTGAAGTAGAATACGACGATGACCGGATTTATGTAACCGAGCATTTGAATGATAACAAAACTAAAGAAACAATTTATTATAATGATAACGGTTATGAGGTTAGTTACAAAAACGGGGATGAGTCTAAAACAGTAGTAATTAGTAAAACGGGAAAACCGCGTTATTACTGTGATGAAAATACGGCAAAAGATTCGGAACTAAATCTGCGTTTCAATGAACTTGGCGTTATCGAAGACGCGTATATCTGGTAATCACATATCAAATTTTTCAACATATTTGATAAGAGCATTGTAAACTTCGGGGAGGATTTTTCCTTCCCGAACTTCTTTGTATAAAATCAGAAGCGCTTCTGTCTTTGAAAGTCTTCTTCTGTAGACTCGTGCTTCTCTAAGAGCACTGTATTTGTCGGCAGTCGATATAATCTGAATTCCGATATCCGGCATGCTGTCATTGTCCGGAGATGGATAACCGGAGTGGCTGAGGTTCTGGTGGTGATATTTTACGAGTTCTAATGTTTGAGGCGAAATTTTCTGTGTTTTTAGCATTTCATACCCGAGAGTTGAATGTATATTCATGATTTCGCGCTCTTTACAGTTCAGTTTTGCTGGTTTATTCAAGATTTTGGAAGGTATTAAAACCTTTCCCAAATCATGAAGCATAGAGGCTTCTTTTATAGTATTTTTATCTGTTTCAAGCTTTAAACTGTCGGAAAGCATTGAGTATATACCTACCGCCACATTACAAGTAGCATTCATGTGCCCTCCGGATAATTCCTTCAGCGTTTTTGTGTCAATCGACGGTTTTATTTTATATTTTTTAAGCAGCCTGATAATTGCGGGGTTTAATTCCAGCATGTTTTTGATGAGATGTTTTTGGAGTCTTTCGTCTTTTCCCGTTTTTAAAAAAGTATTTCCGGTCTCATCTTTATATACGAAAAAACTGCTGCTGCCGATTTGGACAGCACCGTTAAGCTTTATTCTCTTCTTTTGGGGGGGGGATTTTATTAAAATCATTTTTCCGATTTGGTTTGTAACTTAACATAAGTTTACAATAATTACCGCAAATATGCAAGGAGTATTGTCCGACAGTCGGAGGGAAAATAATTTTGAATGTGTATTCTGGTCTTGTAAAAGGAGATAAATTTATGACGGAAAAGAGATTTTTGAGCTTTGTACTTACAGAAGGTCTGCTTCTTCTGGTTTTGGGTATATGTATGCTTATGCTGCCCAAAATTACAACAATAACATTCGGGCTTATGCTTTGTCTTGCTTTTATAATTTACGGCGGGTATAAGGTTATCAATTCATTTTTAACAAGAAATTATACGAGACATTTTGTTTTGAATATGCTTATCGGGCTGCTTTTAATCGCGGCGGGTGTATTTCTTTTTATGGCGCCGATGTTCAGCTTAGTGCTTATTACGAGTATTATAGGGGTTTATTTTATTGCGGAGAGTATATCTTCGACGGCTTTTGCAATTCAAAACAGAAAGACATTGTATTTTTGGTGGGCGGATATTTTTGTATCCGTTATGCAGTTTATTATAGGGCTTATTATAATTGCCGGCTTGCCTTCTACCGCTTTATGGATTGTAGGCGTTCTTGCCGGAATTAATTTTTTAATAAGCGGTGCGGTAATGATTAGTATGTATATTTCAACGAAATACGTTTACAGTTAAGGAGAAAATTATGACAGACGAAAAAATTCAAAATATCAGAAACAATTCGGAAAAGGCGGAATGCTATTTTTCCAGAAAGCTGGCATTTACATTGGGGCCGGTTGAATTAAAAGAACTTTCTGAAGAAAAAAATATAAAAATCATTGATGTAAGAACAAGGGCGGACTATGAAGTCGGACATATTCCGGAAGCTGTTTCCATTCCTTATGATGAATTGGAGGAAAAAATAAAAGAATTAAATAAAGACGATTTGCATGTGATATATTGTTACAATAACTTTTGCCATCTTGGTGCAAGAGCAGCCGTTATTTTGGCAAGAAACTTATATCCCGTAATGGAACTCTCCGGAGGATTTAAAACCTGGGCTGAAGATTTCAGATTTGCGGTTGTACAATAAAAAATAAAAAGAGGCATATGCCTCTTTTTTACTGCCTATAGATTTTAATACAATTTTTCTGTAGAATAAAAATATGTTTTGGGGTGTATTTCGAAGACTTTTTGTATTAATTTGCGTATATTCTTTTATATGCAGTTTTGTCTGTGCTTCCGAATTTGATTATAACAAATACAGAGAAGCGGCTGTTAATCAAGAAGATTTTTCCGGATATATGCGGACTTTGCAGGGAAAAATCCAAAAGAATTGGAACCCTCCGGATTTTGCGGAAGACGGGGATGCTACGGTTACATTCAGGATAAACAGGCAGGGAGAAATCGTAAGCCGTGAAATTACCGAAAGTTCCAATAATCCGGTATTTGACGAATCAACTCTTGAAGCGTTAAGAAAAGCCGCGCCGTTTGATAAATTTCCGGCCAATACTTCAAAACAATATCTGACAATTAAATACAATTTTCATACGTCTATAGTTAAAACTGATACGATGAAAGAGTACGTAAGAAACGCAGACAGGTTTTTTAACGTAAACAACGAAACCGCACTAAGTTATATAGACCTTGCAATCAAAGAAGTTGAAGGCGATATCGGCTCATACTTTCTATATGGAAAAAGAAGTAAAATTAAAAGGGCGCTCGGGGATATTGAGGGTGCGGAACAAGATCTTCAGGAATGCAAACGGCTGAAAGCTAAGTTTGACCAAAAACGCATTATGTCAAGCAAGTTAATCGCCGAGATGGAAAATTCGCCGTTTGCTTATTTCTATCTTGCACATTCATACGAAATCGCGGGAGATTACGTCCATGCGCTTGAGGCTATAGATAAAGCAATACAGCTTACGGAACTTAATAACCAGTACAAAAGATACAGGGCGGAACTTCTGGAAAAAAGCAATTTATAAAAAATATTCCCGTCATTTCTGTTCAGCGGGTTTTACCGTATGATTTTGTTTATGTTACCATATTATTGGAGAGGATAAATATGATAAACTTTTTACTTAAACTTTTGGGCGATCCAAACGAGAAAAAAATAAAGAAAATTCAAGGAATTATTGACCATATAAACGCGCTTGAACCGGAATTTGAGAAACTTACGGATGACGAACTCAAGGCTAAGACCGACGAATTCAGGGCAATTCTTGCAAAGCGTCCGACGTCTGATAATGAAAAAGCGGACAGAATACTGGAAAAAGAAGCGCTCGACAAAATTCTTCCTGAGGCCTTTGCAACAGTAAGGGAAGCAGGAAAAAGAGTTTTGAATATGCGTCACTTCGACGTACAGTTAATCGGTGCGTATTTCCTTCATAACGGTCATATTGCGGAAATGAGAACCGGTGAAGGTAAAACCCTTGTTGCAACTCTTGCCGCATATTTAAACGCTTTAACAGGGAAAGGGGTTCACGTTGTAACGGTTAACGATTATCTTGCCAAGCGCGACAGCGAGTGGATGGGGCAGATTTATAAATTTCTCGGTCTGACGGTCGGTGTTATCCTTTCCAACCAGCACGATGCAGATGAGTTTAACAGAAAAAGAGCCGCTTATGCATGCGATATAACTTACGGCACAAATAACGAATTCGGATTTGATTACCTTAGGGATAATATGGCATCTTCAAAAGAAATGCTTGTACAGCGTCCTTTTAATTACGCAATCATAGACGAAGTTGACAGTATTTTGATTGACGAAGCAAGAACCCCGTTAATTATAAGCGGTCGTGTTGAAAAGTCTGCCGATACATATACTTTGATGGCAAAAGTTGCACCGCAGCTTGAAAAAAATAAAGATTACGAAGTTGATGAAAAGAATAAAAACGTTATCCTTACGGAAGACGGTATTGACAGGGCGCAGGAAATTATCGGGTGCAAAGATTTGTTTGATATTAATAACCAATACGCCCACGATTTGTTAAATGCATTGAAGGCAAAAGAACTGTTTATTCGCGATACCGATTACGTTGTAAAAGACGGAGAGATAATGATTGTCGATGAGTTTACCGGACGTTTGATGCCCGGAAGACGCTGGTCTGACGGACTTCACCAGGCAATAGAAGCTAAAGAAGGGGTTGAAATTCAGGATGAAACCCAAACTCTTGCAAGTATTACATTCCAAAACCTTTTCAGGCTTTATCCGAAACTTTCCGGCATGACAGGTACCGCAATGACCGAAGAAGCGGAATTCGGGAAGATATATAATCTAGAAGTTACCGTTATTCCGACAAATAAACCCGATATAAGAATTAATTATCCGGATGTTATTTATAAGACGGAAAAAGCAAAATATAATGCCGTAGTTAATGATATTATGGAGCAGAATAAAATCGGCAGACCCGTGCTTGTAGGTACGGTAAGTATTGAAAAATCGGAATACATTTCCGCACTTTTGAATAAAAAAGGAATTAAGCACAATGTTTTAAATGCGAAACAGCATGAACGCGAAGCATATATCATCGCTCAGGCCGGACGTGTCGGCGCGGTTACGATTGCAACAAATATGGCGGGCCGTGGTACTGATATTCTCTTGGGCGGTAATGCGGAATTTCTTGCCAAAGAAGAGCTTGAGAAAAAAGGAATTACGCCTGAAACTAAGAACTATGAAACATTTAAAGATGAAGCGCTTAAAAAAGCCCGTGAAATTACCGAAAAAGAACACGCAAAAGTTGTGGAACTCGGCGGGCTTCACGTTATAGGAACCGAAAGACACGAATCACGAAGAATTGATAACCAATTGAGAGGGCGTGCCGCAAGACAGGGCGACCCCGGTTCAACAAGATTCTTCCTGTCTCTGGAAGATAACCTTATGAGAATATTCGGCGGAGACAAAATTACCGGTCTTATGAATATGCTTAATGTTGAAGAAGATATGGCAATAGAATCTTCTTTGATTACAAGGCAAATTCAATCCGCTCAAAAGAAAGTCGAAACGTATCATTTTGATATTCGTAAAAACGTTCTTCAATATGACGATGTAATGAATCTGCAAAGAGAAAAATTCTATGCACAAAGGCGTAAAGTACTTGAAGGCAAAGATTTAAGAAGCGATATTGAATACATGATTGATAACGAAATCGACAGGCTGCTTAAGAGTTATATTACGCCCGAGATGAATCCGGAAGAATATATTCAGGATGACTTGCAGATTCTTGTTAAAGAACTGCATTCAATAATTCCGCAGCTTTCATATATAACAACGGATGATATAAAAAATTACAGGTATGCAAGAATTTATGATTCGCTAAAAGATGCGGCTCAAAAGGCTTACAGAGAACACGAAGAAGAAATTATCGGATTTTATAATACAATATCCGAGCAGTATGACCCGTCTTTTGAAAAACAAGAAGTGTTCTCTTCAAATAATATTATGCGCTCTCTTGAACGTGATATTCTTTTAAGAGTAGTTGACAATCAGTGGATAGATCATCTGCACAATATTGATATGCTGAAAGACGGTATCGGATTGAGGGCATACGGCCAAAAAGATCCTCTTATCGAATATAAAAAAGAAGCTTACGACCTATTTAATAAAATGATGCACGAAATTAAAAGCAATACGGTAAGATACCTTTTCCGGGCTAAATTCGGAATACAATTTGTGTCCGATGACGGTGTGGAAATCGTTGAAAGCTAGGATGTGGAATATATAAGGGGAAAA
The DNA here is from genome assembly GCA_944323325.1 of Candidatus Gastranaerophilales bacterium. GTDB lineage: Bacteria > Cyanobacteriota > Vampirovibrionia > Gastranaerophilales > Gastranaerophilaceae > CAG-196. The sequence continues at coordinate 26,491 of CALUSF010000004.1, forward strand.
GATAAAGAGGACAAACTCTATTTTTTCCCTAAAAAGAACAGATAACAAAAAGTAAAAATATGACTTGTTTTTTCAGAGATCAGCAGGAAGCTTTATTTAATGCAACAAAACCTTACCAGTATGTCGGCGGCGAGTTTTTATCTTATAACAAGGATTTTGATTCCGCTAAGGTTAAATTTGCGTTTGTTTTTCCGGATAAATATGAAATAGGAATAAGTAATCTCGGGGTCAGAATTATTTATGACAGAGTTAATTCAACCGACGGGTACCTTGCAGACAGAGCCTATGCACCGGAGCCGGATTTTAAGCCTGAATTCCTGTACGGTGTAGAATCAAAACGGGCGCTTAAGGATTTTGACGGTATAGGGTTTTCGCTCCAATATGAATTGTCTTACCCTACGGTTTTGAAAATGCTTGAGATGTCCGGAATAACCGTAAGAAATGATGAACGTAAAGAAGACGAGCCGATAGTTCTTGCGGGCGGTCCGTGTACTTTTAACCCGCTCCCGATGAGCAAATTCATTGATGTTTTTTGTATCGGGGACGGTGAAGAAATGATGGTTGAAGTCTGTGAGTCTTTGGAGCGCACAAAAGGACTTACCAGAAAAGAAAAAATTGAAGATTTATGCAGGATTAAAGGCTGTTGGTCGGCAAGTATTGCTCCTTCTTCTGATAAATTTGTATACTCTCCCGCAGAAAAACGTATTGCGCCTCTTAAGCTTGAATATACTCCGACAGCTTATCCGATTCCGTTTTCAAGTTCGGTTCATGACCGCGCCATTGTGGAAATAAGGCGCGGATGCGGACGTATGTGCAGATTTTGCCAGCCCGGCCATGTCACGTTGCCTTTAAGAGAACGGCCGGCAGAGGATATAATTAAAATCACAAAAGAACTCGTTAATAATACCGGATACGATGAATACTCGCTTTTATCGCTCTCATCAAATGATTATTCCAATATTAAAGAAGTTATAAAGGAATTGGCGGTTGATTTTGACAAACGCAAAGTTTCCGTTTCCCTTCCGAGCCAGAGAATTGACGGATTTAGTCTTGAACTTGCAAATCTTGTTCAAAAGGTAAGAAAATCGGCAATGACACTTGCGCCGGAAGCCGGAAGCCAGAGACTCAGAAATGTTATTAAGAAAAATATCTCGGAAGAGCAAATCATTGATGCAGCTCTGACTCTTTACGCTAACGGATGGTCAAAAATAAAATTCTACTTTATATCCGGACTTCCGACAGAAACATTGCAGGATATGGATGAATTAGCGGAACTTCTGGGAAAAATTAAATACCGCTCAAAACTTATTAAACAGGAAAAAGGTTTAAACTACGGCCTTGAGATAACCTGTACGCTTTCTATCTTTGTTCCCAAACCGTTTACTCCTTTTCAGTGGTGTCCCCAAATGGATTTGGAAGAGGTTACGGCACATATTAATTATTTGAAAGAAAAAATTAAGCACCTTAAAGGGGTTAAGATTAATTATCACGACAAATACGTTTCGCAAATAGAAGCCGTTTTGACACGCGGAGATGCAAAATTATGCAAATATATAGAAGCACTTTATAAAAAAGGGTGTTATCTTGATGCCTGGGGAGAATATTTTGACAAAAATGTCTGGGCGGAAACCGCAAAAGAATGCGGGTTTTTGTTGGAAGAATTGGCTCAAAAAGAATACGGGCTTGAAGATACGCTTCCCTGGGATTTTATAAATGTCGGATTATCAAAAAACTGGCTGCAAAATGAATACAAAGAAGCTTTTAAACAAACAGAACCGTTCAATTTTCAGCCGACGTGCGAAAATAAATGCGTTAATTGCGGGGTTTGTACATCTTTAAAAACGCATAAAATTCTTGCAAAACCTTATACGGCATCTGAAGAAGCGCAAAAATTAAGTTTGGAACCGCTTCTGGATCCGACAAAAACTCATATCAGTGCAGTTACATATAAATATCGTCTGAAAATTACCAAAAAAGGAATTTTAAGGTATTTTTCGCATCTGGATTGGCAAAATACTTTTCATAAAGTTCTCGCAAGAACGGGTTTAAATGTTGCGTTTTCTCAGGGGTTTAATCCCGCAATGAAAGTTTCCATGGGAATTGCGCTTCCTTTGTTTGCCGAAAGTGAAGGCGAATTGGTTGATATTGAGATATACGATAACTTAAGCGAAGAAAATATTAAAGAAATTATTAATCCTAAATTACCCGCAGGTGCTGAAATAATCGCGGTTAAACAAATCGAAAAAAGCTGTCCCGCCGTAAATATAGAAGCTCAGTGGGCGGAATACAGGATAACTCCGTATTATAAATCAAATGAAAACGGCTTTTACGGTTTTGAAAATTTTAAAAATGATGTAGAAAAAGTTCTGTCCGGTGATAAAATTTTAATCACGAAAAAAAATAAAAAAGGATTAGACAAAACAACGGATTTCAAAAGATCAGTAGGGACGCACAGATTTGAAAACAATTGCTTGTATATTTATCTTAAAACCGGTCAGGGCTCGGAAATTCCGGCATTTAGAGCCGATGATTTGATGAAGCTTGTTAACCCGAATCGAATTTTTGATATAATGCGGGTTAGATTTCTGACGGAAAATCTTCACGAGATATAGAGGATGCGGAAAAAGCTTTCTAATATTTCAATTTACGCTTCACGGCTCATTACGTATATAATAGATTGAGATTTCCCAGTCTCTCCGGCAGGCACAAAAAAGTCTAATAAACACATATTGAAAAGAAATATATAGAAAACTGAAGAATCTTAAAGCAAACTTCTAAAAAGAATGTTTAATAAGTCGGAGCCTGATGTTCCCGATTAAATGACTGCAATTATAAAATAAGAATACAAAAACCGGATTTGGTTTTCATGCCAAATCCGGTTTTATTTAAATTTTTTTATTATTTTACATCGTCTTTTATGACAATCAGATTTTTAACTACTTTCATTTTGCAGGTAGGCAAAACCACTTCCGCAAGTCCGTCGGCTATACTTATAATGCTTCCTGCTTTTAATGTTACGTCTTCACCTTTGTACTGGAATGTGTAATCGTCTTTTCTGTCAGATCTGATTGTGATTTGATTGTTCATAGTTAAATTCCTCTGTTTTAAAGTAACGTAAATGTAGGAATGGCAAAAAGATTTCGCCATTCCTATTAAATTTATACCACCTTGATTATCAAATTAGTCGAATACATAACTGATAATTGCGGCTTCTCTTGCGCGTTTAATTGCTTTTGTAATCATTCTCTGGTGCATTGCGCAATTACCCGTAACTCTGCGCGGAATAATTTTTCCGGCTTCTGTCAGGTATCTTTTAAGCTTTGCAGCATCTTTGTAATCGATAGATTCCACATGATCTGCGCAAAAAGAGCAGGTCTTGCGTTTTTTTCTATCTTGCATGTCTTGTTTTGCCATTGTTTTTAATTGCCTTTCTAGCCTTATTTTAGTAATTAAGCATTAGGTATTTTAACCTAATTGTTTTTTCCCTAAAACGGGATTTCGTCTTCTCCGATTAATTCATCGGAAAATTCTTCCTGCGAGAATTTAACAATATCTTCACCGGAAGAAGCAGCTACAGGGGTTGAAGCTCCTGCGCCCATCATTTCTATTGTATTAGCGTCAATCTCGTATATACGTCTTTCCGCCCCGTTTTCGTTTTTAACAGTTGTAATCTGCAATCTGCCTTCTACAAGTACTCTGTCGTCTTTTGAAATTCCCGATACAATCTCGTCCAGTGCCGTACGTTTGGAAATAATACGAATAAGCATTTCTTCTCTGTCGCCTATATTAAGTACAAAAGAAGAAACCGGAACATTGTTCTGGGTAAAACGTTTTTCAGGTGCTCTGTATACACTGCCGGTAACAACCGCTTTTGCTAATGCCATAAAAATTTCCTCTTACACTGTTTGTGCTTTTTTAGCAGCTTCCATAAACATAAATCTTAATATATTGTCATTAAGTTTTAAGTTTCTTTTGAATTCTACAATTGATTCCGGCGGAAGTGATACAACCATTGTTGTAAAGTATCCGTCTCTGAAACCTTGTACGTCGTAAGCCAATTTTTTACGGCCCATTTTGTCAACAGACTCAACATTTCCTTTGTAAGATTTAATTTCTTCCGAAATTTTATCTACAATCTTGTCTAATTCCTCTGAATCAAGACTCGGTTTAAAAATCGTCAATAATTCGTAATTCTTCATAAAAATATTTCTCCTTATGACATCATGCTAACATGAAAAGGTTTAAAGTAAAGGGGGCAAATAGAGAAATAAAGAGGAGTATAAGTAAAATGACTTTTTCCGCATCCTTTTAGAGTTTGCGGAAAAATGTGCATTTTTCTCGCAAACTCCCGGGAACGGTTTCAGGGGTAAAAAATTTTGCTGGAAGTATACACTACAAACATGAAAGTAAAGTTAAAAAGGTTGTGTGCTATCCCGCACACGACCTGATGTTCACACACCTAAGGTCGGATTTGAAAAGCGGATTGTCGGCAGAGTGCGAAGTGCTTTTGCGAAGCAAAACACGCAGACACGTTTAACGCCGACAACCAAGCTGGTTCGAAAAACAGCGGGAATGAGTTCTACGCAACTCCCGCTCACGCATGTCATTTTTCGACTTTTTCCGCATCCTCTTTATGTAACAAATTGTAAAATATTATTGTAATTCTATAAAGTTTTTCTCAATAATGTCGTTAATATAAAAGTAAAATTCTTATGAGGTTAATATGCGGAGTATCAAAAAAGGTTTAGCCCTGGGTTTTATGGTATTGCTTGTTTCAAACGGTATTGCGGGAGCAAAACCCAACTATTCTTATACAATGCAGAACAATATACCACCAAAACAAGGCAGTGTACAAAGCACTGTGAATAATTATAACAAAGCAGCTCCATACGGCAGCCATTCGGAAATTGGTTCGGATGAAAACGAAACAATTACTTATGAGGAATTGTATCCGGAAATCACGGACAATGTTTTATCAGGCAGGATTTCAAAAACTGACAGAAGTTACGGAGAGACTCTAAATGACGCGCAGGCACAAACTGCTGTAAAGAAAATAGGTTCGCTTTTAATGAAAAATTCAGGAATTGATAAAAATGTAAATTTCAGCTATTCAAAAAAAGATGTTAAAAATGCAAGTACATCAATACGAGGAAATATCATTGTTTACAGAGGTTTGATAAATTGCTGCGAGCTGGAAGATGAGCTTGCTTTTATCATAGGTCATGAAATAGGGCATGCGGCAAGTTATCATAGTGCAAAAGGTGCTTCGGTAGCGGTTGCGACTACGGCAGCATCTACTGCTATTCTAAAAAAAATTGACGATTTGGGTGTTGCTTTAGCGGGCTCGGCTGCAGTAGGTCTTCTAGGTTCTATTATAGGAAAAAAATATTCAAGAATACACGAAAACGATGCCGATTTATTGGCAGTTGATTATATGGTTAAAAGCGGATACAATCCGCTTGCCGGAATTTCAATATTATATAAAATAGGAAAAGTATATCCCGATTTCTTCTCATCCCACCCGTCGACGGACAAAAGAACGGCGGCTATTTATCAGTATGTGAGGGAGACATATCCTCAATACATAAACCAGAATATTGGAACGGAAGCTTATCAAAGCGCAATTAATGAAATGAACAATCAGCCCATACCCGCAAGCTGATTTAGTTGCAAAAGCTGTTCAATAGTATTTTTATACTCAATTTTTTCGTCCGTAGATTGAATTAAAAATTTATTAATATCGTCCATTAAAGCGATGGCCTTATCACAAACTGCGTCTGACCCTTTTACATAAGCGCCTATATTGATTAAGTCTTCATTTTTTCTGTGTACCGCAAGTAAATTTCTGATATGTCCGGCTGCCGCTCGATGCTCTTTTGTTGTAACATCTCCCATAACCCTGCTTAATGATTGCAGAACGTCGACTGCGGGATAATGGTTTTTATGCGCCAAATCACGCGTAAGTACAATGTGTCCGTCAAGAATACTTCTTGCCGTGTCGGAAACAGGCTCATTGAAGTCGTCACCTTCAACCAATACGGTATATAAACCCGTAATTGTTCCGTACTCGTTCGTTCCGGCTCTTTCCATAAGTTTTGGCATAAGGGCAAAAACGGACGGAGTATATCCTCTTGTTGCAGGGGGTTCACCGATTGCAAGCCCGACTTCTCTCTGTGCCATCGCAATACGCGTTACACTATCGAGCATAAACAATACATCCAGCCCTTTATCTCTAAAATACTCGGCAATTGATGTTGCAACAAATGCTGCTTTAATTTTGACAAGTGAGGGCTGTTCCGATGTTGCGGCAACAACGATTGAACGCTTCATACCCTCCGGGCCCAGAATTTCTTCTATAAACTCTTTAACCTCACGTCCGCGTTCTCCGATTAATGCAATGACGTTCAAATCGGCGGTTGTATTTTTTGCCATCATACCGATAGTTGTACTCTTCCCGACACCTGAACCTGCAAATATGCCCATTCTCTGGCCTTTTCCTACGGTTATAAATCCGTCAATTGATTTTATGCCCAGAGAAAGCGGCTCCGAAATTCTTTTTCGTTTAAGCGGGTTTATTGCATCAGCCCGGGTTGAACGATATTCTGAGAATCGTATTTCACCGAGAGTGTCTATAGGATTCCCGAGCCCGTCAAGTACGCGTCCTATAAGCTGATTCCCGACACCTATTTTCATTGCGCCGCCGGTATTAACAACCAAAGCTCCGGGATGGATTCCGTCAGGCGCTCCGAGAGGCATTAAAAGAATTTTATCGCGCTTAAATCCGACAACCTCTGCCATTATCGGTTTATCATTATAGTTATTGTATACGTAACACAAATCTCCGATAGATGATTTGGGACCGTCGGATTCAATTGTAAGCCCGATAATTTCGGTAATTTTGCCGATTTCTTTTATTGTATCGGAATTTTTAATAATATTGAGATATCTATCCTTGTTCCAGCTCATCTTCCGTACCTGTAAGCATTTTTTGTGCAATTTCGGTAATTTGTGATGAAACTCTCGAATCCAGTCTGATATCCGGAGTTTCAACGATTACGCCGTCCGCGGAAAGGGAGTTATCTTCCAAAATTTTCAATGATTTCAATTTCGGAATCTCTTCTTTGAAATCCGGCACCAGATTGTTGATATTTTCCGTAAGTTTGGGATTAACGATAATAGTAATATTTTCTTTATCGTTGAGCTTTTTAATTGCATCCAGGGTAATTTGGTGCAACACTTCATCATTAAACTTTTGATGGCAAACTTTATCCGCAATTGCGGCTACAAGGTCAATAATATCTCTGGAAGCAGAATCTATAATATTCTTTTTTATATCAAAAGAACTGCTTGCGAGAATTTCCAACGACTTTAGATTTTCATGCGCATCGGTTTGAAATTTATAAAGTCCGTCCTGCTCGCCTTTCTTAAATCCCTCGTTATAAGCCTGATTTTTTATTGTATCATATTCCTGCTGAGCCTTTTTTCTTGCATCTTCTATAATTCGCTCAGCCTCAGTGTTTGCGGTCTGGACAATAACTTGCGATTTATTTTCCGCTCCCGCAATAATCTGCTGCGCTTTTGCATCGGTTTCTTCAATAATCTTTTGAACTTTTGCCTGCTGCTGGGAAATACGAGTTTGTTCTATCGGCAAAACAAAGCTATCGCCGATTTGAATTTCCTGACCTTTTATTCTGTTACTACTCAACTAATTCATCCTCAACACTTGCACGCGTAATAGTAATTTCACCGGCTGCTTCAAGATTTCTGATAGAGTTAACAATACCGGTTTGAGCTTCCTGTACTTCTTTTGCACGAACAGGGCCAAGATATTCCATATCATCAACAAGCATTTGTTTTGCTCTTTCAGACATATTTTTAAAGATTTTTTCTTTAATTTCATCTTTTGTACCTTTAAGAGCCATAGCGAGTTGTTTGGTATCAATTTCTCTAAGCAGTCTTTGAATGGCCCTGTCATCAAGAATAATAATATCTTCAAATACGAACATCAAATCGCGGACTTCCTGCGCCATCTTTTGATTTTCAATATCGAGCCATTCCATAATATTCTTTTCGGTACCTCTGTCGCAGCAGTTAAGAATGTTAGCCAGCGATTCCACACCGCCGGCGTTTGAAAAATCCTGAACAAGCAGAGCGGAGAATTTGCGCTCCACAATATCCTCAATTGTTGATAAAATTTCCGGATTTGTAGGGGTCATATCGGCAATTCTCATTGATACTATAGCCTGAACATCCGGTGGTAAAAATGCAAGTACCTGTGCTGAAAGTTCGGGTCTTAAATACGCTAAAATAAGCGCTAGTAACTGCGGGTTTTCAGAAGCAAAAGTGTTTGCAAGCTGGGACGGATCAGCTTCGTTTAAGAAATAAAACGGGTTTGTGTTGACCATTGCATTAACTTTTTCAAGAAGTTTTGCGGCTTCCTGCTCCCCGTAAGTCTGAGACAAAAGCTGTTTTGCATAACTGACACCGCCCTGCGCGATATAATTCTTTGCTTGAAATACGGTTTTAAATTCAATCAAAACTTCATTTAAATCCTCATCGGAAATTTTGCCTAAATTTGCGATATCAAGCGTAATCTGCTCCAATAAATCTTCATCTTTAATATTTTTGAGTATTTCGGAAGTCGTAGCCGGACCGAGCGCAATCAAAAGTGCCGCGACCTTTTGACTGGGACGCGTTATTGTTTTTCTTGCTTCTTCTTTGGCTTTTTTGATTTCTTCTATACCCATTTTGTGTTCCTTTTGTGGTGAAGGTGTAATTGAGTGATTGAGTGACTGGGTGACTAAGTGATTAAGTGATTTGTATTTTATCCTTCACTTTTCACTTATTTGATTTTAAATGTACAATTTGTTATCTTAATTCTTTCCCTTTTCAATTGGGGAATTAATATACCTTCTTAGTCACTTAATCACTCAGTCACATCTCTTCCTCCTCACTAATCCCTTATAAACGATGTCAATAATTTTGCCGCTTCTTCGGGCGATGCCATTACGGCTTCGTTTAACTCATTAATATTTTGGTCTTTTTGAGATTTTATCTCTTTTTTGCTTAATTCAATTTTAGGCAGCTCTTCTTCCTGCTCTCCTTCTTCCTGCTGTTTTTCAAGAGCTTCTTCTATAACTCTGCGTTGTTCCTGACTTCTTGCAGACGGCATTTTGGAGACAAAATTCTTAAGAATATAAAGCGCAAAACAGCCAAGGACAAGTACTACTATAAGCGGTATTACGGAAGATGTAATAAAGTAGAACATTTGTTCTTGTTTATATTGTTTTGTAAAGTCTTCTTGTGCAATCTTATCAATTGATGCTCCTTCAAATTGCAAGCCTGAAACAGAAATTACGTCACCCCTTGAATAATCCACTCCGGAAGCTGATAATACAAGATTTTTAATCTCCTCTTTTTCCGCTTCAGTCAAAATTTTATTAATTGCAACCGCAATTGAAAGCCGCTTAACAGTTCCCGGTGCATACACCACCTGTTTAACTTCCTTTGATACACTGTAATTTATGGCTGTTTTTTGTTTTGAATAATTTAAATTCCGCTGATTAACATTGTTTGGATTAGGAACGTTATTAGGGTTTTCATATGTTTCAACTTCTGTTTGAGAGCTTGTTACAACACCCTCGCCTTTATCATTAACCGGAATATAGCTTTCTATGGTTGATTTTGCGGAATTAAAATCTATATCCGCATTAACCTGAACGGATACATTGCCCTTGCCGACAATTTTTTCCAAAACGTCTGACACTTTTTTAGCGGTATCTTTTTCCAGATTAGTCTTGAAACTTTCCATATCCGTAGAATTTTTTGATGTCTCATCCGACAGGCTGTTACCGTTTTGATCGGTAATAAAAACCTGTTCCGGTGTCATACGGGGAACCGCATAAGCAACAAGATTCTTAATAGCCTTCACCTGCGCACTTTTGATTTTATATCCCGGCTCAAGTACCAAAACAACTGAGGCGGATGGTTTTTCGTCATTATCTTCAAAAATTGAACGTTCCGGCTCCGCAAGCTGAACACGGGCGTACTTTATACCTTGAATTTTTTCAATGGAACGTGTTAATTCTCCTTGGAAAATACGCTGTCTTGTAAGTTTATTTTTAAAATCTGTAGAGCCGAGCTGCATATCATCCAGAAGTTCAAAACCGGTATCAGCATCTTTTATTAAATCATTTTCGGCAACGAACATTCTCATCTCATCCCTTACTTTAGAAGGAACAAGAATTGTTTTGTGATCTTCGGATACTTTATATCTGTATCCGTTCTTTTTCATACCCTCAACTATGCTGATTGCGTTAACTTCGTTTAAATCCGTATATAAAACGACCCAGTCAGGCTCCATTGCTTTTGAGAGGAAAAATGTTGCCGCAACAATCGTAACGACAATTAAAGCAAGCATTCCAAGCTTCTGGTTCCCGTCTAAACCGTTCCACAGCTTCTTTACATCATTAGCTAATAGTGCAAAATAGTTATTTTCCATGTACTCCCCGCGGACAATTATTCAATATAATAATACCCCAACCAAAAATTCTTTTCAAATTATTAATAAGTGTAAAGCAACAACTTAAAAAAATAGGAGAACCGTACAGTCCTCCTATTTTTGTTATTTTATTAGTAATTACTTGCCTGCGCCTGATTTTTCGATAATTTCTTTTTCGATATTTGCAGGAACTTGTTCATATTTTTGGAATTCCATAGAGAATGTACCGCGTCCCTGAGTGTTAGATCTCAAATCAGTTGCGTAGCCGAACATATTTGCAAGAGGAACTATTGCTCTTACAA
>CALUSF010000005.1 GCA_944323325.1 Candidatus Gastranaerophilales bacterium
TCTTTCCATAAACGTGCCCGGAAAAAAGAAAGAGAAGATTCGGCTGTCACATCCGAACAGAAAATCGAACGGGATAATATGGATATCAGCGAATCGGATGAAGGTATTTCAGACATAGTAAAACCCAAACCGAAAAAATCTTTTTTCCAAAGAATAAAGGAGTCTTTCCATAAACGCGCCCAGAAAAAAGAAAGAGAAGATTCGGCAGTCACATCCGAACAGAAAATCAAACGGGATAATATGGATATCAGCGAATCGGATGAAGGTATTTCAGACATAGTAAAACCCGAACCGAAAAAATCTTTTTTCCAAAGGATAAAGGAGTCTTTCCATAAACGTGCCCGGAAAAAAGAAAGAGAAGATTCGGCTGTCACATCCGAACAGAAAATCGAACGGGATAATATGGATATCAGCGAATCGGATGAAGGTATTTCAGACATAGTAAAACCCAAACCGAAAAAATCTTTTTTCCAAAGAATAAAGGAGTCTTTCCATAAACGCGCCCAGAAAAATTTCCATAAACGCAGCACAAGAAAAAGAAGAAAGAGACGCTGCCGCAGCATTTGGACAGAAAATTGAGCCGGATGATTGGGATATCATATAAAATTTAAATACAAAACAATTAAAAAATAAGTCTAAACCTTAATTTCATTGAGTTTCTGATAAATTGCGGAATTAAGAAGATAAAGAAAATCCAAATCAATATTAAGCTTTGAAAAATCGGGTGAAAATCCTATGTGATAGATTTTTTCTTCATGGAGAACCAATTTTGAAGTTAAAAATCCGATAAATTCAAATTTTTCAGCGGTTAAAAATTTGCACAGTTTTTGAGAATATTCCAAAATTACGCTGTTATTCGAAAAACTTAGAAGATTTTTCCCGTCAAAAAGAGAAATTATATCAATTCTTTGGCCGTTTAGGAATTCTTCCAGAAAAATTGTACTTGCAATTTCTTCCGAGCGGCCGGCGATATCTTTTCTTATTTCAATAATTTCTTCTAAGGAATTTCCGATTCTGCACACTCCGTCTGCCCTTACAACAACCGGATAATTTGAAGGATAAGAAAGTTTTTTGGGTGTCAAAATTCCGTATTTTTCAACAGATTCTTTTGCGTATCCGCCGGACAGAATTAATTTATTAGCGCTTGATGTCAGTGCAATACAATTGACGAAATTTTTTCTTAATACATCCGCAATTCCCTGTAAAATCCATTTCTCGTTTTCGACAACAACAATATCGATTTTAAGCGCTTTGCATTTTTGTGCAAGTTCTTTAAAAGTATTAAATCTGATTTCAATTGCGTCTTTTGTTTGTGCGGTTGAGTATAGTTTGTTCAGATATTTGGATTTTGAAATGAGTTCTAAAGCTTTGCTTTCCTCTGTGTTATTCGGAACGATAAGAATATTAAGCAGCGGCATTTTCAAATCCTTTCTCATTTATAATCGGGAAGTGTAAAGAAATTATTCGCTCATTTTTAATCCGACTTTTAGACACTTATTTTTATTGTGCCTGAAAAAATCGTAAGCTTCAACTACGTTTCCAAAATCAAATGTATGTGTAATTAAAAAATCCGTGTTTATAATTCCTTTTGAAATCATTTCGACAAGTTTTTTACAATGTACGGCATCTACTCCTCCGGTTTTGAATGTAAGATTTTTACCGTACATTCGGGGAAGAGGCAGTACTTGATTTTCTTCATACATTGCAACTATTCCGACGATTGCGTTCGGCCGTGCAATCTGCCATGCCGTATTAAATGTCGTACTGCCCGCGCCGGCGGCTTCCACAACGCAATCTGCTCCGCGATTGGATGTTAGTGATTTTATTTCTTTTTCTATATCGCATTTTTCCGGATTAAAAATATAATCCGCCAAACCCAAATCCTTTGCTAATTTTAATCTGGATTCGTTAATATCTATAGCGAAAATCTTACCCGCATTGAATGTTTTTGCACAAATCATTGTGCATAATCCGACAGGCCCTGCACCTATTACGGCAATACAATCGCCTTCTTTAATTTCGCACATTTCGGCGCCAAAGTATCCGCTTGAGAGTATATCTCCGACAAACAGGGCATTTTCATAACTTACATTATCCGGAAGCTTGGTTAAACCGCAGTCTGCAAACGGAACCCTTACATACTCCGCGTGGCATCCGTCTATTTTACATCCGAGCATCCAGCCGCCGTGTTCGCAATTATTGACAAATCCGTGTTTACAAAAGTAACACTCTCCGCAAAAAGTCTCACAATTAGCACTTACCCGGTCTCCCGGTTTCAACGCGGTTATTGCGTCTCCGATTTCAACAATTTCTCCGGTAAATTCGTGTCCCAAGATAATATTTTCATTTGCAAAAGGTACAAAACCGTCCAGTATATGCAGGTCACTTGTGCAAATACTTGATAATGTAACTTTTACAATTGCATCGCGGGGGTGCAGAATCCGCGGTATTTCACGTTCTGTTAATTTGATTTTGTCATTATTACGAACTAAAGCTTTCATATTTTTTAATTATAAATGAACAATTATAATTTAAAATCGTTTATATGATATAATTGACCGTAGGGTCGTAAAATTCATTATTTAGAAGGAGAAAAATATGAAAAAAACATTGCTGGTTGTAACTGTATTAAGTTTGTTTGCAGGCTGTGCTACGCTTTCTACTCAGGCTGTAACAACAAATACTCCGGAGCGGGGGTATATTTCCGTTTCGGCGTCTGCTAATACTGAAATTGCGCCTGATGTGGTTGAAATATCTTTTGCTGTTCAAACATCTGATAATAAATCAATGCAAAAAGCAACACAGTTGAATAAAGAGACTTCTGACAGGGTTTATTCGGTATTAAGTTCAATGCTTAATACAGCAAACGGTGATTACATAAAGACTGCAGACTTTAGTGCTTCACCGGTTTATTCGTATTCGGGAAGCAAAAGAAACTTGGATAAGTATGAAGTTTCAAACAGAGTAATTGTTCATACAAAATCTTTGGAAAAAGTAGGAACTATGATTGATAAAGCAATTGAGGCCGGTGCTACAAATGTTGATAATCTTACATTCTCTGTTTCAAATTATGATTCACAATGTAATGAACTTTTGGGTATTGCAACTACAAAAGCACAGACAAGAGCTGCATTTCTTGCCAAAAATCTTTCGACTTCATTAAACGGCGTAAGAACGTTTGACGTAAGCTGCAATGCCAATAATTACGGTACTCCGAGGATGTATATGGCAAAAAATATGTTGTCTGCGGTTGCTGACGAAGCCTCCGGAAGCAGTTCTCCGACAACAATTTCCAAGGGGGTTATAAAAATTAATGCAAACGTGAATGCAAGTTTTTACGTTAAATAATAAACTAATTTCGGCAGAGTAGTAAAAACTATTCTGCCGAAATATTTTATAGTTGTTTAATAATCCGAAAAGGTAATCTAATACGTACGTATCCGTGTTAAAATAATTATTATGAAAGACAAAAATAAAATTATAAATAAAATTGATAAATGTTTAAATGCAAATGATTACGAGTACGCAAGAAAAATTATTGAAAATGATTTAAAACGCCTTGGCTGTGATGAAAATTATTACTTTTATCTGGCGCTTATAACAGAGAATTTGGAAACAAAGCGCGATTTATACACTAAAGCCATTGCAATTAAGCCTGATTTTCTTGACGCGTATATCAACAGAGGGCTTGTAAATAACGAGCTGCAGGACTATGAAAGTTCACTAAAAGATTACGATACCGCAATAGAGCTGGATTCCGCGTGTGCACTTGCTTACAATAACCGAGGATACACAAAATATAAACAAAAAAATTACAAAGGTGCACTGGACGATTATAACAAAGCAATCTTTTTGAGCCCGAAATTCAAAATGGCTATAGATAATAAAGCACAGCTTTTTATGAAAGTCTGTCTTGAAGATGATAAAGATTTCAGCGAAAAGTATTATCTCAGTCTCGGAATCTACGAAATTAATCAGGGCAATTATACGGATGCCTTAAACAGTCTGAATGAAGCATTAAAATTTAATCCCGAATCAGCGGAAATATATTTTTATATAGGGGTTGCTTATCACAGTCTCAGCAAGAAAGAAATGGCTTGTGAAAATTATACCAAGGCTCTTAAAATAAATAAAAATATGCCGGACGCCTATTTTAATCGCGGCCAGCTTCTTTTTGAATCCGATATAAATGCAGCTATCGACGATTTTGTAAGCGCTATTGCATTGGATTCCAAATTTATTGATGCATATTATTCGCTTGCTGCGGCACAAAAAAAGCTCGGGCGTTACGCTGAAGCCGTAAAAAATCTTGACAAAATTATAGAGTTGGAGCCCGACGCGGTAAACGCAAAAGCGCTGAAAAAACTGATTTTAAGCAAGTATACTGTATAATTACGGATATAAAAACTTGATTACTAAGGCCAAGAAATGTTATAATCGGAAAAAAGGGAAAGTTTTATGAAAAAGTTTATTGTATTATTAGCACTGTTAGTTCCGGTTTACGTTTTGGCGGAAGATATAGTAACTTTGGACGGAATTACAGAGCCGCAATGGGGTGAGTTTGCGCCTCCTTCATTTGCGGATGTTGAAGAACCGAAAGGTCTGGGGAAACTTAATGAAACAGCGGCTTACTGGTATCAAAGAAGAGCTGATTTTGAAAGCTCTATTGAAGAATGCCGTTCTATGGAAGATGCAGATGCAAAGTACAGTTGTTATCAGGAAGTTAAAGTAAAACAGTACCAGAAAAACAGTGAATACAATGCAAAACTTGAAGCTCAGGAAAGAGCAAGGCGCGGCCCGCAGGAAATGTACGACAGAACGGATACAATGCTTCCTATCGGCAATTATTTAAATAACTTTACGCGTTTTCAACCGAATGAATTACATTAAATAAGGTGTTTTTCTTTCAGGTAAGCCAGTATTTCTCTTAGTGCAACAGAGCGGTGAGAAATTTTGTTTTTCTCTTCGTCGCTTAGTTCCGCCATTGTTTTATTCCCGTTTTCGATAAGAAAAATCGGATCATACCCGAAGCCGTTTGCCCCCGCAGGTTCGTAAGCAATTGAGCCGGAACACTCTCCCGTATAGGAAATTTCAGTTTTTCCTTCAGGATTAATAAGTGTCATACAGCATTCAAAATGTGCTTTACGGTTTTTAATATTTTTCATTTCATTTAAAACCCGCTTTATACGTTTTTGCGGCGTTTCGGCATATCTTGCCGAATAAATTCCCGGTTTACCGCCGAGTGCGTCTATACACAATCCTGAATCATCGGCAAGTGACCAGGTTTTAGAAACTTCCCAGGCCGCTTGTGCTTTTATAAGCGAATTTTCCTGAAATGTTGTTCCGTTTTCTTCGGGATTAAAACCGGAAGGAGGGAGGATAAATTCAAGCCCTAAGCCGGATACCATTTCATTAATTTCTTTTACTTTATGTTCGTTTGAAGAAGCTAAAACAATTTTCATATCTCTTTCCTTATAACCACAATAATAATACTTAATCTAAAGACAAAGTGCAAATTTTTATGAAACAAGAAATCACTTTTAATTTGTATTTGCTTTGTGTATAATCGATTTTAAGATTGGAGAAATATAAATGAGTAAATATTTGTTGGAAGTAGGTGTTGAAGAATTGCCTTATAAATTTATTCCCATGGCAATTTCTCAATTAAAATCAGGTTTTGAAACTTTTCTTAATGATAATAATGTAGAATATAAAAATGTAAACGTAATGGCAACGCCGAGACGTCTCGCCGTAATTGTAGACGGTATATCAGCATCTCAGCCCGATTCGAAAAAAATAGTAAAAGGACCGATTGCAAAAGTTGCGTTTGATGAAAATAACAATCTGACCAAAGCCGGCGAAGGTTTTGCCAATAAAAACGGAGTCGGGGCGGACGAACTTTATATAGAAGATAATTACGTTTATGCAAAAATTTTCGTTAAAGGAAAAAACACAAAAGATTTACTTAAAGAAAATGTGCCGGTGATTTTTTCAAAACTCCAGGGCCCGCATTTTATGAGATGGGGAAACAACGATGTCAAATTTTCACGTCCGATAAGATGGGTTCTTTCAATTTTTGACGGAGAAGAAGTTAAAATAAAGATTATTGATAAAGAATCATCAAATGTTACTAACGGGCACAGATTTTCTAAACAGAATATTGTAATTAATAATCCTGATGAATACGTATCCAAATTGCGTGAAGCATACGTAATTGTTAATCAGGATGAGAGAAAAGAAAGAATTCTTGAATTAACAAAAAAAGAGGCGGATAAACTGAATGCAATAACAAATATTTCTGATGATTTATTGGAAGAAGTTACTTTTATTTGCGAATATCCGGTTGCCGTCACCTGCAGTTTTGACGAAGAATTTCTTACAATTCCGCAGGAAGTTGCCGTAACCGTTATGGAAACTCATCAGAGATACTTTGCTTTGTATACCAAAGAAGGTAAATTAATAAACAAATTCGTAACAATTACAAATTATATCGGAGACGAGTTTGAAAATATCAAAGCCGGTAACTTAAGAGTAATAAAAGCACGTCTTGACGATGCGGTATTCTTCTTTAAAGAAGATACAAAGAAACCTCTGGAAGCTTACGTTGAAAATCTCAAAGGCATGACTTTCCAAAAGGGTATGGGCTCTGTTTACGATAAAACGCAGAGAATTATTAAATTGTCTGAAAATATTGCGGCGGAATTACAAGTATCAAAACCGTCAATCAAAAGAACTGCCGAGCTTTGCAAAGCTGATTTGGCTACAAATTTGGTATTCGAATTTACGGAACTTCAGGGTTTCATCGGAGCGGATTATGCAAGAGTGTCGGGTGAATCGCCGGAAGTTGCCGCGGGTATAAAAGAGCACTATTTCCCTTTAAATGCCGACAGTGAAACCGCGAAGAGCATTGAAGGTCAGGTGGTCGGAATTGCGGATAAAATCGATACGATTTGTGCCGTATTTGCTGCCGGAAAAAAACCGACGGGCTCTTCTGACCCTCTGGGCGTAAGACGTGCCGCTTTAGGTATTATTAAGACTGTTTTGGAACATAACCTTAAACTTAATCTTTCCGATTTAATAGGCCGTGCGCTTGAATATTTGCCTGTTAAGGCCGACGTAAAATCCGATATTGAAGAATTTTTCGTACAGAGACTTATAATTTTCTTAAACGGAGAATATTCCAAAAATGTACTTGAAGCTTGCGCAGAGATAAATCCGACAAATGATTTATGCGATTACGTAAAAAGGGTCAAGGCTGTTTCTGCGGGAATAGATGAAAAACTGCTGGAGAATGCAAACAGAGTAATGCGTATTCTAAAAGATAAAACCGGTGATGTAAATCCGGCGTTGTTTGCTCTTCCGGCTGAAAAGGAATTGTATGAAGCTGTTAAAACGGTTGAATTTAAAGGCGATTATAACGATTATATTAATTCGCTTGATAAAATTAATCCGGTTGTTACAAAGTTTTTTGACGATGTTCTTGTTATGGATAAGGACGAGAATATTAAAAATAACAGACTTGCGCTATTGAATAGTTTAAAAAATAAGTATATAATGGTAGCAGATTTTCAGAAATTGTAAAAAATTGTAACAACTTTGTTAAAATTAGTCAATTTTTACCTTGAGGATACTTTATAAAGATACAAGTGAAGGTAAGTAAATAAAAAAGAGGTCGTTATGTTCAACCTGAAATTTTTAAAGTCACTAAAACAAGCATTAGATACAAAAAAGAATTTATTGACATTTTCCAACTCTCAGAGATTGGCAAATGAAAGTTATATAGAGTCTCTGTCAAGTACGGAACTCAAAATCAAAGCTGACGAACAAAGGCTGGAAGCAATGGTCAGACAACAATTAAAAGAAGAATTTCCGAATATTGAAAAGAGTTCTTCTTACGACTTATTGGTTGATGCAGTCATCCATAATTACAAGTCAAAACAGCTTCAGGCCACCGACGGCGCCGAAATCGGAGAATAATGCTGTCATAACAATAACAAACAGTCATCACAATCATAAGATTGAGATGGCTATTTTGTTGTTTTTAATCAGACCGTTTGGCCGGTTTTAAAGTTAACGGTTATAAGAGCAGATAATTGTGTTCCGTATTTTGGATAAATGTTTTCTTATATGTTTTGGGAATTTCAACACAAATGTATTCGGTTCTTTTTTTTAGTCCGCATAAACCGATTACGGAGTCGTGTTTGAAAAAGTTTTTGATGAATTGCATGTTTTCTTCCTTTCCGAGTTATGGTATAATGACAATATCTTTTTAAGAATCTATTTGTAAAAGTCAAAAGGAGTATATATTTATGGCAAAAGTAACAAAAGATATGGGGATTTTAGACATAGTACAACAGCATCCGGAATCTATTGCTGTGTTCCAAAAGTACGGGATGGGCTGCATAGGATGCGCAGCTGCCAGATTTGAAAATCTTGAAGCTGGTGCAAAAGTTCACGGTTTTAATCCTGACGAAATGGTTGACGAAATTAATTCAATAATAGGTGCTTAAATATGGTCGCGTGGCAGCTTTTGTGTATTATCGGTGTTGCATTTGCAATATTGGAAATATTTACGCCGAGTTTGTTTTTTCTTAATTTTGCATTAGCAGCATTTATTACTGCTGTACTGTCTTTATATGTAGCAAACAAGTTTGCTTTGGCACTTGCTTTTTTTGTCATGTCATTTCTTTCCTTTTTATTTTTGCGTCCGCTTATTTTGAGAAGGCATTCAAAAGAGACGGAGACGGGTATTGCCGGAAAGTATATTAATAAAATTGCTAAAGCCGAAGAAGAGATATCGGAATTTAAGGGTGTAATTTCTATATATGGTGAAAGATGGGATGCTCGCAGTGCAGATAAGTCCGTAATACCTGCAGGATGTGATGTAAAAATTGTTAAAAATGACAGTTTAATTATGTATGTTGTTAAATCAGAAAATTAGGGAGGAGTTTTATGTTTGTTTTGGCATTTATTTTAGTAGTATTTGCAGTAATTTTTGTAATGAAAGGTGTTATTATCGTTCAACAAGCAGAAGTTGTCATTATAGAAAGGCTCGGTAAATTTGACAGAGTTTTACAATCCGGATTCAATTTTATAATTCCTATTATTGAAGCACCGCGAGCCATAGATTGGAAAGTTACTCAAAAAGGGTTTGACGGAACGACTTATTCTATTATTCAAAAGAGAACTAAAATTGATTTGAGAGAAGCAGTGTATGATTTCCCGAGACAAAATGTTATTACGAAAGATAACGCTTCTATAAGTATTAATGCGCTTTTGTACTTTCAGATTGTTGATCCGAAATCCGCTGTTTATGAAATTCAAAATCTGCCGGATGCAATTGAAAAACTTACACAGACAAACCTTAGAAACCTTGTAGGGCAATTGGATTTGGACGAAAGCTTAGTTTCCAGAGACAAAATTAATCAGGAACTAAGAGCGATATTAGATGATGCAACTAATAAATGGGGTGTAAAAGTTAACCGTGTAGAATTACAGGATATTATACCTCCTGCCGATATTCAGTCAGCAATGGAAAAACAAATGAAAGCTGAAAGAGACAGACGTGCCGTTATTTTAGAGGCGGAAGGCTTGAAAAAATCTGCGGTATTAAAAGCTGAAGGTGAAAAGGAAGCCGCAATTAATAAAGCAGAGGGTGAAAAACAGGCAAATATTTTAAGAGCGGAAGGTGTTGCTCAGGCAAGAATTCTTGAAGCTGACGGTGAAAAAGAAGCTATTCAGAGGATTATTTCCGCACTTGCCGATAAAGGCCAGCCTGATAAATACCTTATTGCAATGAAATATCTTGAAACAATGAAAAGTATTACAAGCGGTAAAGATAATAAGGTTGTTTATATGCCTTATGAAGCAACAGGTATTTTGAGTTCGGTAGACGGTATCAAGCAGATGTTCGACGCTAACAAGTAATACTTGTGTTATTCGTACGATTTATGGTATGATTAACCAATAAGAATAGTAAGTTTGTGAAAGGAGCTTTTCCTATGTCTAAGATAAAAGTATTATTTTTATTATTGGCAGTTGCGACTACTGCAGCGTTTGCTTACAACTTTGATAAGACATTGCCTTTGCCGGGTAAAACCATTACTGATTCAAAACTGCAGTCAGAAGTTATGATGCCTATATATTATTATTCGCTGAGAGTTGCAGAACCCGGTTGTCAGGATTTTAAAATAGCTGACACGGAAGTTTCAAAGGCTAAAGAAAATAATACCTGGAACGAAATTTGGACTGTAAAAGCCTGCAATGCAACTGCAAGAATTCCTCTTGTATTTACTCAAAATGCGGAAGAAACAAATTATACCATTGATTATATGAATGTAAAAGTCGCTAAATAAATTTTGGCGGTAATAAATAAATTTTAGCGGATGCACACTTGTTTTGAGGGTGTGCATCCGACTTTTAAGGAGGCAGCAAATATTATGTTGTAATTCCAATTGAAGGGCGGTAGTGAACATGCTATAATACGACTGTAAGAGAAGAAGAACTTGTAAAAAAAGAAAGGAATTAATTATGGCAAAATACGTATGTACAATCTGCGGTTATACAGCAGAAGGTGAAGCGCCTGAAAAATGCCCGGTTTGCGGCGCAGGAAAAGAAGCTTTTACTTTGATGGCAGAAGGTGAAAAAAATTATGCCGATGAACACAGAATCGGTGTTGCAAAAGACGTTGATCCGGAAATTCTTGAAGGTTTAAGAGCAAACTTTATGGGAGAATGCACGGAAGTCGGTATGTATATTGCAATGGCAAGACAAGCCGACAGAGAAGGGTATCCAGAAGTTGCGGAAGCTTTCAAGAGATACGCTTTTGAAGAAGCTGACCATGCTTCAAGATTTGCAGAACTCCTCGGAGAAGTTGTTACAAATTCTACAAAGAAAAACCTTGAACTCAGAGCGGAAGCAGAATTCGGTGCTTGCGACGGTAAAATGCAAATAGCAAAGAAAGCTAAAGCTTTAGGACTTGATGCAATTCATGATACAGTCCACGAAATGGCAAAAGATGAAGCTCGTCACGGACGCGGCTTTGACGGTTTGCTTGCAAGATATTTCGGGGGTAAATAAAATAAGTAAATGATATTAGAGAAGCGGTCGCGGCAGAAACCTGCCGCGACCGCCTGTATAATTATTTTTCTTCTGCGCTGTACAAATTTGCAAGTAAAACAGCAACAATCATAAAACAGCATCCGACAATTTCTTTGGGAAACATTGTTTCTCCGAGTATAAATGCACCTCCCAGTACCGCAAAAACGGATTCGGTACAAAGGATTAAAGACGCCAGAACCGGTAAGGTATATTTTTGACCGTAGATTTGCAAAGTATACGCAACTCCGCAGGCTAAGAAACCGGTAACTAATAAAGAAATTTTACAATCTATCATTGCTTCAATGGAAGGAGTTTCAAATAGAATTGTTAAGAATGCGGATAAAACTCCCATGACGAAAAACTGTACGCAGCATGCTTTTGCGGCATTAACTTTTGAAGAATAGAAATTAACAACCAGAATATGTACGCCGTAAAAGAATGCTCCGGCTAGCAGCAATAAATCGTAAATGTTAAAGCCGCTTCCGGATTTGAAGCATAACAGGTATAAACCTATAACGGACAGTATAACACTGATTATAATATTTCTTCCGAGTTTTTCTCCTTGCAAAACCGAAATCAACGGTACAAATACGATATAAAGTGCGGTAATAAATCCGGCTTTGCCTGCAGATACATACTGCATACAGTATTGCTGAATACTCATAGCGGTAAAAAGTGCAAGTCCGCAGCCGATTCCGGCTCTGGCTAAATTTATATGCTGATAACGTTTCATTCTTTTGGTTCTTTTATCCGGTTTGGAAAATTTTACCCAAAGTATAACGGGCAAAAGACTCAATGCGCCGAGAAAACTTCTGACCATATTAAACGTAAACGGGCCGATGTGTTCCATACCTTCCCTTTGAGCGACAAAAGAGAGACCCCAGATTGCCGCCGTCAGAAATAATGCCAGATTTGCTTGTAATTTATTTTTCATAATTCCTTAATTTTCCGAATTTTAATATTTTTTAGTTACCCATAATAAGTGATATCCAAACTGTGTTTTAACCGGTTCGGATACTTCACCGATGTTGCCGTCAAAAGCTGCCTGTTCAAAAGGTTTTACCATCTGCCCGCGTCCGAAACAGCCCAAATCTCCGCCCTCTTGCCCGGAAGGGCATTTTGAATATAATCGGGCATAGTACTTAAAGTCATCAAAATCTTTTATTTGGCTTTTTAATTTTACTGCATCCGCCTCGGTCGGCACAAGGATATGATTTGCACAAACCGTAGAAAATTCTTCCGCATAAGAAACGGAACAAATTGCCGTAAATAACAGTAATGTACCCAATAATTTTTTCATAATTTACTCCTCAAATTCTTTATTTTTGTTGTGTTAAATTTTCATCTTTAGTCAAAATTTTAGCCTGTTTCCATAAATCGTTAAATTCGTCGTATGTATATTCTTCAAGGGGCTTGGTTTTAATTTCTTCCATTTTTCGGAATCGTTTGGTAAACTTTTTATTTGCTCTTAAAAGAGCCTGCTCGGCGTCTATTTTATACCACCGTGCCAAATTAACGGTTGCAAAAAGAATATCGCCCATTTCGTCTTCCATTTTATCTTTATTGCCGGTTTCTGCGGCTTCGTCAAATTCACGGTATTCGGATTTTATGCACTCTTTTAAACTTTCAATACAGTCCCATTCAAATCCGACTTTAACAACTTTTTTACTGATTTTTTGAGCAGACATAAGTGCGGATTGAGATCTGGAAATTCCGTCCAGAACCGATTTTCTGTTTTTCTTTTCTTCCTTTTTTAGTTTATCCCAGTTTTCAATGATTTCCTTGGTTGAATGTACGGTTTGATTGCCGAACACGTGAGGGTGTCTGTGGATAAGTTTTTCATTTAATTCTTTAGCAACGTCTTCAATATCAAATTCGTTATTATCTTTTGCAATTTGTGAATGCAAAACAACCTGCAAAAGTACATCGCCTAATTCTTCTCTTAGATTCGGTATATCGCCGTCATCAATTGCATCAACGGCTTCATAAGCTTCTTCAAGCATATTGGGACGCAAAGATTTGTGAGTTTGTTCTCTGTCCCATTCACAGCCGTTTTCACTCCTTAATACCGCAATAATATCAATCAGTTTTTCCAAATTTGGATATTTCATAAACTGATTATACAACAAATTAATTGTGCGGCGCTAACATTTTATATCCCAAGGTTAAAAGGCCGGCAATTCCTGCCGTTATACCGCCGTATTTGCCTGCTTTTGCCCATTTGGAAGTTGCATTGCTCTTTTTGATGATATTAAATAAACTGTCTTCCATACCGTCAGGTTTAACAAATTTCTTTTCCGTACTGTTCCAGCAAGCTTTGGCAAGTGTCGCAAATCTTTCGTACGCATTTTTTCTCGATGCGTTTAAATTTTCTTTTATTGAGTTTTTAACAATTTTTAAGTTTTCTTCATTAATTGTGCTCAAATATGATTCAATCGAAATACCCATTTCTTTAAGCTGTAGTGCCGCTTGGTTTTCTCGGAGGAGTTTTTTCAATTTATCGGGTTTTCTTATCCAATCAATCTTTTTTAAAATGTTGTCTGTTTGTTCGGTAATTGCTTTCCCTTCTTCCGAGAATCCTTTTTTAACCTGAGCTTTGAAAGCTTTTCTTGCAAAAGTATCAGAAACCGTTCCGTCATTTGCAACGGGGTATCTGTTTCTGTAATATCCGACGCTGCCGCCGCCGATTGCTCCCAATGCTGCCATTCCTAATACGGAAGGCCATACAGATTGATTTTTATTCACATTTGTACCTGATGAAATATATCCCTGCGGATAATTCGGCATGTTACCGGCATATGGTGCCATAGAAAACTGACTTGTCATACAACGCTCCATTATTACTACACTTATATATATAAAGTTTTTACAGGTTAAAAACTTGCCTTTTTGTAACAATTGTTTACAATCAGAGGCTGAGAAGATAACGGAAAATTCAAAAATTTGAAATTTTAGTTACCTTTATTGTATAATCACCATATACTTTTTGAGGAGGAATAATTCAGGATGAAAGTAAGTGTAAAAGTGCCTGCAACATCGGCAAATCTTGGACCCGGTTTTGATTGTCTGGGGCTTGCACTTCCGATATATAATACTGTTACCATTGAAGAAACAGTTCTTCCGGGTACAGGTATAGAAATAAATTTAATGTCAGAAGGCGAAGAAGTTATTGATGAGGCAGCCTTTGATAACATCCCCAGAGATGAAAATAATATTGTTTATAAAGCAGTGGAGATGTTATACAATTCTATAGGTCAGGAGCCGTCGGAATTAAAAATTAACATACAGTCGCAAATCCCTATAACCAGAGGGTTGGGCAGCTCTGCGGCAGTAGTTGTGGGCGGACTTATAGCCGCAAACAAACTTCTCGGTTCGCCTGCCGATGAAACGGCGCTTTTGTCTATTGCAACTGAAGTTGAAGGGCATCCGGATAACGTTGCACCCGCAATTTTAGGGGGTTTTGTGCTTGCTTCTCAAGAAGATGACGGTTCTGTTATTTACAGAAAGCTTGACTGGCCGCAAGAGTGGGATATAACCGTTTGTATTCCGGATTTTGAATTATCAACGAGTATTGCGCGCTCAGTTTTACCGGAGCAGGTGCCGCTTCAGGATGCAATATTTAACGCAAAACATCTGGCTATGCTTATTCAGGCTGTTAACACCAAAGATGAAAAGTTGATGCAGGCAGCATTAAAAGATAAGCTGCATCAGCCTTACAGAGAAAAACTTGTACCAGGCATGAAAGAAATAATGGACGCATTTAAGCACGAAGACGGTGTGTTGGGCTGTGTGCTTTCAGGTGCCGGACCTGCAATGCTGATTATCTCGCATAAATATGATTTAGATAAAATAAAATCAATTGTTAAAGAAATTTGGGAAGCTCAAAGTATTAAAGTTGAAATAAAAACTCTGAAAATAGAGCAAAAAGGTGCTGAGATACTGGAATAATTCCGTTAAACTTTTTCCGCATTCTCGATTGTTAAGCAATTTGTAACAATTTTTTGATAAAAGTCAATTTTGAACTTTCATCTGTTTTATATGTTTGGAAGAAGTGTACTATGAATATACAACCGATACAAAATGATATTTCCCTAAGGGGAAAAAATACACCTTGGAAAAAATTTAAGAACCGTATTGTCCAAAAGGGCATTGATATGTTTCCTGTAAAAACGGCGGACGGTTCGGAAAATGCTATGCGAAGACGCAGCAGAATAGATGATGAGATTTCCAAACCGGCGCAGAACAGAGGAATTTTAGGTGCAACCGCGCTTATTACCCAGCCGGTAATTGATGCGTGCAACCATAAAGTTGATAAAGAAACGCGGCAGGTTTCAGTAAACAGAACTATTGCGAAAATTTTAGCCGGAACACTTGTCGGAATGTTTGTTGTCCGCGGGCCGGTTTACAAGGCTGTTGTAAAAATGACTGACATAAAAGGGGCAAGACGTATAGACAGGGCGCTTATTCCTAAAAAGTATATGAGTGAAATGGCGCAAAATGAAAAATTTCTCCGAAATTACAGAAGTGCATTATCAATGAGTATAGCACTTTTAGCAATGTGTATAACAAATTTCTTTTTGGACGCTCCGCTTACAACGTTTCTGACGAACAGATTTAATGAAAAGACCGGGGGTAAGCATGACTAATATTTTTAAGAATCCCTTAGCCTGGACATACGAAAATTTCAAAAAAAATACAGCCAAAATGCTTGTCGTCACCGGTACGATTGGGTGGGGGCTCTCTTCTGCCGCACAGGGACTTGCGGTACTTTTTAATCCTAAAATATCAAAAGAACAAAAAGGGTATCTTCTTCCTCAAGAGGGTGCGGATGCTATTGTAAATATTGCTTTATTTTTATCGTTTACCAGAGTTGCGCAAAAAGTCTTTTCTAAACTTGCATCGACGGGGAAATTTGCACCGAAACAGGTAAGAGAATTTCTTAACAAGAATAAAGAGCTTTACGGTGATAAAGTCGGTAAGCTTTCTCTTGATTTGGATGAAGTATTAAAGACAGATAATAAATTTCCAAAAGAAGCGTATTATAATTATAAGAATTATATTACGACCGTAGGAACTGTGGGAGCAAGTATTTTAGCCTCAAACATAGTTACGCCGGTTGTGAGAAACTATACCGCATCATTAATACAGGATAAATATTTAAAATATAAACCTCAAAATCCTTCGGGTAATATGAAAATTTAGAAAAGTATGATATGATACATTTATGGAACGTTACGAATACGGAATTATAGGAGGGGGGCCGGCAGGATATACAGCCGGTATGTGTTTGGCAAAGAACGGCCATTCCGTAATATTGTTTGAAAAAGATAAGCTCGGAGGAACTTGCCTTAACCGCGGATGTATTCCTACAAAGTCTTTTTTGCACTCGTCCGAAATATATGCCCAAATAATGACTTCGGATAAAATCGGGGTTCATATAGATGATTTTTCGTTTGATTTTTCTAAAGTTGTTGAAAAAAAAGATACAACAGTAGAACGTGTTCGCAAATCCCTTGAACTTGCCGTAAAAAATTCCGGCGTTAAAACAGTGTACGCGAAAGCTTGTATAAAAGATAAAAACACAATTCTTACCGAATCAGAAGAGTATAAGGTTGATAACATAATTATTGCTTCCGGCTCAAAGCCGAAAGAACTTTCGGGACTTAAGTTTGACGGGGAATTTATTTTGAGTTCGGACGATATTTTAAATATAAAAGAATTACCTAAATCCGTATTAATAATAGGTTCCGGTGCAATAGGCCTTGAATGGGCAAGGATTTTTTCAAATTTCGGAGTTGAAGTCAGTATTGTTGAAGCTGCCGAACATTTGCTGCCGCTTGCCGATACGGAAGTTTCCAAAAGGGTTGAGAGAATTTTTAAGCAGAAAAAAGTCAAATTTTATCTGCAAAATACCGTTTCGGAAATTAAGGGCAGAACCGTTATATTAAAAACGGGGGAAGAAATTTCTCCGGATTTTGTATTATCAGCGGTCGGCAGGGAACCCGTAAAACCGGATTGCCCCTGTGAAACAATTCTGGGTGATGCGTGCGGCGAAATCCAGCTTGCACACTATGCAATCCATCAGGCGCAGCAGTTTGCATCAAAAGTTCCGTTTGATAAAAACCTGACACCTTCCGTTATCTACGGCGAACCGGAAATTGCTTGGGCAGGTCTTCGGGAACAGGATATTGACGAGTCATACAAAAAAGTTATGCTGCCGGTTACGGCTCTTGGAAAAGCCTGGTGCGATGATGCAACCGACGGATTTATTAAACTTATTATCAAAGATAATTTGATATACGGAGCTCACATTGTATCCAAAGAAGCTTCCTCTTTAATACATACGGTTCTCGCTTTTATGCAGAACAAAATAAAAATTGAAGATATAAAACAAATATGTTTTGCCCACCCTACTTATTCGGAAGGCATTTTTGATATTCTTGCCGGGCTTTAGAGTCTTTTTATACAGGAAATTTTGTCATACACTCAAAAGCTGTTATATATGACAAATGTAATTTTCGGCAGACTCATGATATAATTTTACTAAAAGGAGAAGGAACAATGTCTTTAAGGAATGAAAGGGTCAGAAAAGAATTAATGAGGGATATCTCTGATATTATAAGAAAAGAGGTCAGAGGGCTTGAAGGTGTTGTATCAATTGTTGATGTAGAAGTTTCGCATGATAATTCGTACGCAAAAGTTTACTACAGTGTTTTGGGTTCAGGCGAACAAGTTGAAAAAGATAAAGAAATCATTGAAAAAAATACCGGCAAAGTACGATATGAAGTAGGGAAACGTATTCGTCTCAGAGTTACCCCGGAAATAAAATTTGTTTATTCGGACGGACTCGAACAGGGTTCGCGTGTCCTTGATTTGATTAATAAAATCTCTAACGGCGAGATTAAATAAATGTTTGGATTTATTAATATTTATAAACCTAAAGGTATAACTTCGCATGATGTTATCTCTGTTTTAAGGCGTATTACAAAAATTAAGCAAATCGGGCATACGGGTACACTTGATCCTTTTGCGGAAGGAGTTCTGCCTGTCTGTATCGGAAAAGCGACAAGGCTGATTGAGTTTTTAAATGATGATAAAGCTTATATCGGAACAGTGCAGCTCGGGAAGTCTACAACAACTTATGATATTGAAGGCGAGGAGGTAAACCGCTCCGACAAGGCAGTGAATATTGACCAAATTAAAAAAGAACTGGAAAATTTTAAAGGTGATATAGAGCAGCTTCCGCCCGTGTATTCCGCAATAAAAGTTAAGGGTAAGAAGCTTTATGAATACGCAAGGAAAGGCGAGACGGTAGAAATTGCTCCGCGCAGAGTCAGTATAAATAAACTGGAAGTGTTAAACTATGACCCTGAAAAGCGCACTCTTGAGTTGTATATTGATTGTTCAAAGGGTACTTATATACGCTCAATTGCGAATGATTTAGGCGAAAAATTGGGTACATACGGACACCTTTCTAAACTTGTCAGAGTAAAAGCCGGTGATTTTATTATAGATGATGCCGTTAGGCTGGAAAATTTAAATAGTATAGATGACGTAAAAAAGAATTTAATAAATACGTTAGAGAAATTAAAATATCCCATGGCCGAATTAAATGAAAAAGAAAAAAACAAAGTATCGCATGGCATGGATATATATAAAAATACTCCGAATGAAGGAGTGGTTATTTTGGTTTATAATAATGAACTTGCAGCGGTCGCAAAAACAGACGGTACAACAGTTAGATGCTTAAAAGTTTTTGTATAAAACCATCCGCCGTTTGGCTTCTTTTAGTCATGCCTATTGTCGATTTGGGGTAAATATGCTATAATACCCGTGTGTTTATTTGGAGATAGGAGGCTACAGCGGTGGAACAGTATTCAGATTGTGACTTTGAAGCACTTTTGGAAAAGTACGATTATAATTTTAAGCGCGGGGATATTGTGAAGGGCATTGTATGTGC
This sequence comes from Candidatus Gastranaerophilales bacterium, assembly GCA_944323325.1. Lineage (GTDB taxonomy): Bacteria > Cyanobacteriota > Vampirovibrionia > Gastranaerophilales > Gastranaerophilaceae > CAG-196. Next base: position 19,061 of record CALUSF010000005.1, read on the forward strand.
TTATGAGTCTGACGGAGTAATTGTAGATATAGGTTCAAAATGCACAGCTTTTGTACCGTTTTATGAAGTATCTTCAGACAGGAAAGTAAAACCGGAAGATGTATTGGAACTTAACGGAGAGTACGAATTTCTTATAATTCAGGATTGTGACGAAAACGGCAGATTTATACTGTCTTACAAGAAAGTTCATCTTGCTCATACCTGGGCAGAATTGGAAAAAATTAAAGAAGCGGATGAAACAATTGCAGCTGTTGTTACACAAATTGTTAAAGGCGGTATTGTAGTTGATATATCCGGCGTTCAAGGATTTATCCCGCAAGGACAGCTTTGTGCAAGAGAAACTATTTGCAATCCGGGTGATAAAATTGAAGTTAAAATTTTGACCCTTGATAAATCGCAGCATAATTTGATATTGTCAAATAAAAAAGTGTTTGAAACAAATATGGCGGAAACAAGAAAGAATGTATTCTCTCAGGTTGAAGTCGGTCAGATTGTAAAAGGCGAAGTTGTAAGAATTACCGATTTCGGTGCGTTTGTAAATGTCGGAGGGGTTGACTGCTTACTTCCGCTTTCTCAAATTTCCTGGAAATGGGTTGAACATCCTACTGATTTGTTAAAAGTCGGTCAGGAAATTAATGTTGAGATTATTGATGTTGACTATAATAAACAGAGAATAAGTCTCAGCCTCAAAAATACCGAGCCTGATCCGTGGATTAAAGCAGAGAATGAGCTAAAAGAGGGCGATATTAAAGAAGGAATAATAACGAGAATTAAACCCTTCGGCGCCTTCGTGGAACTTTTACCGGGTGTGGAAGCGCTGCTTCCGCAATCCGCTTTGATTGAATTTCAGAACAAAAGTAACAATATCCTGAATGTCGGAGATAAAATTGATACTAAAATTATAAAATTCAATCCGCGTGATAAAAGGATTTCTCTGGGGCTCCCTAATTCGGAAAATACTGAAGCTGTGTCAGAATAGTCATAACAGCTTCCGGAGACAGTCCGACAATATTTTCAAAACTTCCTTCGTATTTATCAAGATAATTCGGAGGAAGTTCTTGTATTCCGTAGCTTCCTGCTTTATCAAGGGGATTAAATGTATCAATATAATAATGAATCATTTCATCCGTCCAAGGGGTGAATCTTACGTAACTTGTTGTGGAAATTGTTGCAGCCCGATTTGTTTTTGTATTAATTCCGCAAGTTGAAGTAACTACCGAATGAGTATTGCCCTGCAGTGACTTAAGCATTTCAAACGCTTCTTCTTTAGAATGCGGTTTGCCCAAAATTTTATTACGAAAAACGACGACCGTATCTGCCGCAAGTACAAGCGAATTTTTATCCACTCTTCTTACGACGTCAAGACATTTTTGAGTCGCCAAATCTTCAATCTTTTCGTAAGAAAAAATATTGTCTGCAAGTTTTTCGTCATAATTAGAAGGGATTACTTCAAAATCTAACCCTAAATCTGTCAAAATTTTTTTCCTTCTCGGAGAATTTGATGCAAGTATTAGCTTAAGCATGGATATTTCCTTTTCGTATTTCAAGCAGTTTTCTTAGTCCAAAGCTTGTAAATCCTTCAAGTTCAATATGTTTTTTGTTAACAAGTTCCGGGTTTTCGTAATTTGCAAAGAAAAAACTAATTGTTTCATCTATTTTTTTACTTATATTTTTCCAGCTTTTGAACAATGGGATATTTGTAATTTCCCCGGATTCATTGTTAATTGTGATATTTGTTTTATCCGTTTTTAATACTGTCTTTCCCTGCATTTGTTTATCGCTGGGTATTTTGTTAAAAAGCATTCTTCTGTCAAGCAGGCCGGTTTTGCTGTTTGTACTTACAAGTTCTTTTACAATTTTAACGCTAAAGAATTCATTATTTTGAGAGCTTTTCGTTTCTGCATTCATTTTTGTAAGAATTGTTTTTAAGCTTTTCATTTGATTCTGATTTAAGAACCGTTGTTTTCTTTGAAATGTTTGATTTTGTGCAGCTTGTATTCTCATACGGAATTCCTCTTATGAATACCCGTTTTCTATAAATTCTCTTTCGCGGAACTTTGCACCGAGCGAATTTGCAATTTCTTCACATTTTTCTGTATCAATATGGTGCACTTTATCAAACCCTGTTACTACACTTGCGGTAACTTCGATTCCTGCATCTGAACAGGCTTTGATAAATTTTTTGACCTCTTCATACGCATTCGGAATTTTGGGATTGCATATTTCGTCATACTGGTTTGAGTCGGAAGCATTTAAACTTACTGACGCCGAATCAATCAAACCCTTGAATTCTTCCGCTACATTGGTTTTAAAAATAGCGTTGGCGTGTCCGTTTGTATTGACTCTGATTTTGATTTCAGGATGATTTTTGCGTAAGTATTTGCAAAATTCCTTCATCATTTCGCGTCTCAAAAACGGTTCGCCGTATCCGCAAAACACAACTTCCTTTGGCGTCGGAGAGTACGTTTCAAACTGACGGATAATATCTTCCAAAGTGTAGTTATCATCATGCCACATTTCTGCACCGCAAACATCATCCTTTTGAGTTCTTAAACAGAAAACGCAGGAATTTGTACAAGAATTCGTGAGATTTACATAAACAGTCTCGGGAGACGGCTCATTATTTATGGAATAAACCAGAGTGTACATTTTACATTTCCCCTTTTTTTAGATTATACAATAAAAAAGCGGCGGCACCAAAAAATTTTTGGTGCCGCCGCTAAAGCTTTTTGCTATTATGCAACCGTAATTGCGGAAACAGGGCAAGCGCCTGCTGCTTCTTTTACGCAATCTTCATTTCCTGCTATGTTTGAAGAATTAACTTCTGCTTTGTCCTCTACGTGGAATACAGCGTCACAAATTGATTCGCAAGCGCCGCATCCGATACAAGAATCTTCAATAGTTACGTTCATTTGTTCTTCTCCTTTTTTAGTATTACCCGCTTATACTGCGGATATGGTTTATTATAACATAAGATTAGCAATTTTTAAAATAACCAATCGGATATTCTGTCTGCAATCGAGTCAAATCCCTTGTTTATACCCAAATCTTTTGGTTCGATATTTTTTGAGTAATAAAGCACCGGAACTTTTTCTCTTGTGTGATCCGTGCCCGGAACGGTCGGGTCGCATCCGTGGTCTGCGGTTATAACCAATAGGTCGTTTTCGGAAATCAGCGGGAGAATTTTTTCCAAATAGTCGTCAACTTCTTCAATTGCTTTTCCGTAACCTTCGGCATTGTTTCTGTGTCCGTAGAGCATATCGGTGTCGACAAGGTTGGTAAATATTATCTCTTTTGATTCATCCGTAATATTTACTCCCTGATATTTTATTTTTTCTAAATCAAGAGTTCCGTCAAGCGCTTTTATTGTCAATTCCAAGCCTTCTTTGTTTGAGCCTGTGTGGATTGCATGAGTAATTCCGGCTTTTGAAAAGATGTCCTCAATTTTTCCGATGCCGATAACTTTTGCTCCCGCATTTTTTACTTTGTCTAAAAGTGTGGGTTTTGGCGGTTTCATTGAGTAATCTCTTCTGTCTTTGGAAATTCTGGTTGGTTTCCCGTCTATTATTTTATAAGGTCTTGCGATTACTCTTGCGACGTTATAATTTCCTTCATCCAAAATATGACGCGCAATTTCGCACCATTTATACAAAGTTTCTAGAGGTATCATATCTGTATCAAGTGCGATTTGGAAAACACTGTCTGCTGATGTATACACAATCGGATATTGTGTCTTGTGGTGTTCGTCGTTAAGCTGCTCTATAATAGCCGTACCGCTTGCGGGAATATTGGCAAGTATTCCGCCGCAGCCGGTTTCTTCAATAAATTTATCAATAAGCTCCTTCGGAAAACCTTTCGGAAATGTTGCAAATGGTTTTTCCGAGACAAGGCCCGCAATTTCCCAGTGTCCGGTTGTTGTATCTTTGCCTTTGGATTTTTCTTCCAATGTCCCATACTGTGCAATAGGAGTTGCAGTCTTTTTTATACCTTTAAAGTCCTGAATATTACCCAATCCCATTGCTTCCATTACGGGTAAATCCAAGCCGCCGTTAAATTCACAAACATTTTTTAAAGTATTGCATTCTTTTATATCTCCGAATTCTTCGCAATCGGACATTGCACCTATGCCCATTGAATCTATTACAATAATTATTGCGCGTTTTTTCATAACTTTCCTCCAAGTTTTATTATAACATGTTTTATGATATTATTAATAAAAAACTTAATAGGAGAAAAATATATGCAGGCAAGACGTGCAGCAAGAGAATTAGCACTTATACTTTTTTCACAGTTTGATAAAGAAATTACAAAGTATTCAAAAAAAGATTTTGAAGACATTATGCTTAAGTCTGTAAGGATTCTTTCCAATTCGGCATCGGAAGAACTCAAACTTACCGTCGGTTCGCTTATTGATATAAAAGACGCGCTTGATACTTATGAGGCAGAGCATGAATCAAATCTTTCGCGCCCGATGGGAGCCAAAAATAAACCCGTTAAAATTCCGATGACGGACGAGATGATAAAGAAAGTTGATATTATGCTGGATGTTGCGGAAAAAGCTATCTTGGCTCTGGAAATTGCTGAATTTGCAACTCTTGAAAACCAATCTGAAGTTAAAAATTATACTGTTGAAATTGCGGAGCAATTCAAACTTCACAACAAGGATATTGATGCTGAAATTCAAAAATATTCAAACGGATGGGATATTTCAAGGCTTGTTAAAATTGATAAAGATATTTTGCGTATTGCAATAACAGAATTACTTTATACAAAAGGAGCTCCGATAAAAGTTGTTGTTGATGAAGCAGTAGAGTTGGCAAAAAAATATTCAACCGAAGATTCGTCATCTTTTGTAAACGGAATTCTTGCGAAAGTTATTCTTGAAAATGGCCTTCGCGGGTAGAGAATCTGATAAAATTTACAGGTTCAGTTGTATACTGACAAGGAAGGAATGAAACAGTTGTTTAATTTTTTTGATAAATTAAAAAATACGGTTTCTAAAACCGCGCAGGCTCTCGTAGGGAATGTAGCAGATGCGGTATCTGATGAGGAAGAGTTTTCCGAATTTGTGCTTGATGATATGGAAGATATTCTTATCAGTGCGGATTTGGGCGTAAATTATGCTGCGGAACTTGTTGATAAATTACGCGGTCAAAATAAAATTAAGCCTTCTCAGGTTAAAGAGTTTTTACAAAACGAATTTATAAAAACTCTTGATAATGCAGGTTCTTGCAAGATAAATTATTCGGACGGAAAATTAAATATCTATTTTATAACCGGCGTGAACGGAGCCGGCAAAACTACATTAATAGGTAAACTTGCGTACAGATTTAAGCAGGAAGGCAAACGCGTTTTAATTGCCGCCGGCGATACATTCAGAGCTGCCGCGGAAGAGCAGGCGGATATTTGGTCTAAACGTGCGGGAGCCGATATTGTAAGAAGAGATAAAGCCGATCCGGCATCAGTAGTTTATGAAGCAATACAAAAAGCCCGCAAGGAAAACTATGATGTAATTCTTGTTGATACGGCAGGAAGGCTTCAAAACAAATTTAATCTTATGGAAGAGCTTGCAAAAATTAAAAATGTTATTGATAAAAATGCGCCGGATGAACTTCGGGAAAGTTTTCTTGTAATAGATGCCAATACCGGACAAAACGGCTTGCAGCAGGCAAAAGTTTTTAAAGAGTGTGTTAATTTGACTGCCGTTGCGCTTACAAAGCTTGACGGTTCGGCAAAAGGCGCAATCGTTCTTGCAATTGCAAAAGAACTCAATCTTCCTGTAAAACTTGTCGGGGTCGGTGAAAAAATTGAAGATATTAAAGATTTTGATTCAAAAGAATTCATAAATGCACTGTTTAATTAAAACAGATTTATTTGTTGTCCGATGTTTTCAGGCATTCTTTAATATGTTTTTCCAACTTTTTTAAGATACTGTCGCTTATAACGTGTTCTATTTTGCATGCGGTTTCTTCAGCAAGATTGTGCTCAACTCCCAGCAAGTTTTCAAAAAAGAAAGCTAGAGTTTCATGTTTTTTGATAATTTTTTTTGCCTTTTTAATACCTTCATCCGTCATTGAAATAGTACCGTAGTGTCCGTAATTTATCAGTCCTAATTGTTCCAGTTTTTGTAATGCTTCTGTTACGGAAGCTCTTGAAACTCTGAGTTTTCGCGATACATCAATCGCTTTAACTTTTTTTTCAGCAAGAAAAATACTGTAAACAGCCTCAATATAATCTTCTAAACTTGAAGTGATTTCAGCCATTTCATACCTCCAATCATATAAAAAGACCCGCATATTATATTTAATTTGTCTTTTGTAAGTATACTTTCATCTTCGTATCTTAATGAATTTATTGCGCAAGAAGAACTTAATTCATTATAGGAACAAGCATTCGGATAATTGAATTCATTTAAATATACTTCGTCGCCTTCCTGAAACAAAACATTCATCATACTTTTGTAATCTTTATTTTTCAAACATCCGAAAACAAATCTGCGTTTTTGATTCGGGAAATAATAATCGAGATTTTCTCTTAATGCCTTGATTCCGTTCGGATTGTGTGCACCGTCGACTATAAGATTTTTGTCCTTAAAATATTCAAATCTGCAAGGATTTTTAACCTTCTTAAGCCCTTCTTTTATTGTATCGGGTGTAATATCTTTGAATAAATATTCTATCGCATTAATGGCAAGAGCGAGGTTTTCTGCCTGATGCAAACCTTTAAGCGAAAGTGCTTCGATGTATTCCGGATTTACATAGGGGTTTGCAAGAATAAATAAAGAATTCATCTCATCCGCCCTATCTCTTATTGCTTCATATCCCATTGAAGTTATAACAGGACATTCCGGCTTAATTATTCCGGCTTTTTCATACGCAATTTTTTCTTTTGTATTTCCGAGTCTCTCCGTATGATCCAAATCAATTTGAGTAATAATTGAACAAAGATTGTTTTTTATAACATTTGTTGCATCAAGCCGTCCGCCGAGTCCGGTTTCCAGTACGGCAATGTCAATTTTGCATTTTTTAAAATACAAAAACATCATTACAGTAAGTATTTCAAATTCCGTAAGATGAATGCCGCAATTGCATATTTCTTCAACATAGTTTGCAAACTCTTCCTGCGTAATATTTTTTCCGTTGACTTTTATTCTTTCCGTGTAATCCCATATATGAGGGCTTGTGTATAAGCCGGTTTTATAACCGGCTTCCTGTAATATTGAAGCAAGAATTGTACAAACGGAGCCTTTCCCGTTTGTACCGGCTACATGAATGAATTTTATATCATCCTGCGGACTCCCGAATTTCTCAAGCGCCCGGGAAACTCTCTCCAAGCCTAAATCTATATAGAATTTTCCTCTGCTTGTTAATTGTTTTACGGCATTTTCATACATAATTTTTACCGGTTTTTAATACTGCCCTGTTTTAGTAATATAGTACAGACAAAGACAAAAACCAAGCCGGAAATTTTATAAATTTGCGGAATTTTTATTTTCAAAGCTCATCATCGCCCGGTATGAACTTCTCACAAGCGGGCCTATTTGAAAATTCCTGAAACCGGTTTTGCGTGCCAGTTCTTTTAAGTGTTCAAATTCTTCCAAAGTATAATATTTTGCAACCTTTAAATGCGTTTTGGACGGCTGAATATATTGCCCGATTGTAATAATATCAACTTTTGCATTTTTTAAATCTTTCAAAGTTGCTTCAATCTCATCTTCAGTTTCTCCGAGTCCGACCATTAAACCGGATTTTGTTGTTATTGAAGAATTCTCTTTGACATATTTTAAAACCTCTAAAGATGTTTGGTAATTTCCCTGCGGACGTGCGGTCTTAAACAGGGATTCTACGGTTTCAATATTGTGGTTAAATACATCCGGCGAAGCCTGAATAATGGTATCAAGAGAGTTTTTATCTCCCTTGAAATCCGGAGTAAGAATTTCGATTTTTGCATCCGAAATCTTTCGAATTTCTTCTATGCATTTTTTAAAGTGTTCAGCCCCTCCGTCCGGCAAATCATCGCGTGTAACAGAAGTTATAACGGCAAATTTAAGCCCGAGTTCCTTGATTGCTTCAGCAACATGGTCCGGTTCGTTTATATCCGGCGGCAAGGGTTTTGCGGGGGATATATTGCAGTATCGGCAATTTCTTGTACACACGTTTCCTAAAATCAAAAAAGTTGCCGTGTTTTTAGAATAACATTCACTCTTATTCGGGCACCTTGCACCTTCGCATACGGTATTAAGGCATTTATCTTTTAATATCCGCCGCACGGTTTTTGTCGTTTCCGTATCTATTATAGGTCTTTTTAAATACTCGGGAAGTCTCGGCATACTCTATCCTCATCCGGTTTATCTCAGGAAATTTGTTATAAGTCTTTTTGCTTTACAGAAGAAACAAGACTCTTGTTTATGAATTTCTTTGATGGAAGTGATTTTGTACGGTTCAGGCTGAATCGTGCGCTGATATTTAACTGCCGGAACCCCTAAAAGCATTACGTATACAGGTTTATATCCTGAAGGAACTTCAAGCATATCGCAGATTTCAGGGAAGAATTTTAAACAGGCTTCCGCAAAACCGCACCAGCAGGTACCGAGTCCCAAATGCTGCGCGTAAAGTTCAATATAACTCAGTGCTATAATAGGATCGACATTAGTACAAGGGGCTTTTATGGAAGACGACGCAACTATCATACAGGGTGCACCCCTGAAAATTACGTCTTTTCCGCTCTCAAGTGCTTCTTTGTATTTGGAGAACTTGCTTACCACAGGTGATACCGCTTTGTATGAGAGTGTTTTTATAAGCATATTGTTAACTCTGTTTCTTATTTCATCCATGGCGGATTTTGTTTCGACAATTGAAAACTGCAGAGCTCTGGCGTTGCAGCCCGTCGGAACGTAGGGAAGCATTTCTTTTATCTTGTTCATAATATCAGCCGGAATTTCATCTTCTTTATACTGACGAACGCTTCTTCTGGATTTGATAAGGCTTAAAATGTCGTTATAGTCAACTTCTTGTGAATCTTCCGGTTTTTTGCCGCCGAAAGATAGAGCACCCGTAGGACAAATTGCCATGCAGTGCTGGCATGATATGCAGGAATTCTCGTCTTTCATCTCGGGAAAATTATCGCCGTCAAACCCTATACATCCTGAAATACAATCACTTATACACAAACCGCATCTTACACACTTTTCTTTGTTAATTTCAATTGTTTTCATAAAAACTCCTTTTATAATTTGTACGGAAGCCCTAACATTGACTATTATTGAATTTTGATGTTTAATGACTTTATGTTAATATCAATTCTCAAAAAAATCAATGGTATATATGAAGGTATAAACGGATTGTTTTTTGCCCCTGTAGACGGTCTTATAGAAAAGTTGCCGTTTTCGGATTGGGCGCTTGATGCAATATATGACAGTGTGCATTTAATACCGTTTTTATTTATTGTTTTTGTAATTATCGAAGTCATTGAGTTTTTTTATGCTGATAAAATTAATGCTTTATTGAAAAAGACGGGAAAAGGCAGTGTTTTAGCGGGAAGTCTTGCCGCTATAATTCCTCAATGCGGGTTTTCGGTTATTGCAAGCAGTCTCTATGCAAAAAGAATAATTACCCGCGGATGTTTGATTGCTGTATATCTTGCAACATCAGACGAAACCATTCCGATTTTGCTGGCAACGCCGGAAAAAGCGTACCTTGTGATTCCGATTGTCGGATTAAAATTGTTTATAGGAATTCTTGCCGGTTATTTTATCGATTTTGCAATTCCCCAAAGAGGGGTGCCGGAAGAGTGCGGGAATGTTGATGCGGAAATTATTAAAGAAGAAGGGTGCTGCAAGCACGATATTGAGCACGGCTCAAAACGAGAGCTTATAATCCATCCTGTTATGCATACAGCAAACGTATTTGTGTTTATACTCATTATTACGCTTATTTTAAATTATTGTCTTTCAAACGTAGTAATTACTAATTTCATTCAGGGCGGAAAATTTATACAGCCCGTAATTGCCTCCTTTGTGGGTTTGATTCCGAATTGCGCAATTTCAATCGGTTTAACAATGTTGCTTATAAAAGGGACGATTTCTTTCGGCGCGGTTATGAGCGGGCTTCTTTCCAATGCGGGTTTGGGGTTAATTGTGCTTTTAAAAAACAACGATTTTAGAGATACATTAAAAATAATATTGATTTTGCTTATTATAAGTACTCTCTCCGGAATTACGATTAACTTTTTTGTATAAAAAATCATTTATTTATATGATGTCGGGTTTAATTTAATGTATTAGTATGATACTTGGGGGGAAGTATGTAATGCTGAATCAAGCAATTATAGAGCCGCATATAGAAATTTCCGGCTCAATAACCAAAAATTGGACGGAGCAGGCAATAGAGTGTTACAAACTCAACGGCAACTGTAAAGAATGTTCTATTAAAAAAGCACACTATTCTTTCGACTGCCAGATGCCGAAAGTTGTTGAAATACTGAAACTGGTAAACGGTGAGCCCGAATTGGATTAAAATTCGGAACCGATTTTTTCCAAGGAAACCACAGAGTTGAAATCTTTGCGGACTTTTGTTGTCTCTGTATGCTCCGCTTCGTAACCCAAGGTTATAATTGAAGAAATAATTTGATTCCTGCTTAACCCTAATTTTTCTTTTACTTTAGAATAAACTTCCGGCAATACTCCGGTAATTTCATTTCCTAAAGCGCCGATAATACAAGAACGAATTCCGAGTGATTCGGCTTCCAGCATCATGTAAGAAATAGGATAAACTACCTGCTCCATAGTTCTTATCAAAAGCCCGTTTTCACCCTGCATAGCCGGATTCAAAGCCGGTTTGGAAATATGTGTAATTTTAGCTTCTTCCCAGGCATCCATGTCCGCAATACATACAATCAAAGCATCCGCATTTTTTACGTGAGCCTGCCCTACTGAAAGTTCCGATAACAAATCTTTATTTTCCTGCGATTTAATTAAAATAAATTTCCAGCACTGTACATTCATCCACGAAGGCGCGAGTCTGCCTGCTTCAAGAACTTTTCTTAAATCTTCATCAGAAATATGTTTGTCTGAATATTTCCTTACACTTTTTCTTGATTTGATTAAGTCGAGCATTTATAAATCCTTTCTTCTTGATTATCCCTGTTTATTTTAACATACGAGCCGGAATTATGCACAATGAAAATTATATACAATTGTACATAAAATTATTTGGAATTCAGAGTTTTTGCCGATACAAGCAACGTATGGAGTTTTTTGCTGTCGGTTTTCATTTTATTAATTTCTTTATAAATATCATCTAAAAGTTCATCATTAGTTTTGACCATATCTTGTATAAAGAATTCGTAAACTTCCACATCAAGTGCTTCGGCCAATTTCATAAGGTTTTCGGAGGAAGGATAATTTCTGCCTGTTTCGATTTTGCTCAATGAAACCGTATCAATACCGACGATTTCTGCAAGTTCATCCTGGGTGTATGATTTTGATTTTCTGTATTCTCGAATCCGCTTTCCGACGTTTTTTTTGATATCCATAATAACTTCCTTATTTAATAATATGGAATATTTTGCCTAAAAGTTTAATAAATCGAAAAGCTAATATTTTTGACAATTTTGCTTTTTAAGTATATTATTGAAAAAGATTATTATATTTTACAAACAGGAGTTGAACAAATGGGACTGCGGCAATTTATTGATAACTTGCGATATCTTGGACGTTATAATATCAAAAGTATGCAAAATGATGTGTTGGTGGTTAAAAACGGATTGGATTTCATGAAATATGAAATTAATGACGATTTAAAATCACTTGCGGTTCCCAAAATTCTTGATACGCGGCAAACTATAGATTATTTGCTTGAACATTCCGACAAAAGTCTTGCAAGGTTCGGGGACGGAGAAGTTTTTCTTATAAAAAATCAAAGTATTCCGTTTCAGACTGCAAGTCCTGAATTATCGAAACGCCTGACGGAAGTTTTGACTTCTAAAAACGATAAAGTGGAAATAGGGTTGCCGACTCTTATGTGTTTGTCTGTTCGTGATTATGATATGCGGCTAAAAGATTTTACAAGGCGGTTTTGGGGTGCAAACAGCGACTGGCTGATTAAACAAATAGATTTGAACCGTACTTATTTAAATACGGCGTTTACGGCACCTACGGATGATGCGGAGATTTTGAACGGCATAAGAATGTTATGGAAAGACAAAGATATAACGGTAATTTGCGGCGACAGAGTGATAAAAAAAGTTAAGTATAACGTATTTGACTGTGCAAAATCCGTAGAATATATTTACGCTCCTACGGTTAACGCATTTGATAAATATGACGAGATTCTCCAGAGGGCAAAATCTGTTCCGAAAGACCGCTTGATTTGCATTGTTTTGGGTCCGACTGCAACTGTGCTTGCTTATGACCTTGCGCTTCTCGGCTACAGAGCTTTGGATATCGGTCATGTTGTGAAAAGCTATGACTTATTTCTTAGCAATAACGGTAATATCGATATGGATGATAAACAATTTGCTGCTTTCTGGGCAAAAGATTAGACAAAACCTTTTTTAAATTCCGGTTTTGGGTTGAATACGATTTGTTAAAGTAACTAAACTCCGAGAGACGGCGCAATCTGGATAAACGTTCTCACCAAATCTTCGTCCCACTGGGTTCCGGCACCTTCTTTCAGGATAGAAATGGCTTTTTCTATATTCATACCGCGTCTGTATGGTCTGTCGCTGATTAGTGCGTGATATGTATCTGCAATAGCAACAATTTTTGCCGCAAGCGGGATATCTCCGTTTGAAAGACCTTCCGGATAACCTTTGCCGTCAATTCTTTCATGGTGATATTTAACAATCGGAATCAAATCCCTCAAGGACGGGTTAGGTGTGAGAACTTTTTCAGCCCCGATCGTCGGGTGCTGCTTCATTATTGCCCACTCTTCGTCAGATAGCGGCCCCTCTTTTTTCAAAACATTTTCCGGTATGCCTATTTTGCCGACATCATGAAGAAGCGCGCCCAGTTTAATGCGTTCAACTTCATCTTCGGGAAGGTTAATAGCCCTTGCCAGCGCTTCCGAAAATCTGGAAACGGAAGTCGAATGACCTTTTGTATAAGGGTCTTTTGCATCAATTGCGCTTGCAAGTGATGTCGCTATCTCTGAAATCTTATGTCCTAAACTTGCATGATCCGCATTGAATTTTTGAATCAATTCTTCTTCAAAATTTAAACCGAGTTGTGCGTGGCGTTTTCCGATGACTTCCGCATAAGATTTTAAAGCCACATCATCCCAGAAGTTGAAGTCTGCGGAGCTTATTATAGCGGACATACCGTCTTTGTATCCTTTTGCCTGCGAAATATACATAGCTTGTTCCGCCAAGATTAAAAGTTTTTCTTTGTCATCGGAGCAATCCGGATAGGTGGAAATTCCTACGGAAACTTTTACAGGTCCTATATCGTCAATAAAGCAGCAGGAAAGAGAATACGTAAGATATTCCGCGATATATTTTGCCTGACTGTCCGAAGTATTGGGAAGGATAATCGCGATTTCATCTCCGCCGTAACGTCCCGCAACATCACCTTCCCTTATATTTTGACGGACTTTTTCGGCTACAAGTTTAATTACTTCATCACCCTTTGCGTGTCCGAGTTCTCTGTTGATTTTTGTTATATTACAAATATCCATCATGACTATGGAGAGCTGTTGTTTATTAATCTCCGCTCTGGAAATCTCATTGGAGAGAATTTCCTGAAATCCGCGGTGGTTATACAACAGAGTTAAATTATCAGTATTTGCATATCCTTCACTTTGTTCTAAAAGTTCAAAATTGTGTGACACAAGTGCGGCATAATTTGCTATCAATTTATACAGTTCAATATTTTGTCTTGCATAATTATCTTCAATAATCAACACTCCGATACATTTATTAACCGAAATCAGCGGTAAAATTGCAACCGCGTGGTTTCTGAAATAAGAGAATTTCATGAAATCAACATCATCTTTAAATATCACTTCTCCCGTGTTAAAAACTTGTACAATCGGATTGTCAATATCTTTTAAGAAAATTTTCGTGGAATAAAAATTACCGTTTTTGTCACTTAATCTCAAATTAATGCAGTTGGATTTTTCTTTTAAAAGTCCTACCGCTATAAAATCAGATTCAATATTCTGGTTTATAACAGAATATATTTGTTTATAAAATTCACTTGAGCTTGACACTCCGGATATTTTATTGAGAGCATCCATAACTGTTTTATAACTCAGGGTGTGCCCCTTTTCATTATTAAAACTTTTATTTCTCGGATTGCTAAAAGAACCGGTACAAGTATTAGCCGTTAAAGAATTTACTTTTGATACTAATTTATCCTGAAAGATAGGCAATGTTACCGGGGGCTTTTCGGAGAGACTTGAAAATTTATTTGATAAGTTTTTTTCTTTATTCACACTTCCACCTTAGACTATAAATGATATAAAACGAATAAACAAAAAAAATTGCGTTTATATTACAAAATTTTTACAATACTGAATTATCCCTTTAATTCATATCTTAACATTTTTTGTAACTTTTTCCAGTCTGAAGGTTAGAGTTCTTTACAAATTTTAATATGAAGATGTGTGAGTTTGATATTTGTCCGGTGCTAAATACACATAGATACGGTGTCTTTGATTTTAGTTTTGCTTTTATATCTCGGAATGATAAATGTAAATGTATTTGAATTTTCTCCGTCAGTATTTACAAAAATCTGTCCGTTATGTATATCTATAATCTTTTTGGATAAATACATTTCAATGCCCTGACCGATTATACTGAATCTGGATTCATTGTTTCTGACAAAATTAAACATTTCCCTGCATTCTTCTTTTGTCAGGGCTATACCTTTACAAGATACCGCAAATTTTAATAAGTCATTGTCTGCGGTAATATTGACAGGGATTCTTTCATTTTCATCGGAATAGGTTGCCGCATTTGAAAGCAGCGTTAGCATAACTTTTTTTATTTCCGCTCTTCCGGCTTCCAGTAATATATTATTTTGCGGAGATACACACGCAAATGTAAGATTTTTATCTTTAGCTATGTACGAAATCTCATCAAAACATTCGGTTAATAAATTTGATATATTGAATTCTTCATAAACTATATTATCGTCTCCGCCTTCAAGCTTATAGGTATTTATGACCGTTGTAATCATATCCAGAACGTATTTACAGGATTGTTTAATTTGAACGATAAGTTCTTTTTGTTCACAGCTTACCGTTCCTATTGTTTCATGCTGCAAAAGTTCCAATCCTCTTAACTGCGCAATAGTCGGAACTTTTAGGTCGTGCACCAATGTTTCCGTAAAGTATTCTCTCTGTAAAGTCATTCTTTTCTTTAGATTTTCAATTTCTGCTTCTTTAAAATCTAAAGTTCTCTTTATTTTTGTTGTCTCAATGTATATATAAACCGCAATTAAGCAGGCAGCTGTCAGCAGTACCGAATTTGATGTCAGTACGTATGCTACAAGTGTTAAGACAAAAATATTCAGTACTATTAAATCTTTCCGGACATTCATATTTATATTCCCATCTGGCTCGCATTCTTCTATTATATTACACTATGTGGGTAATAATTTATATTGCCCGACTGGGTATAGTATTTAATAAAGTTTTGAACAATTTAACATTATGTACTCTTAAATAATCTACTCCGGAATATATTAACGGATAGGACAAAGCCAATGATAACGAGTCTTTTAGCTCGTTATTGCCGCCATTTACACCCAAAAATCGTTTTCTTGAAAGTCCGACCATGACAGGACAGCCCAGACCGAAAAATTCTTCAATTCTGTCAAGTATAATGAAATTTTCTTCCTTTGTTTTGCCGAATCCGATACCGGGGTCTGCAATTATATAATTAATTCCTTTATCACGCGCGGTATCTATTTTGTTTTTTAGTTTAAGAAAGACATCTTCAACAACGTTATCGTACGATATATTATTTCCCGCATCTCCTATGGAATGCTGGATTATGACGCCGGCTTTATATTTGGATATAACTTCCGGCATTTTTTCATCATAGTCAAAGCCCGAGACATCGTTAATAATTTCCGCTCCGTTATTTAAGGCGAAATCTGCGACAACAGAACTTCTTGTAT
>CALUSF010000006.1 GCA_944323325.1 Candidatus Gastranaerophilales bacterium
CTAACCCCATAAACAGCAAAGTTATAATAACTATCCAGGCAGAATTATCCATTTGCTGCGCCATAAAAAGCGTAATTACTGAAGCGATAATTATTGCAGCAATTATAAAAACTCCCCCGGTAGTCGGAGTGCCAGCCTTCTTAGAATGCGCCTCAGGAGCAACATCCAAAATATACTGACCGATTGTTTTTTTTCTTAAAAAATCAATATAAGGTACTCCGAATAACAGGCACAAAACCATACTTAAAAGTAACGCAACAGCAAGCATTATCATAATCAATATCCTTATCTTCCTGTATAATTTTACTCAAAAATGAAATCATGTACAAGCTTGACAAATACATGTAATCAAATTAGTATATTCAAAGCACAGAAAGAAGGGAGGTTTATAAATGAAAAAATTTTTAACAAGTTTAGTTGTATTTAGTGTTTTAACAATCATGACCGGAGTATCTTTTGCAAAAGAATGTGATAAAAATTGCACTTGCGGATGCCGGCAAGGACAGGAATGCACCTGCGGTAAAAGTGACGGAACATGCACTAAAGACTGCACATGCGGATGTCAGGAAGGAAAAGATTGCTCTTGCAATCAAGCACAAGCATCTGACGAAACAGCATCTGACGAATTAGCGCAACCGGAAACAAAAACACAGTTTACCGAAACGACAGAAAGCTCTTCGGTAATTGAAATCCCTGCACAACCGGAAACTCCAGCCGCAACAGACACCTCAGATAGGGCTGCCGGAACTGAAACTGCAAAAGAATAATTATAAATTTTTTATAAAAAGCACGCAGATTATACCTCTTTTCTGCGTGCTTTTTGCTGCGTAATTTTTGCATTCATCATAGGCAGAAGTATTCCGAGTGTAACAGCAGAATATACGATGCCGGCGGCATTTGCCGTGTTTAATTTCCACATATTTTTCTTTGCAAATTCTTTTCCTTTTGAAGCAATTTCATTATGAGTTTTTAGACTTGTATTATTAAGCCAGTATTTGATGTTTTTCAACATTCCTCCGCCCGCAAGCCCGTAAGTTTTTTCCGGCACAGCACCGGGTTTACCGTCAGGAGTTATAACAGCAGGCAAACTTTTTGAATAATTAAATAGACTATTACCTTTCCTATCCAGAAGATTAGCAACACCTTTTGCGGCAAAACCTCCGAACACAAGCCAATTAAGGAATCCCAAATAATCCCTTGTCATAGATTCTCTTAATTCGGTTCCGTTATCAGCTGCCATAAATCGGCCGATAATCGTAGAGGCGTATACAGTCTTTATAGCGTTTCCGTCCGTTATCGGGCCGGAAAATTCTAATTTTTTTGCAAATTCTCTAAAATTTTTAACACGCATTACACTAAACACCATGCCGGCCATAAGTAAACTCGCACCAAGCTTTTTTGCAAATAAAAATTTATCTTTTTTCTGAACTTTTTGTGCAGAATCTGTATAATCCGTATCCCCTACAAATCCTTTTTTGCCGGTTCTTTTCTCGGTAATTTTTCTGTTGATGTACTGGTTTGTAAGTCCCAGTGCGCAAGCTGCCGCTATGGCTCCGAATGTTTTTATTTTATTTACCTTCTGTATTTTTTTTATTGCAAGTTCCACACTTTTGGGATTATTTTGAGAAAAAATATCCTTACCCATATCGTGAACATCTCTCAAAATGTTTTCCAATTTTGTCTCAAGCCTTTTACCGTTAATATTCAATTCTATATTTCTCTCAGCACCGAGTGCGTTCACAATTCTTTTTTCCATTATTGAAAGAACATTCTTTTTATCAGATTCGGCAAGGTTTTTATCGTTAATAAGCCCGGTCATTACTGATGAAAAACCATCTTTGGTTTTAAGTCTTTCCTGTATATTTTTATATTCGCTATTTTGCCAGTTTATTTTATCCCACGCTGCTTCATCAGTCCAATTAACATTTTTCCAGCTAATGCGTTTAAATTCATTTGTATTATGTCCGTCTTGCCCCGAAAGATTTTCAAAAACCGTATCAACAAAATTTTTCGTATCTCCCTTCCAGGCAGAATGCAAAATATCAAGTGACTCATCCGTATACCAACTTTTGGGATTAATTTTAATATCAGGCATAACCCTTTTTGATGCTATTTTAGAAATAACCTGCGCAAAAATTCCCGCAGAAAGACAGTTGATAAATGTTCCGCTGATTTCTCTAAAAAATGTCTCTGCTCCCGCGTATTCGTTTCTGTGCTTTGTATCATAATACGTTCTGGGCAAAACCATCGCTCCGACATCTAAACCCACCGCATTAACAGTTTCATTCATGTCGCATGTCCTAAAGAATCTTGTTACCATTCCGTCTAATGGCCCCTTAAAATTGATACCGCTATTGTTAATTTTCATAATGTCCTTTCTCAAATTTTCATAAAAAAAGTCCCGTTTATAACTTATAAACGAGACCTTTTAATTTTATACCTGCTTTATCAATTGCACATCAAAAATCACCTAAGTCTCGTTCGAAACCCGGATGATGAGGTTGATGAATTGTTAAAAAATAATTTTTGCATATAAGCAGTATACAACTTTTTTTCAAAACTTGTCAATAGTTAACTTGATTTAGCCGGCTTAATATGATACCGTGAAACTTATGGAAAAATTTGAAACAGAAGCACATTCAAAAGAACTTAATATAATATACGAAACTCCTCGAAATAGTATTGATGACATTGTTTTTGAAGATTCTGACCTACTTTATGATTTTAAAGCAAAATTAAGACTTTTTAAAAGATATTTTCGACTATTTATAAAGAAAAAAGAAAAAAAATATTTTAAACAAATTCTTTTGATAACACTTGATAAAAATCCGGTTGAATTCATTCAGACCCTTAGAAAACAGTATCCGGACAAAGAAATCAAAGTCTTAATCCCGATAGATACTATCGAAGGTTTTCAAAAAACACATATAAGTTTTGAGTTTTTCCTTCAAAACAGAATGAATAATGCAGTTTTGTATAAAAGCAACAGGACCCGTGAAAATATAGAAGTTTTCGGATTATATTCTCCGTCTTTTTCCGGGCATGACAGAACAAGGCTGCAGTATTTGGCTCCTTTTATCAAAGCTGCCGGAATCTGTGTTAAAAAACTAAAACCTGATATTGTTCATGCAGATAATATACCTTATTTTCTGGGCGAAGAATTTAAATATTCACGAAAAGGCAGCACAAAAGTATTACAAATAATCAGAGATTTTTCCCAATTCGAAACCAATAAAACCGAAGCTTTCTGGGCTGCAATTAATCTGGTCGATAAAAAAGGTATGAAACGTATTTGCAGGGATAAGATAATAAAAAAATGTATTGCTTCTTTATTTAACCTGCACAATACAAAACGATTTTATCAAATGCGCGAGTGCTTGGAATTTATTTATCAGAATTATTTCAAATTTCGCAAATATATAGACAAGTGCGAAGATATAGATGAAAATATCCTTTTTAACCGTATGAACGCAAGGATTCTTAAACTGTTTCCGCAAATGGCCTATGAAGATGAAATGTTTTACAACTCAATGTACTACACCTTGAAAAAAACCGATTTCTGGGCAGTTACATCAAAAACATACTATAAAGCAATTCTTCAAAACCCTCAGCTCTCAGGGAAAATGTATAACAGAATTTTAAAAACCAAACAGAAAAGTTCTTATGTTTCTTACGGATGCAGCATAAACCCCGCAAAATTGTATATGCAATTTACGAGTGATAATTTCAGAGATATTCGCTGCCGAAATAAAAAATACATACTGCGAGAATTTGGACAAGAAAGAATCCGGTTAAATTTTGTAGACATCAATTTGTTTAAAAATAGTGAATTTATAATAAAAGGATATCTTGACTCTTTTTATGAAGCACCTTTACTATTTGCGCATTTTGAACAGCCTGAAATTTTACCTCAAGGTATCGATATTGCATTTAATACAATCTTAAAGCTTTTTGAACTCAATAAAAACATCCAGATTATTGTAAATATTCCGGATGGTCTTCAAAATAACTATATAAAATCGTGGGTTGATTTTCTTGAAAAAAATCCGTCTGTTAACGGGCGCTGGCTTTTTATTGACGGAAAAATCAATTTGGAACAGTTTTTTGCATCATCAGATATAATGCTTTTACCGCAGAGGATAAATGTCACCGACAATTACCATTTCCTTGGCTTGAAATACGGCTGCATACCCGTCGCATCCAGAAGCGGAATTTATAATGACACTATTGCGGATATTTTTGATGATATAACTTACGGATGCGGATTTAAAACAAAAATTCCGCTAAATACGGAGGATGATTCAAATGAAATATTTCTTAGCGCTATTATGAAAGCTTTGAATTTATATACAAACAACCCTTCCAGCTGGAATTTACTTATTAAAAATGCAATGAATTACAACTCTGGCTGGACTTTCGAAATCATAGAAAAATACAATAAAATTTATGAATTAATGTGATTATAAAATTCTAAATATCTTTTAACGTACAAAACTGATAAATTCATTTTCTCGGCAATTTCTTCCAGAAACATATCCTGTCTTATAAATTTCATTATTTTATTTGCTATTATTAATCTTCTGTCGTTCCTACATGAATGTTCTTCACTGCCGAGATATCTGTATAATGTTTCCAAGGTACAACCCAGCTCTTGAGCGATTTCAGACAAATTTTTCCTTGATTTATTTGTGGTAAAATATAGCCTTTTCTTAAACGCACTTTTAGTCTTTTTGCCTCCAATAAATCCCATTTTGGGGCATAATATGTTGTTTTCGGAACTGTTACCCCCTGCTCAGCCGCAAATTCCTTTATTGTAATACCGCTGCATATTCTCACAAGATTTTTCGGTCGAACTGTTACTGTTTTGTTTGCGTCGAGCCTGAGCCGCCAATTTTTAAGCCTCTCTAAAGGACATTTCATGTCCGGAAGGCATAGTCTTTAGAGCTTCTAAAAGTTCTATTCTTCCCTGAATACATTGTTTTATATACTCATAAGCTTTTTGTTTTGTATTTCTTTTTAGCTTGTCAAGCAGCATGCTTGCTGAAAAGCTTGTCACATATCCCGCCACATATATCATTTTTCAAATTTTTCTATATCCTCATTAATTTTTCCTATATTTTGGTATATAATATTATAGGAGGTTTATATGGTTAAAGAAAATGCTTTGGAAGCCGCTAAAAAAATAAAAATGCTTGTATTTGATTGCGACGGTGTTATGACTGACGGCAGTATCACATACGACGAAAACGGAATTGAATATAAGACATTTAATGCTAAAGACGGACACGGAATTGTCAGAATGAATCGTTCCGGATTTATAACAGCAATAATTACCGCCAGAAACAACGGTACGGTTAGACATCGTGCAAAAAACCTGAATTTTACAGAACTATATCAAGGGCATCAGTATAAACTTCCTGCTCTGGAAGAGCTTTTACAAAAATATAATTTAACTTACGAAAACGTCTCTTATATGGGTGACGACCTTCCGGATATTTGTATTTTAGAAAAAGTCGGACTTGCATGCTGCCCGGCAGACGCCGTTAAGGAAGTTCTTGATGTATGCAATTTTAAATCAGCTTTCGGCGGCGGTAAAGGTGCCGTAAGAGAGTTATGTGACTTTATACTTGAAGCACAGGGTATAAAAAAAGAGTATATTGTAGCTGAAGGACCGGCTGCTAAGCAAATATAGTTCATAATTTTGATATGTAACTTTTGGTATAGATTTATCATAATTTATGGTAATTCATATTTTGTGCATATGAATTTAAAATAAAATTATGGAAATAAAAATATCAGAAAAATTTTGTATACTTACTCCTCTAAACCCGAAACTCGACAAATATTACACATCAAAGTTACAGGAAGAAATTTCCCGATATTCAGAGTTGAGAATAGGATTAGATTTAACATACGTCAGCGATTGTACTTTTGATTTTTTTGAAATGATAAAAAACTTAAAAACAATAAGTTTGTTTAATATTCATTCTGATATTTTTACTCTGTTTAACATTATGAAAATAGATAAAATCGCAAATCTTTATGTCAGCGAATTAGATTTCAAAACCGATAAACACAGGCTACTAAACCGTGCTTTCTGTATTGTTTAAAAATCGCCCATGTTGGCTATTATATACAAAATAAGGTGCAAAGGGTTGAAAAATTTTTAAGTTTGTATTAGTATGAATATGACATAATTTCTGTATAGTTATTTATCCAAACCGGAGTGCGGGGAATAACAAAGGGGGTCGCCTAACAAGTTTTTTGGCGCAAGGGAACAAAAAATTTAGGAAGGACGCGTTGTCAGGAACCAAACGAGAACATAGCGAAACCGTAGGGAGGATTTTTGAAAATAGTATACAGAATCCAATTTACAGTAATATAAGAGGATTTCAATGATTAGAAAAACAGTCTTAACAGCTATTGCATTGCTAACATTGCTGTGCGTTAGGGCTCAAGCGGCACCTACGCCGGAGCATGTAATTAAAGAAACCATCGTAAAACATTCACTGGAAATGGATGTTGATCCAGCACTTGCATTAAGCATAGCAAAAAAAGAGTCAGGATTTAAACACGAATTAAAAAGCCCTTACGGAGCGGTGGGAGTTTTTCAGCTGCTTCCGTCAACTGCCAAAAAACTCGGTTTTAATCCGTATTACCTAAGTGAAAATATTAAAGCCGGACTTACTTATTACAAGATGATGTATCAAATGTTCGGTTCTACGGAGCTGGCGCTTGCAGCGTACAATGCGGGGCCGGGAAATGTAAAGAAATTCGGAGGCACGATTCCTCCATACAGTGAAACAAAACGTTTTGTCAACCAGATTATGCTGGAATATAACAGACAAAAGGTTGATCCGGATCCGGCAATAGTAAAAGTAAAACAGGCAAAAGCAGCCATGCCGGAAAAAGCAACGGAAGCCGCAAATACTCCAATGCCGATAGAGCTGCCTAATTTGAAAGAGATACCGGAAGTTAAACATTCGGATCCTGTAATGGAAATATTATAAATATTAAAAAGCTCTCAATTTATTTGAGAGCTTTTTTAATATTTTAATTGTGGTTATTAACACCTTAGGATTTAATCAGCAAGCTTGCACCTATAACACCGGCAGTATTGCCCAGCTGCGCGGGAACAACTTCAACTTCCCTCTGGATTGTCATAGCACGTTTTGCTATTGTTTCACGTATGGGATTAAGAAGAATATCGCCTGCATCGGCAACACCTCCTCCTATAATAATTTTCTCCGGATTCAAAAGATTCACAACACTTGTAAGCCCCATTCCAATATATTCACCCATAATTCTAAAAATTTGTCTTGCAACGGGATCACCTTCTTTTGCCGCAACCGCAACTATATAAGGAGTTATGTCCGGATTAGCCAATTCTCTGTATTTTGTGGACTTTCCGCCTCTTATATATTCTTCCGCCATTGCTACAATACTCGGACCTGATGCATAAGCTTCAAGGCAACCCCTGTCTCCGCAGCCGCACAGGGGACCTCCGTCCATGTTCAATTTTATATGACCGATTTCTCCTGCCGCATTATTAGCACCGCGTACGAGTTTACCGTTAATAACAAGCCCTGATCCAATACCGGTTCCGACCGTTATACATACAAGATTTTCACACCCTACACCGGCGCCGTAATTTAATTCTCCCAAGGTTGCAGTTCTGACATCATTATCAACTCTTGTTTGAATGCCAAATTCTTTTTCCATAATACTTGCTATAGGAATATCAACCCAGCCCGGAATATTCGGAGCCAGTCTCACCACGCCTTTTTTGCAATCTATCTGCCCAGGGAAACCAAACCCGATAGCTTCAATATCAGAAGCTTTAAGTTTTGTTTCTTTTAATAAATCACTTATTGCTTCTTTCATACTGTTTATAGTATATTCATATCCCATCTCCGCACGCGTGGGAATGGAATTTGAATAAATAATTTTTCCTTTATCGCTTACAAGCGCAATTTTGACATTGGTTCCGCCAACATCAACACCGATTCTTTGTGCCATTTATATATCTCCTTCCTAACTAAATAATAAATATAATTTACCATAAAGACAGGTTTTATGCTAGAATTAGGGTATGAAATATAAATGGCTAAATAAAGAAAATAACAATAAACTTATTATTTTTTTTAACGGCTGGGGAATGGATGAAAGTATTGTCAAACACTTAGAATTCGGCTGTTATGATGTAATTATGTTTTATGATTACAATGATTTGAATATTGATTTGAATATAATCAGCGGTTACGATACCAAATACCTTACGGCATGGTCTATGGGAGTAATGATAGCAAGCAAGTTTAATATTGAGTATGCATCTAAAACCGCAATCAACGGAACTTTAAAGCCGATTGATGATAAATACGGAATTCTGCCCAAAATATACGATTTAACAATCAAGAGGCTTAATGTTAATAAATTTATGAAGCAGATGTTTGAACAAGATGAAAATATACCCGAAATAAATCGTAATTATGAAAATCAAAGAAAAGAGCTTAAAGCCATCAAAACATATTCGGCAAATCTTGATTTTAAGTATAACAAAGTTATTATAAGCAGCAATGATAAAATTATACCGACATCTGCTCAGGTTCGTTTTTGGAATATAACCCCGAATATAGAAGCCGGACATTGTCCGTTTTACCACTATAAAACTTGGGGTGAATTATTATGACAAACAAAACACTGCTTGCCAAACGTTTTGCCAAAAGTCTTGAAACTTATAATGACAATGCAAAAGTCCAAAGAATTATGGCAAATAAATTGTTAACATACCTTGATTGCAGCAAATATAATAAAATACTAGAAATTGGCTGCGGAACAGGTTTGTTGACGGAACTTTGTGTAAATAAACTCAAATTTCAAAAGTATACGGCAAATGATATTGTACCAGAGTGTAAAAATTACATAACCCAAATATTACCCCAAACAGAATTCCTTGCCGGTGATATTGAAGAATGCATTAACAAACTTGACGAGAATTATGACTTAATAATTTCAAATGCCGCTTTTCAGTGGCTGAATAAATTTTACCCAACCGTCAAACTACTAGTATCAAAGTTAACCACTAACGGCATCCTGCTATTTTCAACGTTCGGGGATAGGAACTTCAAAGAAATATTTCAAATTACACATAAAAAGCTGCCTTACTATTCTAAAGATACTCTTTGCAATATATTGTCAGAATTTAAACCTATAATAGAAGAAGAAACATGCGTATTAAATTTTCAAACAGCGCATGACATTTTAAAACATTTAAAACTAACCGGAGTTAATGCAATCGAACCGGTATCATGGACAAAATCCGACATTGTCAAATTCGAAAAAGAATATCAAAAGACCTGTCCGACAGCACCCACACTGACTTACAACCCGATATATATAAAAATTTATAAGTAAAATAAATAGGACAAGCGGTTAATATCCTGTTTGAAAAATTTATTATAGAATACTAACAACAAGTAATAAATATTGAGGATATATGGAAACTGCGCATACTAATGCGATTCTGAAATCTAAGGAACGCTTTTTTATCAACCAACCGCAAGTAGAGGCTTTACTGGCAAGTATACCGAAACTTATATACATGAAAGATACAAACGGAAATTTTGTAACAGGTACAAGACACGCAAAAATATTTGTCAAACAGGGTAAAGATGTTTTAAATAACGTCTTGTTAGACATTGACAAAATGAAAGCAACAAATACAGCAGAAGACAAATTTGTTATTGAAAATAATAAGACAATAACAAGCGAACGGGAAATTGTTGATATAAACGGTTTACCGCATTGCTATACAGTTTATAAAGCTCCAGTTAATAATTTTAATCACGAAGTTATAGGAATTGTTGTTATGGTTACAAACATTGATAAATCAAAATTATTAGAAACTCAAAGAGAAACTTTTGTTGCATCATTAGGACATGACTTAAAAAATCCGACCATTGCACAGATAAGAGCTATTGAACTCCTGCTGAAAGGAGAGTTCGGCGCGGTTCCCGAAGATCAAAAGGAAATTCTTGAGATGGTTTTGGATTCTTGCAGATATATGAACGGCATGCTGGCATCTTTACTCGCAACTTACAGAAACGAAAACGGTATTGTAAGATTAAATTCCGATAAATTTTCTTTAATAGATTTAGTTTCGGAATGCATCGGAGAAATGATATACGTAGCTAAAGATAAAGACGTAAAAATTGCAATCAATAATGAGTGCAAAAATCCGATAATCTTTGCGGATAAAGTTCAAATAAAAAGAGTTGTAATGAATTTACTCTCAAACGGAATAAAATATGCATACCCAAAATCTACCATCAAAGTATCCGTATATAATGAAGGGAATTATACATGTTTTAAATTCGAAAACAACAGTCCTTATATTCCGCCAGAAAAACAGGATGCAATATTTGCACAATACGTTTCTTTTGCGGAATCGCATAAAGAACTCGGAATCGGACTCGGACTTTACGCTTCACAAAAAATTGTTGAATCACACGACGGTAAAATTTTTGTAGAAAGTTTTAAAGACGAAAGAAATATATTCGGATTTAAGATTCCAAATAAAGTGAAGGATAAAACCAAACCCAGAACAGTTACGTTTTAGCCTACTCTTTTGCTGATGTGAATTCTTTGATAATTTCCAGCAATTTATTAACCATTAAATCTTCGTATTTTTCGGCATTTTCTTTACTGTCTGCTTCAAATCTCAAAGTAAATACCGGTTCTGTATTGCTTTGTCTGATAAGCGCAAACCCCTTTTCAAAAACTATTCTCATACCGTCAAGCGTAATAATATCTTTAATTTTTGTTCCGAAGAAATCGGGATTTTCTGCGATTACCTTTTGGAATTCCTCAAGGGTTTGTGCTTTTAAAGAATTAGGACACGGAAGCCTTACCTCTGACGAGCAGTACATCGATTCAAAAGGTTTCAGTATATCACTGATTTTGAAATTCGGATTTTCTTTTTTCTTTTTGGCAACAATTTCAATAATTCTGCATCCGGCATAAATAGCATCATCAAATCCGTAATACTTATCTTTAAAGAAAGTATGCCCGCTCATTTCTCCGGCAAGAACCGCCCCCGTTTCTCTCATTTTCGATTTTATATAACCGTGTCCTGTTTTACACATCACAGCGACTCCGCCCTGTGCGTTAATTGTATCATACAGCACCTGAGAGCACTTTACTTCAGATACGATTACGGGTTTAATACCCTTTGCGTTATACTCTTTTATAACATCTTCAGCATATATAAGTAACAGCTTATCTCCTGTCATGGAGTTTCCGTCTGAATCTATAACTCCGATTCTGTCACTGTCTCCGTCAAACGCAATTCCCAAATCCGCTTTATTGGCAACAACAGCCTTTTTAATATCTCTTAAAGTCTTTTCATCGCTGGGATTAGGATGATGGTGCGGGAAACGCCCGTCAGGCATTGAATAAAGTTCTACAACCTCGCATCCCAAGGCTCTGTACAATTTCGGCGCAACAACACCGCCGGTCGCATTTGCACTGTCTACAACAACTTTAATACCTTCTCCGACGCGCCCGAAACGTTTTTTCATATCTTCAATATAATCAGGAATTAAATCGTACTCATTTAATATTCCAAACGGAACGGGAGGAATTCCGAGCTTGTATTCTTCCATTGTCAAATCTCTGACAATTTTAATCTGCTCCTCGTTCAGTGATTGCTTTGCATAAGTCATCTTTAAACCGTTATACTGGCTCGGATTGTGACTTGCCGTAATAATCATTGCACCCGTAACAGGCATATATTTTGTAATATAAGGCGGAAGCCCGACAACTTCGGAATAATATCCCAAAGGAGTGGGAGCAAGCCCCATATCAACGACATTTGCGCCGCAAGAACGAACCCCTTCTATCAGAGATTTAGAAAGCGAAGGAGAATGCAGGCGCGCATCGCGGCACACACTAATCCAAATTTCTGATGGAAGTTTTCTTGTTTCTTTTGCCAAAAATTGAACATATCCGCGTCCTGTATAATAAAACAGTTCTTCTGTTATATCATCGCCGTAAATTCCTCTGATATCGTTTTTTCCGAAAGCTGATTCTTTTAACATAACTCCTCCTGCTTATAGTAAAATAATAGCATGAATAAATCAAAAAATGGACTGCTTTTTGTTCTTCCGGCCGTTGTCGGGACATTTATTTTCATTTTGATTCCGATATTCTGCTCTTTTGCGCTGAGTTTTACGGATTGGGATTTGCTTAACGAAATAAAATTTGCAGGATTAAATAATTATAAAGCGGTATTTTGCGAAAAAGAGTTTTTACAGATTCTTGCAAATACAGTTGTTTACGCAGTCTCAACTACATTTTTTGCGGTTATTATACCTCTTTTTATTGCATCCGTAATCAACACGAAAATTCGCGGTGCCGAAATTTTTAAAACCGTGTATTTTTTGCCTTTTATTACCCCCGCTGTTGTTATAGCAATTGTGTGGTGCTGGATTTTTGATCCCAATATAGGTTTAGTAAATAATCTTTTGAAAACACATTACACCTGGCTTTTTGATACCGGACTTGCAATGCCTGTTTTAATTTTTGTATCAGTCTGGAAACTTATAGGTTACAATACACTTTTATTTTTAACCGGGTTTGCTTCAATTAATCCTAATCTTTATGAAGCCGCAAAAATTGACGGAGCCGGAAGCTTCCAAACTTTTAAAGAAATAACCCTGCCGCTTTTAAAACCTACAACGTATTTTGTGGTTCTTGTAACCGCAATATCGTCATTTCAGGTATTTGACTTAATTTATGTTATGACCTCCGGCGGTCCGGATGACGCGACGAATGTTCTTGTATATTCCGTCTACAAATACGCCTTTGAATATTTTGATATAGGAAAGTCCTGTGCACTTGCTTATATTTTATTTGTAATAATTTTTATTCTTGCACTTTTACAGAGAAAGTTATCTAAATAATTCGGACTTTTAATTAATATTTTTACGTCCGTATTCAAACGCAGATTCTCCTCTTTTTATAAGACCGTCACTGGACGATAATAATCTTTCTTTTTCATCAAAATTATAAGTTACGACGCCTTTATTTTTTGCAAAAAGAGGTGTATCAACTTCAATTTCTTTTACGAGTTTTCCGTTTTTGTAAAAATAGCCGCAAACTTCTTGTCCCAGCAAATTGTAATATAATTTTTCTTTCATTTGGCCTTTTTCAAAATTTACAACCTCTTTTTTTAAGCCAAAATGTTTTACATTGCGCTTTATTGTACCTGTATATAACTCACCGGTTTTAATTATTTTGGCAACACCGTCTTGTATACTTATCCCGTTTTTCTTAAGAACCTCCGCAAACTCTTTCTTAGCACCCTTTATCCCTGCAAACAGAGTAACTGCGGCTAACGTTCCATTTAATCCTATTGCATACAACAAATTGTTTTGGTTATTTTGCTTGTTTAAATCCATATTAGTGCCATTGCTAAAAGAAGGACAAAGCTTAACATTTGTTGATTGATGATAAAAAGTTTGAATACTACTTATATTCATAAAACCGCCTCTTCTTTATAGTTTATTACCTAAGCTAAGTCTATTGCGTTTATCAAGTTTATGGGTTATATTACTAAATAAATTAGAAACCCCTGCTGCCATAGAACTTAATATTGCAGATTCAGATACTGACTCTTCCAGTTCTTTTATAGAACTTGGGACTGTTTGGGCATCAAGCTCCTTTAAATATCTATCAATTATCCTACCGGCTTCCTCAGCTTCTTCTACATCACCATTCCATACTTGTTGTGTGAAATAATCTATGTAAGCTTGAGGCGAAGAGTATCTGTAATTCCATTTTTTTGAAAAAATATTTGCATAATCAAACTCTGAAGCCTCTCCCCAAAAAGTTCCACTATCAGTTAATTTTTGAGTAATATCTTTTGAAATTCTTTCCGCCATAAACTCATTCATATTTTTGGCAGCGTATTTGCTTAACTTAAATTTTGTAATAAGCCTTCCTATTGATGTAGGTATTACTGTACTTCTTAGTTCATACAGGCTTGATGCATTTCCTTTTTTCTCTAAATTATGAAAATGTGCACTATGAGCCATTTCATGAACAAATATATGTAATGGATTTATAGAAGAAAACCAATCTGGCAAGAAAAACAGATTCTTATGTTTCTTCATTTCATTGACTAATTTTTCTTTATTAGAAAAGCAATCCTTATCTTTATCAATTACGATTTCATCATAATAGCTACTGTAATATGCATATCCAAGCGGATCATTTGTAGACTTTACTGATATATTTCTGGGAAAGGACCAATAACCAAAGATTTTCTTATAAATATCAATAGTTTTTTCAACACATTCGGCAACAAAAGAATTATTACTAAATTCAGCATTTACAGCATTCTTTGCAAGTCTTTTTTCTATATTATAAGCTTTTGGAGCTCGTATAATACTTGAAGTAAAATTGACATTATTACGACCCAAATTTTTATTAATACTTGATACACTCGAAATCATAATACTATCCTTTTGACAGTTATTATAAATAAAAAAAAACAGTATTTTACATATTTGTTACAAAAATTTTACATTTTAAAATTATCCCAAAGTTAAAGAAGAGAATAACTCTTCAAATTCCGGAAATGAGATCTTTGTCCATTCAAAGCCGTTAATTGCAATTTCATTTTGACACACAAGTCCAGCAACATAAAAGCTCATTGCAAGTCTATGGTCGTGATAAGTCTCAAGAGGTATATCTACCGGTTTTCGCGCCAACGCTTTTGCGCCTTGACCATGTACAATAAATCCGTCGTCTTTTTCTTCAATATTCACACCGATTTTAGAAAGTTCTTTTACTAGACACGTAATTCTGTCAGACTCTTTATTCCTTAAATCTCCGGCGTCTTTCACAATCGTGTCACCTTTCGCTTGCGAAGCCAAAACCGCAATAACCGGTAATTCATCAATCAAGCGGGGAATATCCTCACCCTTAATTATACATCCTTTTAAACTATCCGTATACTGTACTCGTATATCTCCAATATCTTCACCTGATACCGAATGCGGGTTGATTATCTCCATATTTCCGCCCATACGCTTTACGACATCAATAATTCCTGAACGGGTAATATTTAATCCGACATTTCTTATAACAAAATCAACACCTTCAACAATCAACCCCGCCGTTATGAAAAATGCCGCAGAAGATATATCCCCAACCACGTCAATATCTTTTGCTTTCAAAACTGACGGACGAACGGTTACAGAATTGCCTGTAATTTCCATATCGGCATCCATATACTTAAAAAGATTTTCCGTATGATTTCTCGAAAGATAAGGTTCTTCAAATGTTGTTTTTCCTTCGGCATTTAAACCTGCAAGCAAAATACAGGATTTAACCTGCGCACTGGCAAGCTTTGAGCGGTATATGATACCGTGCAGATTCCGCCCTCGTATTGTTAACGGTGCGTGACCGTCAACAGAAGAAATATCCGCTCCCATTAAACTCAAAGGCTCAATTATACGTTTCATCGGACGCTTGGAGAGACTTTCATCCCCCGTTAAAACAGAATCAAATTTCTGTCCGGCAAGTATTCCCGACACAAGCCTCATTGTAGTACCGGAATTCCCGCAGGAATAGGAGTAAATAGAAGACGCAAAAGAGGCTTCCGATTGTTTTATCGGACTGAATTTTCCTCCGGCTCCCTTAATTTTAAGCGTTTTTTCATCAATAAATCTGATATTAACTCCTAGAGCTTTAAACAAATCCAAAGTTGAATGACAATCCGCACCGCTTGAAAAATTTCTTACAATACATTCACCCTGTGCAATAGAAGAAAACATAACCGCACGGTGGGAAATAGATTTATCCGCAGGAATCGTAATAACACCCATCAAACGGCTTTCCGGCTTTTTAACAGTCTTTATCAAAACAAATACCTCGAAAGATATTCTAACATAATTATTAATTTTTGTAAAAATATTTCGTCAAACTCTAAAGTTTTTAGAAATTTTGCCGATTATTAAAGTAAGACTTGGAGTGTGTGATGACAATAAATAAAATAGAAAATATCGGATTTTCATCCTTTTATATTAGCTTTGGTATAGATGATGAATATCAAAAGATTATAGCCCGCCTGAGAATGTACGGCTACGAACCGACCGGAAATAAATCCGCTGATAGGGCAAAATTACATGAAATAGAACTTAGGGAAGCAAAAAAAGAAAATTGTGTCACAACAAAGTTTTTGACCGTTTCAACGAATGAACAGGAAAAAATTCAGGAAAAAAAGCGGGAAAAAAAGCGGGAAGTGCGTAAAGAAAATAATCCTGAATTATATACAGATACAAAAGAAGCCGAAAAATTTCTCGGTGAACAAATCTATCTTGCAATAAAAATGAAAAAACAAAAATAAGGGAATACTATAATATATTTAATTGTTAGCCTACAGCCTATAGTCTATATGTTTGTCTCCCTATTACTGTACATTTTTATTATGATAAATTACAACAACTTATCGGCTTGTTATATCGGGCATTACAACCTATAGCAACCCCCAGTTAGCTTTTATTTCTTATTTAATCTTCTCTTACAATTTCAAATATTGCTTTGCACTTTTTAAATACTTTCTCCGCATCTTTTAATGCAAGCATATTTGGTCCGTCACAAAGTGCACAATCCGGATTCGGATGGATTTCAAAAAACAAAACATCAGCACCTGCCGCCATTGCAGCCTTTGCAAGAGTCGGTACGAATCTTCTGTCACCACCTGTTGAATCCCCGTTTGAACCGGGCATCTGAACACTATGGGTCGCATCAAATACAACCGGATAGCCGAACTCTTTCATTATAGAAATGGCTCTAAAATCCACCACAAGATTATTGTACCCAAAGGTTACACCTCTATCCGTAACCATGATATTTTTATTGCCGGATTCCTCTACCTTTTTGATTAAAGATTTCATCTGCTGAGGTGCTAAAAATTGTCCTTTTTTAATGTTAACAATTTTTCCTGTTTTAGCGGCTGCAACAAGTAAATCCGTTTGTCTGCACAAAAATGCCGGAATTTGGATAATATCAGCAACTTCCGCAACAACTGCCGCTTGTTCGGGAAGGTGAATATCCGTAACTATTGGAAGTTCAAATTCCTCTTTAATTTTAGCAAGCATTACAAGTCCATTCTCAAGCCCCGGACCTCTGTATGAATTTATAGAAGAACGGTTAGCCTTGTCAAAAGAAGATTTGAAAACATAATTTATACCAAGTTCATTGCAGACAGATTTCAAGCCTTCAGCAGTTTTACGTAAAACATCCATAGATTCTGCGGCACAAGGACCGGCAAGTATTGTTAATTTATCTTTCCCTATTTCAAAGTTATTTAATTTCACCTTCATTTTCTCCTGATAGCAATAACTTTTGCAACAAAATCAGAGGAGACAAGAACACACTTTTTAAACCTATCCTATATCCCATCTTCCGCATGTGCCGCCCCAACGAGCAATAATATTACCCTTTATATCACCTATTTTTTCAACGTGCCCTATGGGTTCTGCGCCTTCCAGGATGGTAATAACTTCACAATTATTTGAACAGCCGGTACACTGGCAGGTTACGGATTGGAAACTCATATTACCGACATCCCAGCCTTTGAATTTCGTCGGAACTTCTGTGTACTGATGATTTTCCATCGCAAGTAGTGCGGCACCAATAGCCCCCATGGTCTGGTGATTTTCAGGAACAACAATCTTAGTATTCAGCGCTTCTTCAAAAGCTTTAACCATACCTGTATTCGTTGCAACTCCGCCCTGGAAAGAAACTGTAGGCAAAAGCTCTTTACCGAGCGCAAGATTGGAAAGATAATTCCTTACAAGAGCCTGACAAAGTCCGTATAATAAATCCTCTACCGGATATCCGAGCTGCTGTTTATGGATTAAGTCGCTTTCTGCAAATACACCGCATCTTCCCGCAATTCTTGCAGGATTTTCTGATTTAAGAGCAGTTTCACCAAACTTTTCTATAGGAACATTAAGTCTTTGAGCCTGATGATCCAAAAAACTCCCTGTTCCTGCAGCACAAACGGTATTCATTGCAAAATCCGTTACAATACCGTCACGCAGAATAATTATTTTGCTGTCCTGACCGCCGATTTCAAGAATAGTTTGAACACCCGGTATATTTGTACTTGCTGCCACAGCATGTGCCGTAATTTCATTCTTTACAACATCCGCCCCGACTAATGCCCCTGCAAGATTTCTTCCGGACCCGGTTGTTCCGACACCCTGAACATTATAGTCACAAAGTGCCTGTGATATTATTTGTTTCAGCCCGATTTGTACGGCATCTACAGGCTTTCCGGCTGTTTTTAACATGTAAGAATCAATGTACTTACCCTTTTCATCTACCAATGCCAATTTCGTAGTAACCGAACCTACGTCTATTCCTAAATATACATCCAAACTCATATTATCTTTCCTTTACTACCCCTAATTGGATTATAGCACAAATAAAAATTAAAAATTTTACCGGCTAATATTAATCGACAGAGAAAATGTCTTTCAAGTCTTCCATTGTAAGAGATTTTGTAATATTTCTGTCGATAGAAACTACGCTGTCCACAAGGTCCCTTTTCCGGCCTTTAATTTTCTGAATTTTTTCTTCAACGGTATTTTTCGTAATAAGCCTGTACACGAAAACCTTTTTGGTTTGCCCGATACGATATGCTCTGTCTGTTGCCTGATCTTCAACTGCAGGGTTCCACCATGGGTCATAATGTATAACATAATCTGCACCCGTAAGGTTCAGACCGGTTCCGCCGGCCTTCAGGCTTATCAGGAATATCGGAATATTCGGGTTGTTATTAAAGTTTTCTACTGCTGCCTGACGATCTTTTGTCTTACCGGTCAGATATTCATAAGGAATACCTTCTCTTTCAAGCCAAGCTTTTATTATATCAAGCATATCTACAAATTGGCTGAACAGGAGCACTCTGTGCTTTTCCTGAATAATTTGTTCAAGCATACCTTTTAAATATTCAAATTTTCCGGATTTCATGATGCCTTTAACATTTTCTTTGTCATAAAGCCGCGGATGGCAGCAGATTTGACGAAGACGAAGCAGAGCGGAGAATATAGACATTCTGCTCTTTTCAAGTCCGTTAAGTTCAATGCTCTTAAAGAGTTCTTCCTTCGTACTGTCGAGAACTTCAAGATAAAAGTCTCTCTGTTCGTCTGTAAGTTCGCAATATGCCATATTTTCAACCTTATCCGGCAAATCTTTTGCAACATCCCTCTTCATACGTCTCAATATGAACGGGAAAATCTGGAGTTTTAAACGTTTCTCAACCGTCTTATCCTGTCTTTCCATAATTGGAGTAACATATCTGTAATTAAATTCCGCAACATTAAATAAGAATCCCGGCATTAAGAAATCAAATACCGACCAGAGTTCTTCAAGTTTGTTTTCAATCGGAGTACCCGAAAGAGCCAGTTTATGATCGGATTGAAGTTCTTTAACCGCTTGTGCAGTTTGCGAAATAGCATTTTTTATGTTTTGAGATTCATCCAAAATAATATATCTGAAATTATATTTCTTTAACTTTGCAATATCACGCCGCACCAAAGCATAACTTGTTATTACAATATCATATTCCGGAATATGTTTGAAAAGGGTTTTTCTGTCTGCACCCGTTAATTTCAAGCAGGTCAAATCCGGTGTGAATTTTTGAATTTCAGCCTCCCAGTTAAATACAACAGTTGTAGGTGCTATAACCAGTGTTGTCTGAGGACCGTCAACTTCTTTGGCCTTTTGAAGCAAGCTTAATGCCTGTAAAGTTTTTCCTAACCCCATATCATCGGCAAGTATGCCATTTAAACCGTATTGGTACAAAAACCACAGCCAATGGAAACCTTTTACCTGATATTCACGGAATTCCGCATTTACACCCTTTGGAATCTCCACCCCGTCAGACGTTGTAGAGAACGTAGATATTTGCTCCCAGAATTTTCTGAACTTATCACTCATTACCAGTTCAAACCCCTGGTTTTGCAGTTCTGTAATCAAGCCGACACGGTATGTTTTTACCAAAAATTTATTTTCGTTGTTTCTGTACGCATCAAAAGAGTTGAAAGAACGCATTATTTGATAGATATTTTGAGCCGGATATTCAACAAACCCGAGACTTCTTACACGCGCATATTTTTCACCGCTCTGGATAGTTTCATAAATATCATCAAAATTTATAATCTCTTCACCGACTTGTCCGTAAAGCTGGATTTCCATACTGTCAATTGATTCTTCCGAGAAATCTATTTTAGCGCACATTCTGAAGGGTTCTTCCAGAAGCTTAAAGAAGTTCATATCATCGCGTTCTTCAAACTTCCAGCCTTCTCCGGCCTGCTGGATATAATAATTATAAAAGTCTATTGCATTTTCTTTTTCAAGGGCAAGGTTATTTGTCTGCATGGGAACAAACTTACATGCAAGGAGCATATTGTAAGCCTCTTGTTCATGTTCGTAATCTCTTTTTATCCAATAAACAAGTCCGTCTTCTTCTTTGCTCTTAACTGAAATATACGGAGATTTTTCTTTGCTCTTGGAATATGGAACTCTTACGCCGGAATAATCAAACTCTAAAGAAGCCTTTAAAGACTGGTCGTAATCAATACCCAGTGTAACAATATTCACAGGAGGTTTATGCTCCAAAAGAAGTTTGGAAATATTTTCCGCAATAGTTACATTCATTATCTCTTTAAGATGCGGAAGCTCTTCATAAACAAATTTTCCGCCATCAGCTTCTTTTAAATCCGTAAAAGTAGATTTTATAATACTTTGCGGAAGTTCATTCATTGCAATATTAATCGGGAAAATAATATTTTTATACCTTCCCCATTTAATTTGGCGCGAAAAATATTTAACTTCTTCAAACGGGTAAATATCATCCTTATCAGGTCTTGTCCAGAAAAGTTCAAGCACAATATTTGTACCGCCGTTAATGGTTGTAGTGGAAACATCCAGATTCAAATCCCAAACATTGTTCGTAAAAGCGATTCTTTCTTTCGTTTTCTCATCCAAAACTTCTTCCAAGTCTGCCATTAGAGGAAATACCGGTGCAAATTTTGTTATCGGAATATCATACCAGCCGGCTTTTTTATCCTGTTTTGCTATTTTTAAAAGGGTTTGAAAAAGTAATAATTCCGACTTTTGAGCATCATTCAATTCAAAATCCGGATCATTTCTTTGAATGTCAATAAGTGCGCGTAATATATTTTCCAAAGAACGTACAATCTTATTTGTTGACCGGTCTCTTACTAAAATTGAGA
This sequence comes from Candidatus Gastranaerophilales bacterium, assembly GCA_944323325.1. Taxonomy (GTDB): domain Bacteria; phylum Cyanobacteriota; class Vampirovibrionia; order Gastranaerophilales; family Gastranaerophilaceae; genus CAG-196. The sequence goes on from CALUSF010000006.1 coordinate 21,318, forward strand.
AAAAGTTTTGCCTTCTCTTAGGATTAAAATGAAAAATATAACTGCCTTTTGGTGCCTCTTTTAACTCCGTATCAGTGTCTGACCTGTCCGGCTCAACTCCGTATTTTTCATACATCCAATTCTCATACGCACCGTCTTCTATCGCTTTTAGTGCTATTGCAACGGAATGTTTACACCACTCTTCTTTAAGAGGACAATTACACCTTGCTTCAATTTTATTTTTCTTAAATATTAAATCGGTTACGTAAAAATCCTGATAGTTTCCTTTAACCTTACCCTTATAAAAGTTTTTCTCAGGATAACTCTCAAGAATCATCTCCTTTTGGTAATACTCATAACCGCGCCTCCAGCTCCCGGGCGTTGCATTTTTTTTAAGAAAATCGTAATTAAACTTAAACTCGCTCATTAATGTGAGGTACTCATCCTTTTCGGGCTTGGTAAATACTAAAATAGAAGCCAAATTTTGACTTACTATAAGGCTCCCAACCTTAATTAGTATTATGCCATAGTTTTATTTTTTATGCAAGTGGTAAAGCTCTAAAAGTTTACAAAAAAGAAAGGCAGATAAAATCTGCCTTTCTACATACAAATTTATATTTTACTTTAAATTAACAGTATTGTTCTCTGCAAGGAATTGCGTAACTTTTTCATTAAGCGCTTGCTGAGACAGCGCATTAAATACCCCCGGAGTTTGTGTCAACTGTTTAATCATTGTAGGTGTATCTATATTGTACATTCTGCTTAATTCAGATAATTTTGCGCCAAAATCAGCCTGAGAAACTGTTATTTTTTCTTCTTTAGCAATTTTATCAATAACCAAAGAATTCTTTACCCTTACTGAAGCATCTTCTTTAAGATCTTTCATTATATTATCATAGCCCTGAGCTTCTACAGCTTGTTCCCAGCTAAAGCCCTGCATGCTAAGTCTTTGTTTATATTCATCTACCAATCTGTCAGTTTCTCTGTCTATCATAGATTGCTGTATATCGACCTTTGCATCACCCGTAATCTTTTCAAATATAGCTTTTTCGGAATTTACTCTGTCAATATCAGCTTTTTGATTATCTAAATATTTTTGAATATCTGCTTTAAGATCATCTACGGTTTTAAACGGTCCGACTTTCTGTGCAAATTCATCATTAAGTTCCGGTAAAACCTTTGATTTTATTTCGTTAATTTTGCACTTAAATACAGCAGGCTGACCCGCTAATTTCTTTTCATGGTATTCTGCCGGAAAAGTAACATTTATTTCAAATTCTTCACCCAGAGAATGGTCAACCAGTTGTTCCGCAAAGCCGGGAATAAAGCTTGAATGAGCCAAATCTAATGTATAGTTCTTTGCATCACCATGTTCAATTTTTTCACCGTTTGAAAAACCTTCAAAATCAAAAACCACCGTATCATTAGCATTAGTTTTTCTGTCCGTAACAACCACTGTTGTTGCATGTTGTTCTAATAACCCGTCAATTGACTTTTGAAGAGCATCCTCAGGAGTTTTGTATCCCTCAACATCTATTGTTAAACCTTTATACTGCCCCAATGTCACTTCCGGACGAAGTTCTATTTTTGCAACTATTTTTAAGTCACTGCCGATTTTGTAATCATAAGATTCAACATAAGGCTGAGCAACAACATCAAAATTATTTTCACGAATTACATCAGAAAAGATTTTCGGAAGCGCACCTTCCAGAGCCTCGTGTTTAATTCTGTCTTCGCCGACATACTGCTCAACAATATTTCTCGGAGCTTTTCCTTTTCTGAATCCGGGAATATTAACATATTGCGCTAACCTCTTAGCTGCATTGTTATAGAATCCTACTGCATCTTTAGCCGGAATTTCTATATCAACTTTAACAATATTCTCCGGTTGTTTTTCAATCGTTGTATTCATTTATTTACCCTCTTTTAAGTACTTATACATCATATAGGCTACTACAAACAGAGGATACATGCAATACTGATAAATAATCGGCGCCCTTTGACCGGCCGGTCAAAGGGCAAAAAATCTAGACAAGGCCTTCTTTAACAGCTTTTACTGCAGCCTGCACCCGATCATTTACACACATTTTTTGTAATATTGAACAAACATGTGCCTTTGCTGTATGCACGCTTACAATCAGCTCTTTTGCAATTTCGGTGTTACTCTTTCCGTCAACCAGATGTTTCAATACTTCAAACTCCCTTTCAGTCAAAGGAACCCGGCCCTCTTCAGAACCTTTGTCGCTTAATATACCTATTGTCTCCTGTTTGGGAAATGAATCGAGAACTTTTCTTGCGATTACCGGATCAAGCCAGCATACACCGTTATTTACATCACGTATTACGTCTGCAAGCTTAGCAGGATCGATATCTTTTAAGCAATATGCCATTGCTCCCGACGAAAGCGATGCTATAACCTCTTCTTCTCTGTCATGGGATGTCAGGGCAATTACTTTAATATTTTTATTCATTTCTTTAACTTTTACGGTTGCTTCAATACCATTCATGCCGGCAAGTCCTAAATCCATAAGTACGATATCAGGTGTATGCTGTTCAATAAGCTTAAGTCCGTCTATCGCGTTATCACTTTCCGCTACAACATTTATATCTTCATTAGAATTCAGTGCACACCTTAACCCGACGCGTGTAAGCTTAAAATCCTCAATTATGATTACACTGATTGTCTTCTTCTCTGTACTTACTGCTGTTGCCATTTGTATTATCCTCCTATCGGGGCATCCTATCACTAATTCAATTGCCCTGTTACCTCTCTATTAAATAATACTTACGGCTTAGAGTACATTACCCGATTATCTAATATTTATTGAACATATTTGTTTATAAGCTCTATTACCTCGCAAACAGAATAGTTTTCCCGGGTTACAAAAAGATTTTGTCCGGTTTTTTCTATTACATAATCAAGAGTTTGTCCATCCAAAAATAAGTCACTGTATGGCTTTAACATTATTGAAGGAACAATTATATAGTCTGCTTTTACATCTTTTATTGAATTAATTAAATCTTCTGAAGTTATCAGTCCTGCAACAGTTATATTTTCACCCCAGTAAGTTGATTTTACAGGGTTTATTATACACTTTAAATTACTGACCTTATTTAGCTTTTCACCTATATATTCAAAAGCAGTTTTTGCGGCGACAGAGCATGCAAAACAAATAGTCAAACTTTTATTTAATCGTTCGGGAAGATTAAATGTATCAAAATCATCCATTAAACACCTTAAGGAGCCTACCCCGTCATCAAGCTGCGAGAAGTTACCGTAATATTCCGCCCCGGGAATTTCTTTTTCAGCGAGAAGAAAAAACTCATCTGAACAGCATACTTTTTTATATTTTGATGCAATTTTAATTGTTTGTAGAGCAACTTCTTTGTCTACGGTTTTAAGTTTACTTTCTCTAAACTGCGTCACACCAACAGGAACTATTGCTACGGAAAGCAAGGCATCTTCCAATGTCGATAAATCATCCAAAGTACGTTTTAATTCATCCCCGTCATTATATCCAGGACATAGAACTATCTGTGCATGGAAAGGAATATCATTTTCTTTAAACCAATTCAAATTATCCATTATTTTCCCCGCGTTAGGATTACGGAGCATTTTTACACGCAAATCCGGATTTGTCGTATGTACTGATATATAAAACGGTCCCAAATGTAACTTTGAAATTCTCTCCCTGTCTTGGTCAGTAAAGTTAGTTGTAGTAATATAAGTTCCTTGTAAATAAGAAAGCCTGTAATCATCATCTTTTACATAAAGTGTATCGCGCAATCCCTTAGGCTGCTGAGAAACAAAACAAAAAATACAATTATTAAGACAAGGCTTTACTCTGTCAAAAACGGCGCTCTCAAAAATTATCCCGAGATCCTCATCGTAATCTTTTTCAAGTTCAATTTCTTCAACTTCGCCGCTTCTTTTTTGAATTTCTAAAGTAATTAATTCATTTTTACACAAAAAATTGTAATCAATCATATCCCGGGGAATTTCCCCATCAATTGACAAAAGAATATCGCCCTCGTTAATTTCAAGTTCTTCCGCAATAGAACCCTCAACAACTCCGCTAATGAGCGCAGGCATGCTCAAAACCCTCCAAGAGCGATATAAAGTTTTTATATTCGCATATCAAATTATCAAATACCATTTTAGGATAAAAAGAAAGTTCTTTTGTCGACAGCATATTTTGAGTGTCAATAAAAATACTTTCAGCTTTCATCTTTAGCTGTCGAAAAAGTTGTACTTGTTCATTATTATTTAATAAATCAGCACAAGAAAGCTTAATTCTGGCACTGAAAAGAAACTGCACCGGATTATCAAGCGGCGGGGCCATAATTAACCTCTTCAATTCGTCTTTTCCGGAATCTGTTATTGTATAATAAACAGATGGGCGCCCCCCGGGAGACATTGTTTTTTGGGTTTTTACAAAACCGCCTTTTTCCAAACGCGTTAAAGCAGGCTTAATTGTTCCGTAACTCGGAGTAGTTAATACCGAAAATGAATTTCGTATTTCTTTCGAAACCCCGTACATAGTTAAAACTTTTTTGCTCAATTCAAATAAAATCATTAGTTCTATCATAATTTAACCCAAATCGTTTTGAACAATTGCAATAAATTCTTTTGCAAGTTTCTCGCTCCACTTATTATTAATTTCGCTCTCTATTGTTTTTAATGCATCTTCCCGACTTAAAGCATCTCTGTATGGGCGGTTTTCCATAAGTGCAAAATAAGAATCAATTATGAGAATTATTTGTGACTCTATAGGAATTTCTTCACCTGAAATATTTGCCGGATATCCCGTTCCGTTCCAATTTTCATGATGCTTTTCTATAATCGGAATAATATCAACAATATTTGAAATAGGCTTTAATATCTCACGTGCTGCAATTAAAGGATGCTGTTTTATAGACAATTTGTCCTCTTCGCTTAATGGCTCTTTTTTACGCAAAAGCCCCTTCGGAAGCATTGTGTTTCCTATATCATACAAAAGAACTGCTATTTTTAGACGATCAATACTTTCCTTTGAGAGTTCAAACCGCTTTGCAAGAAGTGATGCTATTTGAACTTTTTGTTTTACGCCGCCCTCTATATGTTCGGGATTATAAGTCGAAACCAAAGCATCAGCCACCTGATACAGCTTCTCATTATTTATATTCATTTCCTGAAGCTTTTGTACCAGCATATTTGAAGTAGATTCGTCAACCGGAATACGATGCTTCGACAATATGTCAACAAATGTATTGATTGCAATTTCCTGCCAAGAAGTTTGGCGCGCAGGCTTAGCAATTGTAACCCTGTTTCTGCCGTTTCTTTTGGACTCATACATTGCATGGTCGGTTATTTCCAGAAGCTCATCAATATCATCAGAATGCTCCAAATACGTTGCAACACCAAGACTTGCCGTTATATGCCCGATTTTTTCCAATTTAACGGCCTCTATTGCCTTTCTTATACGTTCTGCAGCAATACAACCACCGGCAGAATCTACCCCCGGAAGAATCAAGTTAAACTCCTCGCCGCCCATTCTTGCAGCAACATCAATCGAACGAGCATTATTTTTCAATACTTCCGCAATGGCTTTTATTGCAATATCGCCGTAATTGTGTCCATACATATCATTAATCTGTTTCAAGTGATCCAAATCAAGCCCTATAACCGTAAATTTTTGATTTTGTCTTTCCGACCGGATTGCTTCTTTCTTTATAAATTCCTCAAAATACCGCCTGTTATACAACCCTGTCATTCCGTCAGTTACAGCTTGTTCTTTTACAGCCTGAAATAAATCGGCAATAGTTATTGCAAGTTCAATTTGCTTAGCAAAAAGACTGAGGAAATTAAGTTCGCTGTTACTTAGCGTATCCCTTGAAGAAAACACTACTAAAGACCCAAAATGTGTTTGTTTAGAGACAAGCGGCACAAAAATATAAGATTTCATCTTAGCTTTGTCCAGAAAAGCCTTCGTTTTCGCTTCATCCAACTCCGGCAAAAAACCGCATACAAGTTTAACAAGCTCTGCTGATTGATATATCGTATTTGTACTGATTGCATTTTTCAACTCTTCCATTTCCGGGAAATGCATTCTGTAATCCGTAACTTCACATTTAAAATACTCGAAAAATTTCATTCCCAAATCATCACGCGAAGAAGCAACAACTTGCAGATAATTACCGTCGTTATCAGCTTTTTGTTTTACAATAAAACTGTATAAGTACCCGAGTTCACCTTGCAAACTGTTAACAATTGCATTTAAAACGCTTGAGAGCGGTTTGGAAGAATTCATCATATCCCAAATATGCTGCAAAGTAAGCATCTGTTTATTAGCCCGGTCTAATTCTTTAGTCCTGACCGCGATTTCTGCTTCCAACTTTGCATTACGTTCATAAACTTCAAGCAAAGAGCCGCTGCCCGAGTATACCGATGACTCAACCTGCTCCAACTGATTCTTAAACTTTTTTATACTGTCGAAAAAGCCCACAGATGCCGTCCTTAAGTTCCTGACTATTTATTAAGTATACCATACTTTTGAGAAAATTAAACCTCCTTGGCGGGATTTGAACCCGCGACCTCAGGCTTCGGAGACCTGCACTCTATCCAACTGAGCTACAAGGAGACTCACTTATTTAGTTTAACATAAAATTTTTATAAACTTCTTTACTTATACATAAATTTGGCAATATAACTTAACAAATAGCAAATTTTTCTTTTACATGGTTTATAATAAAAAAATAATAAGGAGTTTATATGAAAATAACGTCAAATTATACCCTTTTCAATTCGGAAAGGTATGTTTTAAGAACTTTTAAAAATCGGACAGAAGACGAAATTCGGACTGAAGAACAAAAACTTGAAACAGAAGAAAAGCAAATACAGCGACAAATAGACCAGCTTACAAGAGAACAAAACAAACTTGAAGATGAGCAGCGAAAACTTGAAAGAGAAAAAAGTCGTTTTTAGGATTTCTTACATATCCAGTCCTAAATCCAAAGTAGGAGCTTTTGCAACAATTGCGCTGGATGAAATAATATCAACACCGGTTGAAGCTATTTCGCGTACAGTTTGAAGCGAAACATTTCCGCTTGCTTCCACTATAGCTTTTCCGTTTATAAGCTCAACACAATCTTTCATTAGTTCAACTGACATATTATCAAGCATTATAATATCGACTCCGCAATTAAGCGCCTCTATAACCTGTTCTTTTGTATCACATTCAACCTCTATTTTATGAGCATGAGAAATATGTTTTTTTAGCTGCTCTACCGCTTTTGTTAAAGTTCCGGCAAATTTAATATGGTTATCTTTTATCATCGCACAGTCTGAGAGGTTAAATCTGTGCAAACTGCCGCCGCCGGCTTTAACCGCGTATTTTTCAAATGCACGGAAACAGGGAGTAGTTTTTCTGGTATCAACAATTTTTGCTTTATATTCCCCTATTGCTTTTTGATACCTGTTAGTTTCGGTGGCAATACCGCTCATACGCTGAATATAATTCAAAGCGGTTCTTTCTCCCATAAGAATATATTTTGCCGGCCCCTGAATTTCGGCAATTTTATCACCTTTTTTTATAACCTCACCGTCATTAAAATAAAATTTAATATTAATCTCGGGAGAAAGAATTCTGAATACAGTTTCAAAAACAGTCTTACCGCAAAATATGCCGTCAGTTCTTGTATTTAATGCGCAAGACAACATATCTTCTTCTTTTGTTAAATAATCGGTTGTTATATCACCAAAACCTATATCTTCTTCCAATGCTTTTTTTACATGTTCTTCTATAAAAAAATTATTTAGCATATTCAAACTCCTTATTTACGGTATTTATCATTTCCGTATGTAATGCTATTGTCGAAGTTTCCGGATAGTCGGAGCGGCAATGAGCACCGCGGGATTCTTTTCTTAAAAGTGCACTTTGAGTAATTAACATTGCAGTTGTCAACATATTACGATATTCGTATTCATCTTTATTCAAGCATTTCCTGTTGCGCTTAAAGTTTCTTTGCAAGACTTTGATTTCTTCAAGAGCTTTGCTTAATGATTCTTCGGAACGAATTATACCTACATTTTCCCACATTATGTTTTTTAGATTTTTCTTAAGATTTTCAATATCGTAATCTGTTTCACTCAATAATGCAGAATATAGTTCAATAGTTTCCCGAATATTGTTATCTATTTTTTTAGGCGTCATAAGGTTAGCAAAAGATAAATAATCAGCAAGCTCATATGCACAAACAACACATTCCAAAAGAGAATTGCTTGCAAGCCGGTTTGCACCATGCAAGCCTGTTGAAGCACATTCCCCTATCGCATAAAGCCCCTTAATAGAAGTTTTGCCTTCAACAGTTGCTTTTATTCCGCCCATTGTATAATGTGCAGCCGGCGCGACCGGAATCGGTTTATTTGAAATATCAATCCCTTCTTCACGGCATTTTTTTGATATCGTCGGGAACCTATCAAATAATTTTGTGTGATCAATTATTGAAGCATTAAGAAATACATTTTGTGTATGGAATTTTCGCATCTCGCTGTATATAGCTCTTGCTACAATATCACGTGGAGCAAGCTCTCTTTTATCGTGATAATTAGACATAAACTCTTCTCCGCTTTTGTTTAAAAGCTTGGCTCCTTCCCCCCTTACAGCCTCAGAGATTAAAAATCTGTTTTTGCTTTCCGTATTCAAGGCAAGAGCTGTAGGATGAAATTGTATAAATTCCATATCTTGTATTATTGCTCCGGCATTATAAGCTAAATCAATACCGTCACCGGTTGCACCTTCAGGATTAGTTGTATATTTGTACAATTGTCCGACCCCGCCGGTTGCAAGTACCAATGCTGATGTATACACAATTTCATGCTCGCCCGTTAATTCATTGTAAAGAATTGCACCCTTACATACCATATCAGAATCAACAAGAAGTTCAACGGCCATTGAATGTTCCGCTATCGTAATATTTCCGTCAGCAAGGACCGCATCCATCAAAGCGCCCGTTATACCACGTCCGGTAGCATCTCCACCGGAGTGCAGAATTCTTCTTACCGAATGTGCAGCTTCGAGTGTAAATGTTAGTTCCCCGTTTTTATTCTTATCAAAAACGACCCCGCAATCCATTAAATCATTTATTACTTCATCTGAAGCTTCAGAAATATATTCTGCGGTTTCCTTTTCACTTAAACCGGCACCTGCTTTTAAAGTATCCTTAACATGAAGGTCTACTTTGTCATCAAGGTTTTGGTGTAATACACCAACAATTCCGCCTTGTGCATACAAAGAATTGCTTTCCCCTAACGAAGATTTTGTTACTATAAGAATACCGTCAGGTAAATTTATTTCCTGCGACAATTTTAAGGCCGCATACAAACCGGCCGCACCGCTTCCTACTACAACCACTGAATATTCGGAATATTTCATTTCTCCACCTCAAGCAGGTTATACTATTTATATTTTATTACAAAAACAGCAGAAAATATTAATATTATATTAAATTTTGCGAATAGTTAAAACTAACCTTTTTGGACGGATTAACTCATCTACAATTGATTTATCAAGATCTATCGTCGGAGAATATTCCTGTGCCTTTTTAACATCAGCATTATACCCGTCATAATCTCCTATTTTTTTCTTTAACTTTGCTCTATCAGCATAGGCTTGCGGATTATTCTTTTTTCTGTCAATTGCCAAATCCCAGACTTTAATCGCATAATCGGGTCTTCCGATTGTATCATATAAATCCGCAAGACAGGCAAAACCGATGTACGCATTGCTATCCATACTCAAAATAGCATTACAATATGACTGAGCCTCCTTATAATTTCCGGCTTCTTTAAATAACATTGCGACTTTTATGTTATCGGTAAATTCTATATTCTGAGAATTTATAAAGTCATTTAAAGCTCCCGTATGATCACCTAAAAACAATTTTATTTCAGCCCGCTCTTTATACAATCTATTTAATTCATTTTCAGATATATAAGCCGGCAAGGTTTTTATCGCTTTATCCATTTCTATCAAAGCCTTTTTAGATTTCGGAAACATTTTGGCCAAATAAACCGCGTTATTCCTATGGAATAAATACTCCGTAGTTTCCGCACTATTGGTTAATTTCGCAACAAAAAACCTTGTATTATTTCCCCAAAAACAAATTTGCAAAAACTTGTTTCCTGGCGGAGTACAAAGCCATACCGCAAATAAAAAACCGGCAATAATCCAAATAAGCAGTTTCATGTCATCTTTTTTATTAGTTTTATTATTAAAATTCGAAATCATCTTTATATGCTCTTCCTTCTAGTACATTGTACACGAAAACCATGAAAAAATAAAGTATTATTTTAAAAGCATTGATAGCTCCTTGAGTTCAGAAATTTGCCCTTTTTCAATAACATTTTCCATAGTATTTACGGCATTTGGTGCAATTTTTTTTGCCTTACTGTAATCGGAAAAAAACAATTCCGTAAATCTGGCAAAAAGCTCTGTCGGATTGTTATAATATTTATTCATCCTTGATATTTTAGATGAATATCGCCTCAATGCGCGTTGTTTTGATTTTAATTTTATATAAGCTACCTGAACGGGTGTTAAATCATTAAAATCCTTTTCAAGATTCTCTATAGAAAGTATTCTGTTAAACAACCTGACCTTGTCATAGCTCAAAAGATAACTAACAGGATTATAGAGAGTTTTCTCGAGCTTTTTAGAAATATCCCGCAAATTCATCTCAGGATAAAATGAACGGACAGTATCTGCAAGAGAGTTTACTTCTCTTTTAAGCTGTTCCTGTTTTTGTACAAGAGATAATGCAAAATCTTTTGGAATTTCATTAACAGTAACCCCTGTAAGTTCTTCTAAAATTTCGTCGCTAACGTTCTGAAAAACAAAATCGAGACTACTCAAAGTTTTATCATAGTTGTAGTGTATATAATGTGCAAATTCATGCAGCAATACTCCGAATATTCCGTCATTTTCAAGATTACATGAAACATCAATCCGGAACCTGCCTCCGGATGTATATTTAAAATAACCCTTATTACCGCGTGCTTTGTTTTTACAGAGATTTACAGTAATTCCCTTGCTTTCAATATATTCTTTTAAAACTAAGATTCTGTTTCTTTCACCAGCCATTTTAAATAATCTTCACTACAATCTACAATAGGTAATGCTATTATCTCAGGAACGGTATATGAATGGACATCCTCAATAACAAGCTTAATTTTCCCGTAATTAGAGCGTCGGGTTTTTATCATCATTAAAATTTCTTTTTCTTCACAAATTTCTCCGTCCCAAGAAAAAACCGAACGAACATTCTCCACCATACTTACACAAGCAGCAAGCTTATGTTTCATCAAAATCTTTGTAATATTTTTTGCAATTTTTTTTTCGGGTACAGTACAATAAATAACTATAATATCCATAACTACTCCTTCTACATTTTAAAAACTTTGCCCGGATTCAATATATTATTAGGGTCAAATAATTTTTTAATCTGCTTCATGTATTCAATTGCCTGATTATCAACAGTATTTTTTATATATGACAATTTTTCCAAACCAACACCGTGTTCGGCAGATATAGTGCCGCCTAAGGACACAGCCAGCTCATACATTTCGGATTTTGCTCTTATATAATTTTTAAATTCTTCGTCATTTTCAAGGTTTAAAGCAACCTGCGGATGAATATTACCGTCCCCGACATGGCCCACTATACAAACTTTCAGATTATATTTATCACAAATATTTTTACATCCGCTGACCATTTTCGCTAAATTAGACCTCGGCACTATAATATCATCCGATACTACATCCGGTGCAAGCCTGGCAGTTGCCGAATAACTTACTCGACGGGCGGCCCAGATTAAATCCTTTTCTTCATCGTTTACTGCGGTTTCAATCTGCGACGCCCCCGCAGTTTTCAGAGCTTCTAGAACTTTTTGCTGTTGAATTTCCATAGAAGACTCAAATCCGTCTATATCAATAAGAAGCATTGCTTCCTTATTTGTATTCAAACCGCAATGACAAAACTCTTCTACTGTTATAAGAGAATTCCTATCCATAAAGTCTATAGCGGCCGGAAAAATCCGCTCTTTTATAATTCTGTTTACACCTTCGGTTGCCGTCTCAAAACTGTCAAAATATGCCTTAATAGTCCGTGAAGCTTCCGGTTTTGGTATCAACTTTAATTCCGCCTCGACTACTACGGCAAGAGTTCCCTCACTTCCGACAATCAATTGATTCAAATGATAGCCGACGGCATCCTTAATCGTTCCCGCACCCAGCTTCATAAGTGTTCCGTCTGCCAATACAACGGTTAAACTTATTATATAATCTTTTGTAGTACCGTATTTAAATGACATGGCACCGCCGGAAGATTGAGCTATACT
>CALUSF010000007.1 GCA_944323325.1 Candidatus Gastranaerophilales bacterium
TCTGAGATTTCCTTTTTCGGGAAAAGATCAACAAATTCTTGTACGATAACATAAAATGCAGGAGTTAAAGCCGCACCAAGAGTTGCCGCAGCTATCATACCGCCGAATACTGTTGAACCGACAGAAATTCTTGAATTTGCACCGGCTCCGTGAGCAAATAACATCGGCATAACACCGATAATGAATGCTAATTCCGTCATCATAATAGCTCTGAATCTCAAGTGCGCAGCTTTAATTGCGGCATCTTTTACACTGAGCCCGTATTTTTCATGCTCTTCCTTTGCAAATTCCACAATAAGAATTGACTGTTTTGCAGCCAGACCGACAAGTGTAATCATACCAACCTGCGAATAAATATCAAACGATTGATTAAGCATTAATTGGAATAACAAAGCACCAAGAGCCGCAACAGGTGAGATTAACAATACGGCAATCGGAATAGTATAGCTTTCATATAATGCAACCAGAAACAGGTATACAAATATAAGCGCCATAGCAATAATCATTGTCGTCTGCCCCGATGCTTCTCTTTCCTGTGCGGAAGTACCCGACCAGTCAAAAGTTATATCAGACGGCAAAACATTCCGAGCTTCGTCTTCCATTGCATTCATAGCGTCGCCGGAACTCTTACCGGCGGCTTGCTGGCCTTGTATTTGAACCGATTTATATTGATTATACCTTGTAATTGATGCAGTACCGATTGCTTGCCTTAATTTAACTACAGACATCACCGGAACCATTACACCGTTATTATTTTTTACATAAATTCCGGATAAATCAGTCGCCTTATCTCTAAACTTGCTCTCCGCCTGCAATTGGACCTTAAATACTCTGTCATATTTATTAAAGTCATTTACATAATACGTCCCGAGCATTGAAGATAATGTCGCATACAATTCCTGCAAATCAATATTCTGTGCCAACGCTTTTTCGTAATCAATATCAACGATATATTGAGGCACGTTTGCCTGGAATGTCGTATAAACACTCGAAAGTGACGGGTTTTGATTAGCTTGTGCAATAAGTTTATTTGCCCAAACCTCTAACTCTTGCGGAGTATAAGTTCCCTTGGAAAGCATTTGAAACTCAAAACCGCCCATCATACTCATACCGCTTATTGCCGGAGGAGAAAATGCAACTACAGAAGCCTCTTTAATACTAGAAGCTGCCGCTCTTATTTTATTAAGAATTGCAACATGAGACATATCAGTTGCTTGCCCTTTGAATTTTCTTACAATCCATTTTACGGGGCCGACATTCCTGTCCTCGTAATCATTTAACTGAATAATAATTGTAGACTGATTTGTCGAACCATTTCCGCCGAATACCGTAAGTCTCTCTTTATCAATTCCGTCAATATCTTTAATTAAATCCGTAAACTTTCTCGAAACCTCTTCTGTCCTTGCTAAAGAAGCACCGTCAGGAAGAGTAATTTGTGCGAGCAATACGCCCTGATCTTCATCCGGAATAAAACCTGTTGAAATTATTTTAAAGCTCAGTAAAGTTAGAACAAGAATAATTGCGTATGTTATAACTACAAGTTTTTTATCATATACAAACTTTTTAACATACTCCATATAAAAGTCTTCGAGCTTAGTAAACATCTCATTAAACTTTTTAACAATAATTTCGGCTTTTTCTCCGATTTTAACAAAGATCGGATGTTTTTCTTTAAGCCCTTCATGACTTTGTCCGAGAAAGTGTGAACACATGGCGGGTGAAAGCGTCAAAGCACAGATTGCGGAAAGCGCAATTGATACCGCAATACAAACAGCAAACTGTTTATACATAATCCCTGTCATACCGCCCATAAATATAATCGGCACAAATACTGCCATCAAAACAAGCGCCATTGCAACAAGTGCAAACCCTACTTCCTGCATAGTAAGCTGGGTTGCAATAACTGCCGACTTTCCCTCTTCTATATGTCTTTTTACGTTTTCAATAACAACGATAGCGTCATCTACAACAACCGCAACAGCAAGAACCATTGCAAACAGGGTTAACAGGTTAATTGACATATCAAACGCTTTGAGTACAAAAAATGTACCGACCAATGACACCGGAATTGTTACACAAGGTACAAGCGTCGCCATGGCATCGCCCAAAAACAGGAATATAATAAGGACTACAATAAACCCTGTTAAAAGAATCGTAAATTCAACTTCGTGCATTGATTCCTGAATATATTCGGCATCGTCTTTTACATACATTATTTTAATGCCGTTATCCATTTGGGCATTAAGTTCTTCGACTTTAGCCTTAACAGCCTTGGAAAGATTGATAACATTAGCATCCGGAAGCTGTGAAATCATAACGACGGCAGAGGGTTTACCGTTAACTAAGCCTAAATTGGAATAAGATTCGGCGCCAAGTTCAACACGTGCGATATCTTTTATTTTTACATTAGACCCATCCATATTTGAACGGATAATAATATTTTCAAACTGCGAGACATCCTCCAGACGACCCTGCGTTTTTAAAGTCAGCTGCAAAGCATTCTTCTCATCTGTAGGAGGCTGCCCGAGCGCACCTGATGTAACCTGTGTATTTTGGTTGGTAATAGCACTTCTGACCTCACTCGTTGATATATTTAATCCGGCCATTTTCTGAGGGTCAAGCCATATTCTCATCGCATAGTTGCCGCTTCCGTATACATCAACATCCGCAACACCTTCAATACGCTTAAGTTCATCTTTGATATATATAGAACCATAGTTTGTTAAATCCAATTGAGTCCAGTTTCCGGATTCAGGATAAAGGGTAAGGATAATTGCACCGGACCCGGATGTACGGCTTATTGCGGTAACACCGGTTCTTTGAACGTCTTCCGGAAGCTGTGATTGAACCTGCTGAATTCTGTTTTGAACATTCATCAGGTTTATGTCTTTGTCAGAACCGACTTTAAAATACAATGTTAAAGAATAGCTTCCGTCATAACAGGTAGATGACATATAGGTCATATCCTCAACACCGTTGAGTTTATTTTCAAGAACGGTAGCAACAGATGATTCTATAACTTCCGCGCTTGCTCCCTGATAATTAGCCGAAACTCTTACCTGCGGAGGCGTAACATCCGGATAGCTTTCCTGTTTCAAGCTTAATATAGAAATTAAACCTAATATTACAATACATACAGAAATTACAAGCGCGAATCTGGGTTTTCTTATAAAAAAGAAAAGTTTTTCTTTATCAAATATTTGTTTCATTATTTTTCACTCTGATTAGTTATAACCTTTAATTTTTGCCCTTCCGAAGAAATATTTTGTATACCGGACACAACAATAGTATCTTTTGTATCAACACCGCTTTCCACAACCCAATTATTGTTAATATCGTCAGATACTTCAATATTCTTTCTTACGGCCTTATTATCTTCTACCGCCCATACATAATATCCGCTCATTGCATCACCTTTTGTACAAGCCTGCGGCACGGTTATATATTGAACTAACTTTGGAGCAACGAGTTTAACTTTCATATAAGCACCCGGAACAAGCCAAGCGCGTGAATTATCAAACGTAGCGCGCATACTTACGGAACCGGAATCCTGATCAATTTTATTATCGACAAAATTAATAGTTCCCACTTTGTCATACCAGCTTCCGTCGCTAAACTGAACTCTTACCTCAACATCTTTAAATTTATCACTCGCTTTCAGCAATTTAACAAAATCATCGCCCTTAAGACTGAAAGAAACATAAACGGGAGAAATACTTGCAACATTAACTAATGAACCGGATGTTGCAGTCACATAATTTCCTTCGGTTATATTAACTTTTCCGATTCTGCCGTCTATGGGAGATCTGATTGTCGTATACCCAAGGTTCACCTTTGAAAGTTCAAGCTGTTGAACCGCGGCATCCAATAATGCTTTATTCTGGTTTCTTGTAGCAAGACTTGAATCAACATCGGAACGACTTATCAAATCTTCTTTTACCAGGGCATTAGCCCTGTTCCATTCCTGCTGAGCATTTGTATACAATGCCCGATACTGATTTACGGAAGCCTGTGCATTATTAACATTTAATTGATACTCTTTAGGGTCTATTTGAAAAAGAATTTGCCCTTTTTTAACAAAATCTCCCTCATTAAAATATTTCTTTAATAAAAAGCCTGAAACACGAGCTATAACATCAATTGAATACTGTGCTTCGACTCGTCCTGTTGATTCTGCGGAAACATTAACCTCTTCAATATGCGGATTATCAACAATAACTTCTTTGGGCATTCTCATAGCCTGCTGCTGCAAAAATCCGGTAATTACACCCGATAATTTATTATATGCAATAGGTACAATAATTATAAGCAGTACTATTATACCTACCTGTTTTCTTGATAATTTCAATTTCATTCCTCGCTCCCAATTCCCATAAATGGTAGAATATACTAACTTAATCGTAATTTATCATTGTTGATTTGTCAACAAGCTCAACCGCTTTTCATATATATATAGTAAAATTTTGCTCTCAAAAGGCAAACCCTCGATGCACAACACACCGAGGGCCATTGAAAGGACCTTTATTATCTCTGTTATACTATTCAGTTTATTATATTAAGTTCAAAGCTATTGAAGGCATTTGGTTAGCCGTTGCTAACAATGTCGCCGTTGACTGCTGCAGAATCTGATATTTTATGTAGTTGGAAGATTCTGTTGCTACATCGGCATCCTTAATTGTTGAATTTGCTTCAACCAGATTTTCTCTCTGAACATCCGTTGACTCAATTGCAGAATCCAATCTGTTCATATAAGCACCGATTTTTGTGCTTCTAAGAGAAATGTTATCAATAGCATTATCAATTTGGTCAATAAATTCACGTGCTGAATTGTCATTTCTGTATATCGCCGCACACATTTGTTCTATTGATAAAGCTCCGCCGTTAATTGTTGCACTTGTGCCGCCCGCATATGTAATATCGCCGTTTTCTGCCAATGCTGCAGCCAATGCGGACTTATAATATGCATTCTGTATATATTGCACATTGCCATTTGCATCTAAAACAGGCTGTCCGTTTGCATCTAAAATACGTGCCTGATAAATAAATCCATTTGCTTCATCTTCAGTTGTTTTCGCCGTCAAGTCCATAAATCCTTGCGGATTTCCGTCAGCACCAGCTATACCGGCAGAACCGAACCCGAAGATAACCGTAGATTCAGCACTTGCAAACAGGAATGCATCCATTTTGATAACGCACCTTGCATCCGAATACAAACCTACCTGCAGATTAATGTCTGTTGTCCGTGAACCATCCAATAGGTAAGTATCGTTAAAATCCGTAATCTGGCACAAACGGTTAATTTCATCCATTCTCTGTACAACTTCGGTTGCGATTGCGTCTAATGAAGCTGAACCGTAAGTTCCGTTTGCTGCCTGCATCGTTAAGTCACGAATTCTTTGAAGGTAATCGTTAATAATATCCAAAATACCTTCCTGGGTTGTTAACATATCCAACCCCATTTGAGCGTTAGTCTCAATAATATCGTAACCGTTGATTTTAGCTTCCATACCGGCAGACACTGCATAACCGGCTGCGTCATCAGCTGCTGAGTTTATCCGGAAACCGGTAGATAATCTCTCCATGGCTGTGTTCATTCCCTTAGTTGCATCTCTAAGGTAAGATTGACAGGTTAATGACGCTAAGTTTGTGTTAATTGTAATCGTTGATGTCGCTGTCATAATAAATTCCTTTCAATAAATTTATATTTTGCCTATCTACATAAGTTATCGGCAATAAAATAAAGAACTTTACAACTTTAGTTGCAGATTCATACATTTGGTGGAGAGTGTAACAAAATCAGCGTTTTCAGCCGTTAATTTCATATAATAAACTATGCAATTCATACTTTGGTTATAGAAATGCGTATTACTCCCAAAATATTTTTTAAAAATTAGCCATACCATATAGCCGCCTGATGAATAACAAAATCTGTGCCAGCCTTGTATTTTTAAAATAAATAAGGAGAAAAACATGAAACTAGAACATTCTGAAACTCTTCAATGCCTTGTTAATGCCTTTGCCGGAGAATCGCAGGCAAGAAACAGATATACGTTTTATGCAAAAGTTGCCAAACAGGAAGGGTTTGAACAAATAAGCCAGGTCTTTCTGGATACTGCAGAAAATGAACGCGAGCATGCAAAATTATTTTATAAACATATTCCAAATGCGGAACACCTAACTGTTACCGGCGCTTATCCGTTCTTTTTCGGAGATACATACGAAAATCTGAAAGCAGCATCATCAGGAGAGAGAGAGGAATGGGAAATTCTTTATAAAAATTCTGCCCAAACCGCAAAAGAAGAAGGATTTGACGATATTGCAAAACTTTTTTCGGGCATTGTTGAAATAGAAAAACATCACGCCCACAGGTTTGAAATTTTAGCCGAAAAATTAAAAGAAAATACGTTATTCAAAAAAGAAGAAGTAACGCAGTGGATTTGCCGGAAATGCGGACATACCCAAATCAGCAAAGAAGCTCCCTGCAAATGTCCGGTGTGTGAACACCCGCAAGGATATTTTGAAATACTTACCGAGCAATTCTAACTTTAAAACAAATAATGTCCAAAGATGAAGTTTACAGTTTCAGCCATACAGCGCCGTAAGGTGCAATTCTCAGGTGCATTGTTCTGTTAGTTAAAGATATATCAACTTTTACATCGTCACCGTTTATAAGATTTTCTAATGAATGTATGTGACCGTCAGACTTGAGCACAACATCCACAGGTATTGTAACTTCTGCAATAAGCTTTTCATCAGAAAGATTATTAATAACCAGAATTTTTTCATCTTTATAACTTCTTATATACGCAAAGTTGCTCGGAGAAGAAGTCTTAAGGAGAGTGAAATCTCCCCTTGACATAGAAGGCAGGCTCTTTCTTAATTCTATAAGGTTCTTAACTTTTTTATAAACCTTGCTGTTAAATTCATAATAATCTTTTGAAGAACCGTAGAAAAGTTTTGCCGGAACCGCACCGCGATTTATATCACGGCTGTCAAAATAGCTTAACAACTTAAATTTACTTGTTTTGTGTTTTTCGATTCTTTCTTTTTCACTCTTTTTTGCATTTTCAAAGTTATTTCTTACGCCGACCTCATCACCGTAATATATTATAGGAATTCCGGGCATAGACATCAAAATAGAAAAAGCCATTTCTATCCTGTCAGGATCATTATCTAAGAAGTTAGCAAGCCTGCCGCTGACCCCCAGACCCTTTCTAAACTCTGCCCCTTTCGGTACTAACGCATTGTATATTATTTCTCTTGTTTCCGGATCTATCATTTCAAGAGTCAGTTCATCATGGACACGCAAAAAGACACCCCAGGAAGCCGTAGAAGGTATTTGCGGCGTAGCTTTATACGCATTAATAAAATGCTGTTTATCACCCGTAACCAAAGATGCCCATATTGCCGGCATATAAGGAAAATGATACGCAATTTGGAATTCATCCGTACGCTTTATTTCTTTTTCCTGTCCGTCAATTGTTGTTTTAAACCGGCGTTCTTTTCCGAAATAAGGTAATATGTCATTGGGATATTGGCACGCCTCTGCCTGAATTACCGTTCTTGGAGCCGTCATTTGAATATAACTGCTCAAAAGTTTTACAATCGCATGCGTTTTAGGCAAGTTTTCAGCAGTTGTTCCGTCTTCCTTTGATAAATACGGTATAGCATCCATCCTGAATATATCAATACCCATATTTGTCCAATAATTTATTGTTCCAAGCCAGTAGTATAATACATTGGGATTTTCCCAATTCATATCCAATTGGAAAGGATAAAAAGTATGATAAAAATAATAATCCCTGCCGTTTAAAGTTACTTTTCGGTAATGATTTTCCGTAATTTCAGGGAAAATAAGTCTCCTTTTGGAAATTTTACCGTTTGCTTCTTTGTATTCGACAATCGTACCGATTTTTTCATCTACATATTTTGTATACTCCGGCATTTTTTCTTTAACAACAAAATAATCTTTTTTGGTAACATCCCCTCTTAAAAATGCCTGAAACCACTCATGCTCATCCGACACATGGTTTAATACAAGATCCGATTTTATTTTAAATCCGTTTTTCCTTGCCTCAACTACAAATTCTTTAAATTGCGTTTTGCCGCCTAAATCCTCTCTTATATTTCGTGGATTTTTAACATCAAATCCTGAATCTGACATAGGCGAATCCGCAAAGGGAAGCAGATACAATGTCGTAACACCCAAATCCTTAAGATAATCAAACATTGCCGAAGTATCTCTGAAAGTATTGGGCTTTTCCGGAGAAACCACTCCGAATTGGTCTACGTAGAACATATAAATAATTTCATCCTTATACCAATCATCAGCCCTTGTTAAATCTTCCTTTTTCAATTCTGCAGGACGTTTTTCTATAGATTTCTTGGCGATTTCCATTACATTAGCATATATGTCTTTTGCGTCTCTTTCTCCGTAAATCTGAACAATACAGTTATATATCTCATTTTCAATACGTTTTGGAACAACAACACTTTCTTCCTGCGCGGAAACAGTCGTATTATCACCGGCTCCGGCTAAAGCCATATTATTTATTACCAATAAACCCAAAATTAAAAATACGGAAAATATTTTTCTAAGCATAAATTATCTACTCCTTGGGAATCATTTTACCATCTAAAAATTCAAAAAGCCATACGAAAAATCGTATGGCTTAAAATTAGGGTAAATAAGGTATATCTTTGAGCCTATACCTCGATAAACAGCCTTCTTCCCACAATATTAGGCTGATTATTATAATATCCCGCAAAATACCCTCCGGGAACGGGTTTATTTTGTCCGTAATTTGCGAACGGATTACTCGTAACAAATGGATTACCGGTCGGCTGTGCAAACGGATTGGAAGTTGCACGCGCCGAAACGATACCGCCTGTTTGTACGGTAGAATTAGATGTTAAAACTTTTGATAAAATATTTACGATTCCTGCCATATCGGTTTACCTTTCTATATGGAGTTTAATAACTTTTGACAAGAAGTCAATATATTTAACGGCAATTATTCTCTAAACTTTACAAATTTTTATAAAACATCGACTATATGTATTATTTTTAAAAATAAAAGGAATTAACGCTAAGCTTAATTCCTTTATAAAACGGAGTTTAAGTAAGTGATAAACCTTATTGGAACTTTTAAAACAAAGTTCAAAAAAACTATTGCGTAGCCATTTCCATAGCCGATTGCAGCAAGTCTTTATTAGATTTAATAAGTGCATTTACAAGTTCCATCTGAACTTTTGCCTGTTGATAATCCGCCATGTTATTTTTAAAATCCGTATTTGCCTGTTCTAATAATCCTGAACGAATTTCGCCGCGGCCGACAACCGGCTTACCGGATTCGGGTGTTTCAACATAAACACCGTCCTTTACTTCATACAAGCCGTTTGGATTATGGAAGTTTGCAGTTGCTATTTTATATAAAGGTACTGAACGGTTACCGCCGTCGGCCTTTCCGTATATTGTTCCGTCATTTTTAATTTCATACTCGTCATACTTTCCTAAAAATTTACCGTTATTCGGATCAATCCATAGTTTTATATTAGTAGTCGGAATACTCAACGCTCCGCCTTTTAACGCCGTATCCTGGTACAAATCGGCACTGATGGATTTCGTACCTGACATTATTTCACCTTTATCGTTAAGAATATACCCTTGAACAGTAGCACCGTTTGCTGCTCGGTATACACCTTCTCCGTCAAATGTAAATTCACCCAGACGAGTATAAGAAACACTTCCTTCAGGAGATCTTAAGACAAAGTATCCGGTTCCTTCAAAAAACAAGTTCTCATTAGATGTCCCGGGGGTAGATTTTCCTTGTCCGAGGTTCTTAATATTGTTATCAATAACGGCTCCGCCAAGAAATGTTTTGAACGTAACTTTATTTTCTCTGAAACCCGGTGTATAGGCGTTTGTTAAGTTATCCGCCAATACGTCCATCCAGAGGGTAGTCGCTTTTTGAGTGTTAATTGCGGTTGTGTAAATGTCATTCATCTTTACGTCCCTTCTTTTGGTTATCTTTTTCGTCTTGTTTTTGTTTACGTTGATTTAATTCATCGTACTCAATATTGCTTTCATCAAATTTTTGTCTGAGAAGCGGAAGGTTTTCTTTAAGGTACGCTTCCGCAACTTGTGAACTTGGAAGGAAATCCGCAGAGATTTTTCCTTCCCTGCCTACTTTTATAATGACAGAAATGTTATTGTCAAAATCTATTCTTACAGGCTGGTTATCTTTCATTGATTTAGCAATTAAATCGGCTAGAGTCTGGGAAACTTTTGCTGATTGTATATTCTTTGCATTTACTTCTGCAGCACCTTTTTCAACAAGATTGACAAAGAAATCCACATCGGATTTATCCATTATTACATTGTCATATTTAACAACGGTTTCAACGGTTATATTGGTCTTTGTATCAACTCTTTTTACACCTTCCGCATTAATAACCGTTTTCGTATCACTCTTTATTTGTTTTTCATCTTCTTGTTGATTTTGTTCGGAGAGCATCATATTTCTGTTTGCAATTGCAATATTTTCATTCATTGTAGAAAGAATTTCACGCTCTTCTTTTAAGTCCGCCTCATTAATGCTTAATTTCATTTCCGCTTTTTCATTATTCATAAAATTGCTAAACGGCTGCTCACCTGTATTAAAATTCATGTTCAGATTCATTTGCGGAGTAAGCTGCTGTTCTTTTACGTCCTGAATGTTCATATCATTATTAATCAAAGTATTTTCCTCTTTATTATTTATTGGCGGTTTAGTCGGAATAAAGTTTTCATCTTTTTTAAAATCATTGCCAGATTCTGCCTGATTTTCATTAGGATTTAACTTGTTATTTATTTCATTGACCATATTTTGGAGCCCGTCGTAAATACTTTCCAAACCTTTGTCTTCATTATCTTCTTTTTTTTCAGAATCAGAAGACTTGTCATTTAAATTTTTATCCGACTCCTTATTTTCATCAGCCTGCTCAGCTTTTTCTGTTTTCAAATCGTCTTTTTCTTCAACCGTATTATCAGCTTTATCATCATTTGAAGCACTTTCTTCAACTAATGATTCTTCTGCTTCTTCAGTTTCACTCTTTTTCAAACTCTTTAACTCTTCTGCAAATTTTGCAGATGATTCGTCAGTTTGTACAGCAGACGATGCCCTTGTCGTACTTACAGGCGTTGATGATGTGATTTGTGATTTTGCTTCAATATTCATTTTATTCCGTCTCTATTCGTTTTAACTGTGCTTCTAACTCTTGTTCCTCGGCTTCTTCTCTGGAGTGAATAAAAAACCGCTGTACGCCTATTTCAGAAAATTGTTTTAATTCTATTGCCTTTTGTTCTTCCAGGTATGCCTCTTTTTGTTTTTCCTTATGTTTTTCTAAAACTTTTACCGCTTGTTCCAGCTTAACCAGTTTACGCTGTTCCTCTTCTAAAATTGCCTGTAAACGCTGCCGTTCTTGTTCTAAGGCATCCGCCTTATCCCATAAGTGGTGGAGATAATTGTCATAATATTCCATCATTCTGAAATCAGCGGTTCTTTTATTCTTGATTGTTTGTTGAATTTCTGCTTCATTTTGCCGGATTTTTTCTTCTGCTATATATACATCCTGCTGCGCTTTTTGTACAACTAACAGTTGTTCTTCTTTTTTTCGGATACGAAAATCAAGTATTTTTTGCAGTCTGTATACAAAGGGCATAATATATTCTCACATTTGTATTCTGACAGATATTCAACTTTTTTAATACATCTATTTGTATGATTAATTATTTTTTCAAAATTGTCAAAAATAATACTTAAGAACTATGTAAAAAGGGTTCAATTCAAGTTAAAATATTACATATTACGATATTAAAGAAAGTGTGTGTGAGATTATGATTCAAGCTGTGAATGCCTTTACTCCTAAGGTATTATTTAAGGGGCATGAAAATATTAATCCCGTAAATCGAAAAATGGAAAGACGCATTGCCGTTATTAATTCTGCCGGTATTTCCGGTGTAATAGGAGCCGTTACTGCAATTATCACAAGGAATTATACTTCTTCTTGGAAAAACGCAAGTTTATTAGGTCTTGGTGCCGGTTTAATCACAATGGTTGTAGTCTGTCCAAAACTCCTTTACCGTGCGGGAGTTAGAGCTTATACAAAGGAAAAAGAGCTGGAAGTATTTACAAAAGAAAAAGAAGTTCAAAAAAAACTGCTTGCGGATGTTGATGAAGCCATAAATACTCATGGAGACGACTTACAAGACAAAATTGAAAATTATGCCAAAGCAACTTGCCACAAAGGCTGTTAGCCCATAGGAGTATGCTTGCCGAATCCAAACCCCTCTTTTAAAACAGTATAAAGACCGCTGATTACAAGTCCCCAAGCACCGGCCTTTGCCCATCTGCCTTTACCGGCAAGTGCCAGAGATGCACAGGTTACGGGAATAAGATTTTTACCTAATGAATCAAAAAATCCCGTTAATGCACCTTTTATTTTGCCGTAAATATTTACAAGCGGTGTATTCATACGAAAATCCTTAACTCTTTTTTGTATAGCATTATCTACAAAGCTCTCCCTGTCAAGAGTCCTTGAAGTATCGTGCAAACGTATAAAATGATCCGCCTCAAGGTTTTGGGCAACCCTTCCGGACATATCACCGCCGATTTTGACCGCGTCATACAGAACCGCGCCCATTCCGACGACACCTGCTGTTTTACATGCTATATTTGCTACTATTCCCATCTTTACTGTACCTTTGTTTTATTTGTTGTTTTTGAAACATTTCGGACCTCTTTGCCTGCAGACATCTTTAGTAAAATATCCGCTGCCTGCAAAACATCTTCTTTATCCGCATTCGGATTTACCTGAATCTTTTGAAGCAGCTGCACCGTATAATCATTACCGCTTGCAAGTCTAGAAGAGAATGCGCTCAACGAAGCTATTCTGACTAATTTTGAAGGGTCCTGAAGCATTTTATTTAACAGAGCATTTAACGCTGCATCATCATATCTTCTTTTATCTTCATCCAATCTGGTTAAAATTTCTTTTGATGCCATTAAACGAATTTCATCGTCAGGATTGTTTAAATAATTTTCCAGAGATTTGATATATTCATCCGTAAGCGGTATTATATCAGACTTTTCTTCATTTTTTTTCTCAGATTTTATTTGTGCTTCGCGCTCATTGAGGTTATTAATTATATCCGTAGACTTTGTCATATCCTCTTGTTTTGCGCCTTCGAAAACATCAGACACGCCATCAGAACTTACCGGAAGGGCTTGTTGAATTTCCTGGGGATTAACCGCGGATTTTTCCGCAGAACCGGCAGACAATTTCTGTAAACCATCGTTTTCAGACTTTCTTTCCCCTGTAGGCACACCCGCTTGATAATTATAATTATTCAAATAATATTGAGGAGGGTAAGCAGCCGGCGTTGTTTGAGGAGCAGTTTGGGGATGTAATTCCTGTATAGCCTGCGGATTATTCTCCGGGCTCGTCATATAATACTGCTGTGACGCAGGGTAAATCTGACCGTCCCTTGCAGGATTACAGATTCCGTACCCGTTAGCACCGGCATATACCGCCGGATTTGCAATTTGTATCGTTACTCCCGAATAGTTCGGCTGAGGATTAATCATCGAATTTGTCATACCACTTTCCACCTTCTGTTGTACACTTATATATATAAAGTAAAGTCCACAATAAAAATTGCCAGTTTGCAACATTTTTGTTACGATATGTAAAGAGGTTTTTATGGGAATTAAAGTTTTAGACTGCACACTAAGAGACGGCGCGTACGTTGTTAATTCTTTATTCGGGAAAGAAACAATTAAAGATATTATAACAAGCCTGCATTCTGCCGGCATTGATATAATAGAATGCGGATGGCTTAAAGATTGTTCATATAATAAAGATTCTGTATTTTATAATACACCGGAAGATTTAAAAAATTTATCTTCTGATTTTGCACTTATGTTTGACTACGGGAAATACAATATTAATAAACTAAATAAAACCTGCAGCAGCATAATTATAAGAATAGCATTCCATAAAAACAACCTTGATGAGATTTCATTTGCGACCGAACAGATTAAAACAAAAGGATACAAAGTTTTTTTACAACCTTCTTATATAACGGAATATTCGGAAAAAGAGATTGAGAATTTATGTAAAAGGGCTGATTTCATAAATGCTGATGCGGTTTATATAGTCGATTCTTCAGGCTCAATGTATCCGGAAGATTTGGCAAGGATTATTCCGGTATTTAATGAAAATGTAAGTAAAAATATAGAAATCGGCTTTCATTCTCATAACAATATTCAACTGTCTTTCGGACTTGCAATCCAATTTATTAATACGTTAAAGACACGAAATATAATCGTTGATTCCTCTCTCTGCGGCTTAGGACGCGGTGCGGGAAATATAAAAACCGAACTCTTGGCGGAATATCTTAATAAGAGTGAAAAACACTATGATACAATAATTATCCAAAAATGTATTGATAAAAACATTTTGCCGTTATATAAAAAATACAATTGGGAATACACCCCGCAGCTCGGACTAAAAGGAATTAAGGGGCTTCACCCTAACGAAGAATTGTAAAAAACTCAAAAAAATTTTTATACCAATGTAGTGCCAACGTTAAGGTTTAATGTATTATATTACCCAAAATCAACAATATACAAAAGCTATGAATAATTTTGCACCAAATCCGGGTGAATTTGTACAAAAATCCGGAATTGTTTCGCTATATACAGAAAATGCCGAAAACTTTTCTTTTCTTCTTTTACAAATACAAATAATACAAACGTGTTTTAGATGCCGCACCCCATCTTTACCCCTTTCACCCCTTCCCCCTTTGATTTATTTCAAAAATTTCAACCATATAAACGATGGTAAGCATGCCGTCATGCTGTAAAGTATTAGAGGTACTAAATGTATCATTTTGGTGAGGTAGGTAAAATTGAAGAAATTCAAGTTTCGATTGCAGGTCGTTCTTGATATGCGAGAAAAAGAACTTGAGCAAAAGCAAATGGAAATGGCAAAAATTGTTTCTGCACTAAATCAACAGCAAGAAAAGCTTCAAAATATTTTACACGCACAGAGCCAAAATTCCGAAAAGCTTGACACACTCTATAATTCCGGAGAACTCGACATTGTTCAAATAGAAGCCCATCGAGACTTTGGTATAAAACTTGCCGGCGATATCAAAAATCAGGAAAGAATTATTGATAATACGAAAGCAATTCTCAAAAGGAAACAAATGGAGGTACAAGAGGCTTACAAAAAGGTAGAAACGCTCAAAAAGCTTAAAGAAAAGCAGGAGAAAGAGTTTTACAAAGAATTCCTGTATCAGGAAATGAAAGAAATTGATGATATTACATCCGCAAGATTTAACATAGGATAAAAATGACAACAGCAGTTCTAAACAATCTAAATAATACTTTTAAAAATACAGTTGAAAGTCCGGCAAATCGAAATACGTTTGCAAAAAGCAATGATTTTCAAAAGCTTTTGGATAAAACAAGCGGAAAGCAGGAGACAACATCTTTTTATTCCAAAACTGATAACAATAAAATGAATAAAACTTCCGATACTGATTCATCCGTTGTACATAATCAGCAAGAAACAGATAAAAAACAACCGGAAAATGATAGTAATATATCAGAAAAAAATGAGACTGAAAACAAAACAACAGAGAATAATGTAGATAAAAACAACGCTGCGGATAATCAGCCTCAAGATATTAACAAAGAAGAAAACAGTACGAACAGTACAGATAAAGCTGAAAATTCTTTAGACGGAGAGTACATTACAGATTGGGAACTTTTATCAAATATTACAGATGTTAAAACCGATACAACGGAAGAATCTTCAGATGAAACTGAAACAGCGGGAGACAATACCGAAATGAAAACCAATATCACAAAAGAAATAGTACAAAATATTATTCCGCCAGAAAATTCTCTTCAAAATACAAAAATTCCTGAAAATGACACAACCGAAAATCAGGAAACTTTAGAGATAACCTTCGATAAAAGTTCATTAAACACAACCGCGGAAAGTCTTACAAAAAATATAACAGCGCAGGAAAGCCAGACAGTTAATAACATTACAACAAAAACCGAAAACGATGAAACTGAAGGCAAAACTCTTGAAGAATTAGTTGATGAAGAAACATTAAACGAGTTAAATATAGAATCAGTAGAGACTGAAACAAGCAGCAGCGGAGATAATAGTTCAGATTTAATGCAGAATCAAAGTCCGCAGGAACAAGGTGTAAAAGCAATGCTTCAAGCAGATGCGGATTTTACGGTTGAGATGAAAACAGAAATTAAACCGACAAACGTTCAAACTGCTAAGCCTTCTGCTGCAGAAACCAATCCGAGTAAAATTCTTGAACAGATAAGCAAGCAGCTTGAAGGATTAAATAACGGTTCAAAAGTTAACATCGTATTAAATCCGGAGTCTTTGGGCAAAGTATCTGTTCAGTTAATTAATACTAAAGAAGGTTTGTCCGCACAATTCACCGTTGCAACCCAAGATGCAAAAAATCTTCTCATGAAAGGGCTTGACGGTTTAAAAGATACACTGGTATCACATGGCGTAAGCGTAGATACTGTTACAGTCAAAATGAATGACACACAAAAAAGTGAATATAATCCCGATTGGACCGAAGAGGAAGGCTCAAGAGGCGGTAACAAAGAACAAGAACAAAGAAAAGAACATCATGATGAAAAACAATTTGAACAGATGATATCTTTTGCACAAAATGATGAAACTTAAAACACGGGAGAGAAGTTTATGAGTACCATAAGCAGCGAAATAACAGCAATGCAGAATCAAACTGCATACAATCAAACAGATGTCGGAAGAACAACAAGCACAGACACAAGTGATGCAAATATGTTTTTAACACTTATGCTGCAACAATTACAAAATCAGGATCCGACCCAGCCTACAGATAATACGGAATGGCTTGCACAGTTGGCACAATATTCAACATTGGAACAAATGACACAGATGAATGAAGGCTTTGAAGATTGTATGAGTTATCTTTCAGCACTATATTCTGACATTGCCGCAAATGCAGAAATTACACAAACACTATCCATGATTGGTAAAGAAGTTACAATAAAAATACCTTCAGAAAAAGAAGGAGAAGAAGATACAGTTGTCAGCGGAATCGTCACTGAAGCAAGCTTTGAAGACGGAACCGGCAAAGTAAAAGTTAACGGTGAATATTATTCAATAGCTAATATTGTATCAATAAGAGAAGAAGGTTCTTCGGATACAGTAAGTGACAGCACCGACCAAAATGCTGCATAATCAAAAATTTAACCTTAGTAAAAACAACAAAAATACAAGTTACCGGAAGAGAGGAGAGAACTAATGTCACAAGCATTACATACGGCAAGTACAGGCATAAATGCCGGACAATCACAAATCAATGTTATTGCAAATAACGTTGCCAACATTAATACTACAGCCTTTAAATCAGCGAACATGACTTTTGAAACGCTATATTCAAGGAACTTATCATACGGAAGTGCAGCCACAAACGAAGGCGGCGGAACTAACCCTAAACAAATAGGTCTTGGTGTAAAAATCGGCGGTATTACCAGAGATTTTTCATCCGGCGACTTTGTAAGCACAGGCCGTGATATGGACTTAATGATATCCGGTAACGGCTTTTTTGTAGTTCAGGATTCAGACGGTAAATTATACTATACCCGTGACGGTGTGTTTAGTACAGACTCTGAAGGAAATATTGTTACACAATCCGGGATGAAAGTTGTTGCAGCAGACTCTCCGTATTCAAATGCGAGTTCAGGTGAGACGGTAAAAGTCCCTAAAAACTTAAGTGCTACTGTCACCGGCGACCCAAATTTAGCGACTAAAACACTAAGTCAATTAAACAATGCAAAAATAAACACTGGTACTATTGAGGTAACAGTCGGCGGTCGGCAGTATACACTTACAGTACCAGAAGGAGATCCCACTGTACAAAGTATTATAGATTCATTTAACCAAACTCTTGACGGAACCGGAGTAAGTTTCAGCATTACCGGAGACGGAAGAATTTCATATACCGGAGACATTACATTTGATTCCGCAGAAAGTAATTTTATAGGTGAAACCGGCTTAGGTAACAGCAATCCGTCCGATCAACTGAGTCAGGTTGTAACATTACAGGAAATGGTAAATTACAATGACCCTAATGCTATTACATTAATGTCAACAACTGTTGACGAAAACGGGATTATAGCTGCAACATACAGCGACGGTTCAATTTTAACCCAATATGTCGATGATACTTATTCCGTACATTGGAAATATACGACACCGGAAGGTATTACCATACGCGGGAATGATGTAAGTGCAGTCGGATCATCAATCGAGGAATCTAATTTCGTAATTGAACTTGCCACAATGGTTAATGAAGAAGGCTTGGTATCCGTGAACAATAACCTGTGGGAATGGGGAGCCGACGTAGGAGAAGTCTATTACGGTATGGCCGGCGAAGTTTCATTCGGTTCAATTGAATCCGGCGGTTATGAAGGTTCTAACGTAGATATTGCCGCAGAATTAACAAACATGATTACGGCCCAGAGAATGATTCAGATGAATTCGCGTGTATTCTCAACAGCAAGCAGTATCATGGAAACTTTGGCATATCTCGGACAGTAGGGGGTTAGGTGAATAAGTGAATAAGAGTTTATAAAGCACATAGAAAAGCTAGAATTATTTATAACATTATTAGACTTAGTCATTCAGTCACGTTTTCAAAAAGGCATGCCTTTTTAAAAATTTCTTTGAAAAATCTTGTCAAATTCTTAACAAAAAACTAAAAACTTCACAAAACTTAACATTTCAAACATGGTCGAAATCCATGTGAAACATGGGTTTCGGCATGATTTGAAAAATCGTGAAAGTTGTTACAAATCGGGAGTTGTACACCGTATAATTTCTGGTATATAATATAAATGAGGGTTGGGGAGAAATGTTAATACCATCACAAAACTGGAACGAAGAAATAGCAGTAGATTCAGCTTTGGTAAAAACAAATCTTCAGGAAATCCAAAAAGATATCGCACATTCTAAAGTTAAAATAGTCGCAGTAACCAAATATTTCGGAATAAATGCAATAAAAGCGGGATATGAAGCAGGGATTAGGAATTTTGGAGAATCGAGAGCCGTAGATGCTATAAGAAAAATTGAGCAGCTGCCTCCCGAGATCAGAGAGAATTCCGTATTTCACTTCATAGGGCACTTGCAGTCAAACAAAGCGGAAAGAGTCGTAAAGCATTTCGATGTAATCCAATCCGTTGATTCGCTTAAAATCGCAAGTGTTATTTCCAAAGCGGCCTGTACGTTAAATAAGAGAGAGAAGATTTTATTACAAGTCAATAATGCGGGCGAAGTGCAGAAATTCGGATATACAAAAGAGCAGTTGAGAAGAGAGCTCGGCGAGATTCTTAAATTAGATGGTATAGAGATTGTCGGTTTAATGAACATAGCACCTTTAAACGCATCTGAGACAGAGCTGACAAAATTGTTCAGTGACATTAGAGAGTTTCGCGACGGTCTGGAAGCAGAATTTAATATAAAGCTTCCGGAATTATCAATGGGGATGAGTGATGATTACAAAGTAGCGCTTAAAGAAGGCGCAACAATGATACGAATAGGAAGAAAGTTATTTAAGTAGAATATAATGGAGGAGAAATGGCATTATCAGAAGGATTAAGAGGATTCGTAAATTTTTTCACAAAAAGTTTTAATGACAACGGAGATGACGACGCATTTATGGACTTAGTTGACCGTGAAGGCGATTATGATACAGACGGAACTTTGGCGTTAGATTCAATATACAATACAAAGGTTAGCAACAGGCCGGAACGTTCATTTGAAAGAGAATCAAAAGTTGTTTCTCATCCGAATTCTTATAAATCCGGAGAGGTAACAGTTATTGAACCCCGTTCTTTTTCTGAGTCAGCACAAATAGTGAAAAAGTTAATTGACAAAAAGACTGTTATTTTGCACTTAGACTTACTTGATAAAGAACAATCCCAAAGAACGATTGATTTTGTTTGCGGTGCGGCTCATGCGTTAAACGGTACGGCACAAAAAATCAGCGATATGGTATTTATCTTTGCACCTAACAATGTTTCTTTATCAGTTGAAAACAGCGCTATGCAAAGTAAATTTGCAGAATCTTTATGGAATAAACCGCTGTAATTGGTTGAGGAGTTTAGAAGTTCAGAGGTTTAGGAGAATTTAAAAATTTCCTCTCGACTTATAAACCAATAAACTTCTAAAACAAATAAGAAGTATGAAAATTTTAATAATATATTGATTTGTGATAGTTGGATTTTCAGGGTGCTTTTGCACCCTTTTTATTTTTATAAAACCTTCTTTTTTTCGAGTACTTCAACCTGTTGAAATTAGTTCTTGTAAATGATACACTCAATAAAGAAGATAAGGAGTAAAAATTTATGGTCTGTTTAACATCACAAAAAATTGATACAAAACTTGTATCAGAAGCTTTAAAAGTATTAGGAAAAGAGAACTTTGCTTTAATTATTCACGGAAGCAGCTTCCCTTCAAAGGAAGGTGAAGACACCGGATTTGGTTCATTCAATTCAAGCGCCGGCCATGATTTAATAGACTATGTCCATGGTATTTTTAATGCGCTTCAGCTCGGTCCGGCAGGCAAAACTAAAAGCTCGGATTCATCCCCTTATACAGGAACAATTTTTTCGGGCAATCCGCTTTTTATAGATCTCAAGCAGTTGACTGAAAAGAAGTGGGATAATATCCTTTCCCAAGAAACGTTTGAAAAAGTTGTCGCGGGTAATCCGAATCAAAACCAAGGCAGAACAGCATATTCTTATATTACAAAAGCACAAAATGACGCTTTAAAAGAAGCCTGGGGAAACTTTAAAGATATTCACGGGGGACTCTTGGGCTCTCCGCTGAAAAAAGAGTTCGAAAAATTCAAAAAAGAAAATTCACAATGGTTAGACAATGATTCATTATACGAAGCACTGTCAATCGAAAACAACAATGATTTTTGGTATACCTGGGAAAATGAAACAGATAAGAATTTGATGAACCCAAAATCAGATGAAGAGAAAAAAATCTATGCAAAACGCATTGAAGAAATAAAAAATAAATACTCTGACGAGATTGAATTCTACAAATTCTGCCAGTTTGTACTGGAAGTTCAAAATGAAGAAACAAAAAAATACGCCTTATCAAAAGGTATAAAAATGATAGCGGATCGTCAGGTTGCATTCTCCGACAGAGACGCCTGGGCATATCAGTCATTATTCCTTGAAGGCTGGTATTTGGGCTGCCCGCCTGATTATTTTTCAAAAGACGGTCAAGCTTGGGGCTTCCCGGTAATGGATCCGGATAAGATGTTTAATTCCGACGGTTCACTGGGCGAAGGCGGAAAGCTCATGAAAAACCTTTACAAGAAGATGTTTAAAGAAAACCCCGGCGGTGTCAGAATCGATCATATAGTAGGTTTAATTGACCCTTGGGTTTACAAAGTAGGCAAAAAGCCAAAATGTGAAGAAGGTGCCGGAAGATTATATTCTTCTCCCGAGCATCCGGAGCTTTCAAGATACGCTATTGCAAAAGAATCGGATTTGGACTTAACTCTTGAAGCTGATAAAGAAAAGCGTGTAAAAACTTTATCCGAAGAACAAATTAAGCTTTACGGCCGTTTTGTTGAAAAAATTGTAATCGAAGCTGCAAAAGAATGCGGCTTGGATAAAAACGCAATTGTCTGCGAAGACTTAGGTACATTAACAAACCCGGTAGATGCCGTCATGAAGAAATATGAACTGCAGGGAATGAGACTGACTCAATTTGTAGTTCCGGAAAGACCTGACCATCCGTACAGATGTAAAAACATCGGACCAAATGTTTGGACTATGGTCGGAACACATGATAATAATCCAATTGAAATGTGGGCAGAAAGTATGATTAATACCCATGAAGGTTATTTGCACGCAAAAAATCTTGTAGAAGATTTATTTGCGGAAGCAGAGAACAAAGACGACATTATTGTAAGGTTAACAAAGGATAAAGACTACTTGAAATTTGTAAAAATAACAGAGATTTTTGCATCAAAAGCAAAAAATATTCAAATGTTCTTTACCGATTATTTCCAGATTAATGATGTTTATAACAGACCTGGCACTTCAGGCGACCAAAACTGGTCACTTAGACTGCCTAACAATTATAAAGAACTTACACCTATTGATTTGCACGCAATTTTAAAAGCCGCAATAATATCAAGAGGAAAAGAGTTCGCATCAAAACATGCAAGTTTAATTGAAAAATTAAGCTAAAATAATTAATACAAAAGAAATCCCTCTAAAATTAGAGGGATTTCTTTTTTGCATATATAAGTTTTTTATTTATTGCAAACACTGAATTCATCTATCAGCAATGCATATACAGCTTCGCCCTTTTTAGCCTTGTAGTGGCAGCCCGGAGTTATCAAACCCGTTACAAAACCGACACCGCAGCCTATCGGAATACCTATAGCAAGCCCCGTACCGATTTTTGCCGGGTTAGGAATAAAAGCAAAGCCGACACCGGCACCTGCACCTACTATTCCTAAAGTCAAGGTGGAAAGTGTAAGCTTTCCGGCCGTTGTCCAAGGTCCTTCTTTCAATTTGCAATCCTTAGTGAACGGTCTTGCTTTAATATCTATACAAGTATTATCCGGTAAAATAATTTGTCTGAAAATTAGACTTACACGAGCGTTTTTGTTGAACCATTTCGGCTTTTCAACATTAATGACTTCCGCAGTAATTTTTGTTCCGCAGGGAAGAATCAAAGTTCCTTCACAAGTATAAAGAGCCTGCGGCACTACAAAGTGAACGATATCCCCCGCTTGTGAACATTTTGAGAAGTATTTTTCATCAAATACAAATTGAAGAACGTTTCCTTTTTCAACGGTTTTTCTGAGATTCGTAATCGTTACAACATTACAAGGCGCTTTTTTATGAACATCAAGATGCTCTACAGCAGTAGTTTTTTCAGCACATTCTGCCAATACGGGAACCGTGTTTAAACCCAATATAGCAAGTGTAAAGAACAGGGAAAGTATTTTTTTATACATAACTACACTCCTTTAGATTTTTCTTCACAAAGTATAACCTATTTGGATATAAATTTCAATAGATTGATTTTTATACCTGTTTAGGTTAAATTTGGCACTATATGAAGAGACGTGTTACGGGAATAATCTCAGGCGCAGTTGCTGCCGTAAGTTACGGTACAAATCCTCTGTTTGCACTTCCGCTATACGCAGCAGGCATTGGAACTAATTCCGTTTTATTTTACAGGTATTTTTTTGCAGTTATAATTTACGGTTTATGGTTAAAAATCCATAAAAAAATGTCATTGAAAATTCACCGCCAAGAAATATTACCGTTGTTTTTTCTCGGTATTTTCTTTTCGCTTTCTTCGCTGACATTATTTGATGCATTTAGATATATAGATGCGGGAATTGCCTGTACAATACTGTTTATCTATCCCGTACTTGTCACTGTTATAATGGGGATTTTTTTCAAAGAAAAAATTTCCAAAACGGTTATTACATCAATATTTTTAATTTCTGCGGGCATAACTCTTTTGTATCACGGAAAAGACGATGCAACACTTAGTTTGCACGGAGTGATTTTAGTTTTGCTTTCGGCACTTTTGTATGCACTTTATATCGTGGGAGTTAAAAATATCAAAACCGTAAGACACCTTAACGGTTCAAAACTCAGTTTTTATGTAATGTTATTCGGACTCTTTGTTTATATTGTCAATCTTAAATTTTGTACGCTCCTCCAGCCGTTAGACAAACCCTTATTGTGGCTTTATACTTCAGGGTTGGCACTTTTACCAACAATAATTTCTATTGAAGCGATTACAATTTCCATAAAGCTTGTAGGCTCTACAACTGCCGCAATATTAGGCTCACTTGAACCTCTTACCGCAATATTTTTCGGAGTTTTGATTTTTCACGAAGAACTTACGCCAAGAATAATATTTGGTATAATAATGGTTCTTTCCGGTGTAATTTTAATTATTGCAAGAAAAAATAAATAAGATTCAGCTATGTTAAACCGAATCTTATAATATTTTTTGGCTTTTTTCTGTATCCTAAATCTTATTAATAATTTTTTGCTTTCAGCATAAAATAGCTTCTCGGATGCTTGCAAACCGGACAAATTTCAACAGCGGAAGTTCCTGTATATGTAAATCCGCAGTTGGCGCATTCCCAAACGACGGGTTCGTCTTTTTTGAATACTTCATCCTTTTTGATATTTTCTAAAAGCTTCCTATATCTTTCTTCGTGCTCCTTTTCAATTTTTGCTACGTTTTCAAACAGAAGAGCAATATCGTTAAACCCTTCTTCTCTTGCTTCTTTTGCAAAATTTGCGTACATATCGGTCCATTCATAATTTTCGCCGGCAGCAGCATCTTCAAGATTTTCGGGAGTTGCCCCGATTGAACCGCCGTGTAACAATTTAAACCAAATTTTTGCGTGTTCTTTTTCATTATTTGCAGTTTCTTCAAAAATTCTTGCAATATGAACGTATCCATCCTTCTTTGCTTGAGAAGCATAATAAGTATACTTATTTCTTGCTTCTGATTCTCCTGAAAAAGCCTTTTGGAGATTTGCTTCTGTTTTTGAACCTCTTAATTCCATATAAAACTCCTTTCTTTAAATTTATATTATAACATAATAAATTTGTGCTACCATGTTGGTATGAATTTATTCACGCAACTAGAAGAAACAAATCGTCAAACGCCTTTAGCGGAGATTATGAGACCCAAAACATTGGATGAATTTCTCGGCCAGTCTAATGTTGTAGCACCGAATTCACCGCTTCTAAATCTTTTAAAAACACAGCGCCTGTTTTCACTTATTTTGTGGGGAACACCGGGATGCGGCAAGACAACTCTTGCCAGACTAATTGCAACAAAAGTAAATGCACAGTTTATAGAACTTTCCGCAGTGACTTCCGGCATCAAAGAAATTAAAGAGACCGTGGAAAAAGCCCGCGAAGCCCTTAGAGCAGGACAAAAAACAATCCTGTTTATTGACGAAATTCATCGCTACTCGAAAACGCAACAAGACGCACTTTTGCCTCACGTCGAAAACGGAACGGTATTTCTTATAGGCTCAACCACCGAGAACCCTTCTTTTCAGGTTGTTCCGGCGCTTCTTTCCAGAGTACAGGTAATAAGACTTAATCCTATTAATGATGTTAGTATGGCCAAAATAATTAACCGCGGATTCGAATATCTTGAAAAAAACTATCAGCCGATACAGTATGACGAAGAAGTCACCAAATTTATTGTAAATAATGCAAGAGGAGATGCAAGATGCGCACTCAATCTTGTTGAAAATTCTTATTTTGCAAGTAATTTTTCTAATGATACGAGACTTTTAACCGTTGATATTTTAGAGAGTATTACACAAAAAAGAAATACCAGATATTCAACCCAAGAACATTATGACTGCGCATCAGCATTTCAAAAGAGTCTGCGCGGCTCCGACCCGAATGCCGCAATATATTATCTGGCTAAAATGATAGAAGCAGGTGAAGATCCCCGTTTTATTGCAAGAAGGCTTATCGTTTGCGCAGCGGAAGACGTCGGAACCGCAGACCCTAACGCTATGAATATAGCTGTTAATGCCTATCGGGCCGTAGAAATCATAGGGCTGCCCGAAGGCAGAATTCCGCTTGCAAATGCAGTTGTATATGTTGCAAAAGCACCTAAATCAAATAAAGCTTGTGTCGCAATAGACCGAGCTCTTGCAGATATCCAAGCCGGAAACGATTTTCCGCCTCCGATGCACTTGAGAGATGCTCACTATAAGGATGCTAAAAAATACGGCTTCGGAGAGGGTTATATTTACACTCACGACGCACCTGACGTTGTTCAGCAATTTATGCCGGATGAACTCGCAGACAAAAAGTACTTGGATTAATTCTACGCTTTGCCGACTAACGCCTTATTAAACATCTGTTTGTAATAATCCATATTTATATTCAGGTTTTCTCCGATATCAAAAAGCATTACAAGCAAATCTCTGTCCGCCTGACAAGTTATATTCTGGATAAGTTCCGCAATATTAGTAACTATTTTAGAGAAATAATAGCTCTGGGCTTCCGCAATATCAACTTTAATTTCAAGCTTTGCAATACAATCCAAAAGTTCAAGCGTAGCTTCAACCTGCTGTAAATCCAATGCATAAGAAAGCCTGTTAATATTCTGGGCAACTTTTTTGCTGAAAATTTTTGAAGTAGGAGTTTTATCAATTTCAATACCGATTCTCTTCGCTTCAAAATTTATGTCAGAAGCTTGTTGAATTATATCGCTGTCCAAAAATCCGCGCGAATCCGCAAACAAATCATTAAACTGCTTAGTAAGTACATACTGCGCCGAAATTTTAAACTCTTTCGGAATTTCAAGCCCCAATGTCTGCATTTGATA
Source organism: Candidatus Gastranaerophilales bacterium (assembly GCA_944323325.1). GTDB lineage: Bacteria > Cyanobacteriota > Vampirovibrionia > Gastranaerophilales > Gastranaerophilaceae > CAG-196. Next base: position 26,515 of record CALUSF010000007.1, read on the forward strand.
AATTGAGCCTTTACCCTCGTTATACATAGATTCGTATGTATTCGCAAATATTTGCAGCTTGCCTTTAAGCATTGTTTGGAGGATTTTGCGTCTTTCTTCAATAAATATATCTTTTAATGTAAAGTATTCAGAACCGAAATAACTGTCTATTGAACGTATTATCTCCGTTAAAGGAGAAACAAGGTACGTTCTTACAAGTTCTTTTTGAATATCAAGAAATTCTTCATCCGTTGAGTATTCTTTTATCGCACATTGGAAATCTCCGCCCGAGAATTGGAGCAAAACAAAAATCATATTTGATTTTTCAAGTGTAACTTTTGACTCAACTTCAATATGACCGGTTACTAGTTTCGAATTTCCCTTTGTAACACTTTTGTACGAATGTTTTCTGATTTTATAACAGTACACATTTTCTTCATCTTCAATATCAGTGTACATTGAAGATATTGCCCAGAGGCTCACAATTTGTTTTGCCGTAACAACAGACGGTTTAACAAATTTTTCGTACACATCCTTTCCGGTTCCAAACTCCGGAATATTACTTTTTGCTTCTTTTAATATTTCCAAAAACGGAGTTTCTAAATCTTTTCTGACAAAAGACTTAGCAAGCTGCATTACACGCGCCGCATATTTCATAATTTGAACGGTTTCAATACCGGAAATCTCCGAGAAAAACCAACCGCAGCTCGTATACATAAGCATTGCCTGCCTTTGAATTTCAAGAAGCTCCATAGCTTTTACTCTTTGCTCTTCGTCCAAACCTTCGACAAAATACTCATCCTGAAAATTCTTAACACTTATATCACTTCTGTCCATAATAACTGAAATATAATTATCACGAGCATCTTGAGGATTCTTAAAATATTTTTTCCCCTGTCTTTGATAAAGTGCCGTCATTTCGTCTCTCAAAAAGTCAAGAGCGTTTCTCAGCGGCTTTCTCCATTTCTGATTCCATCCGGGATGACCGCCGGTTGAACATCCGCAATCTTCACACCATCTGCCTACACCATGGAAACAGCTCCATGAAGAAACAGGTTTAATTTCTACTTCCCAGTCACTCCTGTATTTTTCGAGGTATTCCGCATAATTCGTTACCGTAAATCCGGCATCTTTAACCTTTAATTTCATCGCATAAGCAAGCGCCATATCGCCGAATTTTGTGTGGTGTCCGTAGCTTTCTCCGTCTGTTGCAATATGTACGAGCTGGGGATAATTTCTTAAATCCGAAATTCCGTCTTTCAGCCTGTTAACAAATTTATTACCGTCGGTTAAAAGTTCATCAAAAGCTACAGATCGGGAAATAGCTCCGTCGTAGAAAAATAAATCAATAAACTTGCCGGGGGCGGATTTAATATAATATCTGTAAGAACGCGCAGGGTCAATATTACCCCAGCTTACATCCTGCCAGGTATTTTCGCCCTCTTTGCGAATTTTTTGCGCCTGATACGGGGATAAAATAGTAAACTTTATATCATTTTCGACAAGAACTCTTAATGTATCATCATCTACCGCCGTTTCAGCAAGCCAGATACCTTCCGGTTTTCTGCCGAAACGGTATTCAAAATCTTTAATACCCCATTTAACTTGAGTCTGCTTATCCCTTTCATTTGCAAGAGGCATAATCATATGGTTATATACCTGAGCAATGGCATTTCCGTGGCCGGAATGAGCGCGTCTTGAATTTATATCAGCTTTTATAACCCTTTCATACGCAAGCGGCGCAAACTCTTCCATCCAGGAAAGAAGTGTAGGCCCGAAGTTATAGCTTATGTATTCGTAGTTATTTACAACATTAAGAATTTTATTTTTGGAATCAACAATTTTTGATACAGAATTCGGATTATAGCACTCAGCATTAATTCGCTCATTCCAATCATGGAAAGGCTGTGCACTATCTTGCTGTTCTATTGCTTCCAACCATGGATTCTCTCTTGGCGGCTGGTAAAAATGACCGTGAACAGTCAGAAATACTTTTTTTTTGTCTTTATCCTTTTCCTGTTTCAATTCTGTTTTATTGTCCGGCATAACCTATTTTACTCCGTTATTATCATCTGTATCAGGGGCTTTTTTAGTAATTGTAAGCTGTTTTACGTCAACCCAGGTATCTCCGAGAGCATCAGAGAATACGACACCCTTTATTTCTACCTCATCGTTCGTTTTTAAATCTATAAATTTTTCAGCCTCGGTTCTGGTTAAAAATAATTTCATTTCCGAGAGAGGAATATCATGCGTTGTATCATCTCTCTTAATTAAAAAAGAAATATAATCATCCGAAGATCTGAATGCAGGTTTATAATCTAAGCCAAGTGTAGAAAACTTGTCAAACTTAGCTTTCATAAGCACGGTTTTGTTCAAATAACTTGACGGAGCATTTACAACCATCAAAGGTGAAACTTGATAAACCTTATTTGTACTGCTTGCTGCAGCCTGCAATGTTTGAGTCGGCTGTGCTTCCGCCTGTTCGATATAAACAGCGCTCGTTGTTAATATTACGGCACTTAATCCGGCCAGCATCAAAGATCTAATATATTTAAAATATCTCATTTCGTATACCCTCTCTTTAATCGACATTGTAACATACTCTTATATAATTGTAAATTTTTAAGCTTCTTGCATTTATATATTATTTTCTGATATGATTGTATTATATGAAAGATTTAGATACCATAAACAGAGAGCGAAAGAGTCGGGATAATCTTTCCAAATATAAAGAATTAATAGAAACTATATCAAAAGTTGAGTACAAAAAATTTTCCAATCTTGGTTTGATAGAGCTTTCAGAGGTAATCAGCCTTGCAAATTATACAGTATACTATTTGTTAAATAACAGCAAAAAACAAGACCTGTATAATACGGCATACCTTACAAAGGCAATAAAGTGGGCTATAAGGAACGAAATGCGCCGCCGTTATAAATGGTACGTTATGAAAGATCAGGAAACCGAACAGGAAAAAATTAAAGATGCAGTTTATAAGACAATTTTATCAATTGAAGAAATGGCCGACGCTGATAATCCGACTGTAATTAAGGATTTACACAGAACCCCGGAAGAAAAAGCAGAAATTGTTGAATTAAAACACAGAATATGCGAAATAATGAAAAAACTTTCTCAAAGAGAGCAGGATTTGATTGAGGCAAAATATTTTTATGACAAAAAGTTAAAAGATATTTCCGCAGAATTTAATATTTCGCAGTCAAGAATTTCAAGAATTATACAAAACGCTTTGGATAAAATAAAAAAAGAACTATTAAAACAGGAAGAAGTAACGGATGAAAACAATATTTGAAAAATCATCGGGAGTGGACGGTATCGGAGTCGGTGAATACACATTAGGAGATTTTTTGCCTAAAGAATTTTTACGGGAAGGCAAAATAGGGCTTCCACAATTGAGTGAACTTGATGTTATGAGACATTATAAAGAACTCGGAGACCGGAATTTTTGCATTGAAAAAGGATTTTATCCGCTTGGTTCCTGTACAATGAAATATAATCCGAAAGTTAATGAACTTCTTGCCTCGCTTGAAGGTTTTACGAATCTTCATCCTCTTCAGACTGACGAAGACTCTCAAGGGGCTCTGGAATTAATGTATAATTTACAGGAAGCGTTAAAGAAAATTACAGGTATGGATGCGATTACATTGCAGCCTGCCGCGGGGGCTCACGGTGAGCTTACGGGAATGATGATTATAAAAAAATATTTTGAAACCCGCGGAGAAACCAATCGCAAAAAAGTTATAGTACCGGATTCCGCACACGGAACAAACCCTGCCAGCGCAAAAATGTGCGGCTTTGATATTGTTGAAGTAAAATCAAATTCACGCGGGCAGGTTGATATAGAAGAATTACAAAAACTTCTTGATAAAGATGTTGCGGCAATTATGATGACAAACCCAAATACTCTCGGTATTTTTGAAGAGAAAGTTCTGGAAATTTCAAAAATAATGCATGATAACGGTTCGCTTCTCTATTATGACGGCGCAAACTTTAATGCGGTTATGGGCTGGACAAATCCGGCACTTATGGGTTTTGATGTTGTGCATTTAAATTTGCATAAAACTTTTTCAACACCGCACGGCGGAGGAGGTCCAGGAGCCGGTCCCGTAGGAGTTGTTGAAAAGCTTAAAGATTTTTTGCCGGCGCCGGTTATAGTTCTGGAAGACGGAAAATATAAAAGAAACTACAATATAAAACATTCTATCGGCCAAGTAAGAAGTTTTTACGGCAATTTCGGAGTACTCGTCAGAGCTTATGCGTACATTCTTATGATGGGCAATAATCTCAAAATCGCAAGCGGAGATGCCGTGTTAAATGCAAATTACCTGAAAGAAAAGTTGAAAGGTGTATACGAATTACCATATGATGAACCGTGTATGCATGAATTTGTACTTTCAGGCGAGAAACAACATCATCTTGGAGTCTCAACTCTCGGTATTGCAAAACGTTTGATGGATTACAACTGCCATCCGCCGACGGTTTATTTCCCGTTGATTGTACACGAGGCATTAATGATAGAACCGACAGAATCAGAATCTAAAGAGGTTTTGGATAACTTTGCGGAAGTAATGTTAAAAATTGCACGCGAGATTGAAGAAAATCCGGAGGAAGTTTTAAAATCCCCTCAAACAACTCCAATTAAGCGTGTTGATGAAACACTCGCAGCAAGACATCCGGACTTAACATTTAAAGAATAAGAACAAAAATGCGTCTGTTAACTTAAAACAGGCGCATTTTAAATATATCGACTGCAGAATTGTTCTGACAGAAATTAATTATTATAGCCGATTTTTCTTCTTGTATTAGATGTTTTATCTTTCAGAAAATCATCGAGAGCCTTATCAAAATCTTCCTGCATAATTTTAAACTGCCTTATATCTTGCGGAATAAATGTCCCGTCTTCCATTTTCTGAAAAATTCCCGCTCTTATATAGCCGTTATTATGAGCTTCATTTATTATATGTTTTGTATCGGCGCCGGTTGCACCAACGCTCAATAATTTATTAAGCATTTCATCTTTTTTAATATTCTCATCTAACGGTTTATTTTTAGTCTGGATATCAAAAATTTCTCTGAGTGCATCCAAATCCGGCGGAGCAACTTCATAATGTTTTCCGAATCTGCCTGAACGAATAATGGCCTTATCTAATGCCTTATAATTATTGGTTGCACCGACAACAAACACATTTTCACCCTCATTATCAATATCTGTCATAAGAGTTAAAATCTGGTTAACGACTTTATTTCCGTACTCATCTTTACTGTCGCGGCTTCTTGCAACGGCATCAAACTCATCAAGAAAAATTATCGTCGGCTGGTTTTCTTTTGCTTCCGCAAAAAGTCTTCGCCAATTTGCTTCCGATTCACCAACCCATTTTGATTCTAAATCCAATCCGTTAAGCGATATAAAATTTGCACCGGCTTCATTCGCCAAAGCTCTTGCTATATGGGTCTTACCGGTTCCGGGCAAACCGTACAAAATAAAACCGTGATTAAGCTCCATATTTTCATACGCATCCGGATACTTGAGCGGATATATAATATCTTTTTTTAAGGAATCTTTAAGCTCTTTATACCCTCCAACCTGAGCAAACGTTACCGGAGAAGATGTTTTGCGCGTTCCCTGTATAAGATTGGAAATAGTTTTTTTATTCAAGCTGGAAAGTTTTTGACTGACTTCTTTATCATAATCAAACGCTCTGGCAAAGTTTTTCCTGAACATACTTAAATCAGTCTTGGATTTATCCTTAATTTTTAACGGCACGCCGTTTACCATAAGTATATCATCCTGAAGAACATAAAAACTTTCGTGCGGTTTTAAAGAATAAGTTTTGTTATTTGAAATTAACCCTACTTCAAAATCATTTAAATTTATAACCTCTCTATCTCCGAGCGGATTTTTTATAAAACCCAGATTCCCCCCGAGATTATCATCCTCTATAAAAAAGCTGCGTTTAATTGCATTTTTTACCAAATCCGAATCTTTGTACATACCTTTGGCGCATTCGTTTAAATTTCTGCCTACAAGAATTAAATCTCCGAGTTTAAAATTTTGAAACAGGGATGCTAAGCGGTCCTCAAGAGGAATTTTTTTCACCAAATCCAAAGAAGTGTTCGGAATACCCTTAAAATTTACAGCCGCATAATTATGATTTTTATCCATAAGACGCAAATCCGTACTTTGAGAGACTGTCGTATTGCACTTTGTTTTTTCTGCTTTTGGGATGTAGGTCCGGTAGTTCCGGGTAGTTACGGGATTGATTCTCATTGTGTTTTCCTCCTGATATGTATACAAAACAGGCTTGTAATTCTTTTTCTTTTCTGAATTTACAAGCCTCAAGCTTTAATTATTTTTTATAGATACCGCCTAAAATCTTTGTAAATTCGCTCTGTAAGACACCACGCTAATATGCGATAGATTCATCTTAAATCCTCGGCACAAAAACGTGTTGTTTAGAAGCAAATATTGTTTAGACAATGTATATCCCTTTAATATTAATTGTAACTTTTACACTATATAGTATGTTTCAAATTTTGTCAATAACCCGGCTTAACATTGCTTAACAGAGTGAGGTTTAAGAAAAAATCAAATATTCAATATCATTTTTGAATTTTATTATGCAAATACATTTCAAAACTTTTATCTTCGACTTTGTATCCGCAGCCTTCGTGCAATTTCCCGGGATATGAGATTTTTTTTGCAGGATAATTTCTGCACATTTTAAGACGCTTGTCATAAACAGAACACAAACCTTCTTCGGTTACATATTTACAGGCAAATATCAAATTACCGTCCTCGTCTTTACCCCTTATATAAAACCTTCTGTATGCGGGAAACAAAAACTGCATTATTTTAAAATCCGTGGTTGTATACGTATCAAAGCTGTACATATACCTGCAGCATTTTCCGCATTTCAAACATTTGCCGGTAATCTTGTACTCCATTTTTTCGGGAACAAAATACGATAAAATTTCGTTTTTTAAAATTGTCAAAAAACTTAACATTGTATTAAAAAAAATCCCCTATATTAT
>CALUSF010000008.1 GCA_944323325.1 Candidatus Gastranaerophilales bacterium
AAATCAAAATGAATGATTTAAACGCTACTTCAATGGAAGCTGCTGTAAATATGATTAAGGGCTCTTGCAGAGCAATGGGCGTTACCGTAAAAGAGGAAGGTTAACCTCTTCCGCTCTTCGTTGGGAGACCGTTCCATATTATTGGAACATTCGGAAGTTTGTTAAAGTACTCTTGTAGTTACAAATTGGAATGGAAGGACTTTTGTCCGCTAATACCATGAAAGGATAAGAAAAATGGCAAAAATAACTAAAAAACAAAAAAAGCTTCAGGAATTGCTCGCTGATTTCCAACAACCGGCAAGCGGACGTGATGCTCTTACAAAATTACAGGAAATATCTAAAGAAGTTTCTAAATTCAACGAAACTGTTGAATGCCACATGAGATTAGGTATTGAAGTTAAACACGCAGAACAGCAAATCAGATCTACTGTAGTTTTACCGGCGGGTCTCGGTAAAGAAGTCCGCGTTTGTGTTATTGCAAAAGGACCAAAGGTAAATGAAGCAAAAGAAGCAGGCGCTGATTTCTATGGTACGGAAGATATTATTGATAAGATTTCAGGCGGTTGGTTTGAGTTTGATACACTTATTGCAACACCTGACTGTATGGGTATGCTGGGTAAACTCGGTAGAGTATTAGGACCTAAAGGCTTGATGCCGAACCCTAAGACAGGTACTGTAACTTTAGATATAGCTAAGGCTGTAAAAGATGCTAAAGCCGGTAAAGTTGAATTCAGAGCTGATAAGCAGGGTATGATTCACTGTCCTATCGGTAAAGTACAGTTTGCTCTCGAAGATTTGGTTAAGAACTACGGAACATTGGTTGATGCGGTTCTCAGAGCAAAACCGTCAGCTGCCAAAGGTACTTATGTTAAGTCAATCTATCTGACGACAACAATGGGGCCCGGAATAAAGATTGATTCTAAGAACTTACAGGCAGAAGTAAAAGATATTGTTGGTTGATATTTACGGCTAACCTTCCGGTTAGCCTTTTTTTTATAAAAAAGACAGCTATGCATCTGTCTTTTTTTATGTTAAAATGTACTGGCATATAAAATAAGGAGTAAAGAATATGAAAGTAAGAGCTAGTCATATATTAGTTGATACAAAAGAACAGGCCGAAAATTTGTTGCTTGATATTGAAAACGGGGCTGCGTTTGAAGACTTGGCAAAAGAATATTCAAAATGCCCATCAGGTAGAAACGGCGGTGATTTAAGGTGGTTTGGTAAAGGGATGATGGTTAAACCGTTTGAAGACGCTGTTTTTGCGATGAAAAAGGGTGAAATTTCAAAACCGGTTGAAACACAGTTTGGCTGGCATTTGATTAAATTGACAGATATTGACAACGATTGATATTTTCGGCCGGATAAACGATTAAAGTAAAAATATACAAATTTTATTTTTACGTGTTTTAGTATAAAAAAAGGAGTATATTTATGGTGAATAAAATTGCAGACAAGTTTCCTTCTAAACTAACTCCGGAAATTTTAAAAAGTTTTAGAAATACTAATACGGCCGGTAATGGTTTTATGAAGTCAAATCATGAATTGGCGCCAAAGGCTGATAATACAGTGCATGTAGGTATATATAAGCATGACAACGTGGATTTTGTTCAGGCTCTAAAGGCTAAATATTTGTCAAACTCTATTGCGGGTACAAGTTCTAAAGTTAATTCTATGCCTAATCGTAAGTCCGGGGTTTTATCTCGTGCCCGGATAGATGAGATTGTTGCAGGATATCCTGAATGGACTTTTAAGGCAGTCGATAAAGTTAATGAAAACGGGGTTCGTATTATATATGAAGGTAAGTCTTTTGATATAGATGAATTTGGCGGTGCACATTTGAAAGCCGGAGTTCTTTTAAGGCAAGGCTTATAGAGTGTCTGCCTAAAACAGGAAGTTTGTCTATACCAAATAGTTTTTACGATATTTTGTGCATTGTTTTGCTGCAGATTAATTTTTGGTTGAGTTTTGAAGTGATATATCATGCATAGAAATATTTGATGCGGTTAATCCAGAATTTTCCATATAAAGGTAGGTCTCAGGCTTATGCGTTGTTATAGTCTTGGAAGCTGCCGAATCCTTGCATGGCATTACCGCATTTATCAAAAGATATAATCTTTTCGCAATCTCCGTCAATGTATTCTGCATAAACACTTATTTTGCCATTAGTGAGATGAATTATCTTTTCAGCATCATTCTTTTGATAAGGAACAAATATGTTGCCGTCCTTATCGTAAACGGTGTTTTTGCGTTCATTGTCATTAAATTTTTCTTTAGTAAGGTACCTATAATAATTTATGGACTAAATAATTTCTCTGTTTATGTTTTTGATTTGAAACTCAATGGGCTTAGAAACTACAGAGTTTTTTCTGCAGTTTTAAACGGAAGAATATAACTAATACTATTAAAATTTATTCCATTAACCATTTATAGCCTTTCATGCCATAATTAAAGCAGAAAATTGCCCTTAGTGACGAAATTGTAAGAGTGTGTGCTATACAAAAAAGATAATATTTTATACAAGAGGTTTTAGTTTACCACGTCTAATATTTTGAAATGTTTATGAGAAGGTTTGAGAATTACTTGCTTGAATAAGTACTTTTTAACGCTAAGCCTTTTGTAAACAAGTTTTATATGCAATTTTAAATCATATTATACAGTATAAAACATTAACAAATGTAAAGTTATGTAAAAAATATTAGGAATTTCTAAAGTTTTGAAGAAAAATGACGTTATACAAAATATAGAGTTAAAATATAGAAAGGAGCGTAAAATTAATGATAGACTATACTAAGGGCAGGAAAGACGTTTCTTATTTGCAAAGAACGTATGAGCTAAAAAGAATCGAAAAGACTGAGGATGTTACTAACAAACTTGACATTGATGCAATTAATGAGCGTCTTGGAGAAGGGGATTTAGATGTTTTAGAAGAATTAGAAAAACTCCAAATTACTTATCAATTGGAAGAAAATGACAATGGATATAAGGTTAAATATAGCTATGAAGGTACAAATTACACAGTTGTTTATTATGGTAAAACAGCTTCTAGCGATAAGTATACAAATGCTGATAACCTAAATAAATTAGGCGATTATTTGGACATATATGGTACTATAACACTTGAGTCTGCAGTTCCTGAAGTTCCGGTAACTCTTCCTGATGACGAAACAACTCCTGAACCTGTTACCCCTCCAACAGATGAGCCTGTAGAAGTGCCGGAAGAGGAGTCGTATACATTTGATTATAAATCTGCGGGTGTTGATAAAGATGCTAGAATAGAAGATTTTTTGTCAGAAGATACACTAAATACACAAAGCCTCTTGGTAGCGCATGATGTTAGAGGAGGAGAAGCTGAAGCGGATGTTGATACTTTGCTTGCAGAGCTGGATAAAATGCGACCTCAGCTATTAGAATATATAAAAACAAGCTTAGAAGAGCAAAATAAAGAATTCGACAGTGCTATTGCAGAAAAAGTTATTGATATGGCATTGACAGTTGCCGTAGAAAATGGAATACAAGTATGGGTACAAAAAAATAGTAGTTCCTATAAAGATTTTCTAATGATGAATTCTGTGCTGGGTGAAAAAGTTTCTCAAGGTCAAAGTGAATCAGAATTTGTATTGAAGATTGAAGATTTAGTAAATAATATAAAGCAGTTAATAGAACAAGTATATAGTAATAGTAATGGTGATTATAGCAATTTCGCAACCGCTATTCAATCTGTAGGGAATGAAAAAGCTAATGGTGATGGCACTGATATTAAATTAAACTCATTAATGCCTATAATACGAGATGTAGATGATTTTATGTATACAGATAAATATTTACTTTATACAGACGATTATTTCCTGACTCCGGAAGAACAAAAACTAAAAGATTGCATGCAAGATGCTGAGAACGAAAGTGGTATGACGTTTGACTTAAATGACCTATATGAAAAAATTGATGTTTATGCTCAACATATAAAGAGAGTTTTATATTCTAAATATAAGGCTGTCTTAACAGAAAGCGAAATTGACTCATTGGTTTCTAAGGCAGCGGACGAAGTGAAAAATGCCCCGGTACAGGACCAAGAAATTGGAGGCAAAGAGCGTATTATTTACATGGTAGGCGAAACGCTCGTTAAGTTTGAAGAGCTTTGTGAAAAATATGCTGATGAAGCTTGGAGATCATAATAAAAAAATATAAAAAGCTGAGAAAGCAGGTATAAAATATGGATATAAATCAATATAATCTATACTCTGTAATGTCAGAAAAAAATAATAAAGAAAATGGTGAGTATAATAATATTCTGACGTTAATAGAAAAAATGGAAAAGATAGATAATTCAAAAGATGCAAAAGAATATATAAAGCAGAACTGGAATATAGATACTCCGGTAAACAAAAAACTAATTTCTGACAGCTGTTATCTGACGGTAAAAGATGATAATGAACGGCTTTGTATAAACTTTATTATTAAGCAGGATAACATAAGTTACTTTTATAACAAATAAAAATAAGGCATAGAACAATATTGTTCTATGCCTTATTTTTTTGGTAAATAAACAATATTATATGTATGTTATAATGTCCTGCAAAACTCCATCATGATATGCTGCGTTTATATGTGTTATACTAAAAATATGAAAGATTTATTAAAAAAACTCGGAGTAGATTATCTATTAGTCAATTGCACAAACGAATATTTGGTTGAATATCCGGCATTGTCTGAAAATGCGCGATATACACTGACCGGTTTTTCCGGATCAACCGGCGATGCCCTAGTTACAGAGGATAATATTTACCTCTTTGTTGACGGTCGGTATCATACACAGGCTGATATGGAGGCTAAAGAGGGGGTAACTGTTGTTAAACTCCAATTAGGGCAAAAACAGGACGAAGAGATACGAAAATTAATTCAGCCGGACAAGATTTTAGGTATAGTTTCAAAAAAGGTTTCGCAAAGCAGGTTAGAAGGTTTTGAGGGGTTTAAAATAAAGCTGCTTGATAAAGACCCTGTAAATAATTTTACTGAACCGCATGAGAGCAGTAAATATATTCAGGCAATGCCTAAACAAGATTTTAACCCAATCTCTCCAATGTTTATATCAAATCTGGAAGAGGTATCTTATCTTACAGGCCTAAGAGATTTTTCAAAAGATTGTTCATCTAAAATTTGGGCAAAACTTTTTATTGATAAAGATAAGAGGATTCTTTTTACTAACGGAGAAGAATGTGATAAATTTTTAAAGGAATATGATGGGGAGCTTGTTGTTGATAAATCTTCTATTAATGCTTATGATTACGCTTTAATTAGAAAACCTGTAGGTAAGAGTTCTGATATCAAATATATGAAGGCTGTTAAATCCCCTGAGGAGATTGAGGCCTATAAAGATGCTTTTGGAAAGACGGATAAAGCCATTAAGGCAATAAGAAAGTATATTGAAGAGAATGATAATTTATCAGAGTATGATATTGCGAAAAAACTCAGAGAAGAGTTTATAAAATACGGTGCTAAATCCTTGAGTTTTAATTCAATCGTAGCAATTGATAAGAATTCGGCGCTTGCGCATTATTCTAAGAATTCAAAAGATGTAATCCTGAAAGCGGGTTCACTTGTTTTGATAGATTGCGGTGCGTATTATGAAAGCGGACTTGCGACAGACATAACAAGAGATTTTGTCAAAGGAATACCGTCGGATTTACAAAAGAGGGTATACACGACCGTTTTAAGAGCGTTTCTAAACGCGTATAATGCCCGCTTCAAAACCGGATATGAGTATGACGCATTGGCACATAGCATACTTGATAATAAAATTGCCGGATTTACTTTCGGCCACGGCTTGGGGCATGGTATCGGGATAAATGTACATGAAGCTCCGCCTGCTCTCAATCAGTCTGAAATCGCGCATACTGAAATTTGTGACGGTATGACTTTCACTATAGAGCCCGGGCTTTACAATCCCGAACATTTCGGAATAAGGCTTGAAAATTCTTGCTATATGAAGGATGGAATTATAAACTCTTTTGTAAAAATGGGATATGAAGGCAAGCTGATTGATATGAATTTGCTCTCCGGGCAAGAAAAAGAATGGCTTAAGGAATTTGAGATTTTATGAAGATAACAAGTGTTAATAATGAGCTTGTAAAAGAGACTGCAAAGCTTTTACAGAAAAAATTCAGAAAAGACCTGTTTTTACTTGAGGGGAGTAAATGTATTGAGGAGGCTATAGATTCCGGCTTAGAAGTTGTAAACTTGTTTGTTGAAGAAGGAGAGGACCTGTTCAAAGAGTTCGAAAATAAGATAGAGACGACAGAGGCAGTTTTATCGAAAATCTCCTCAACGGAAACTCCGCCAAAGGCCGTTGCAGTTGCAAAGAAAATCAAAAGAGAATGGTCAAAAGAGTATAAAAAGGTCATTCTGCTTGAAGGGATAAAAGATGCGGGAAATTTGGGTACAATATTAAGAACGGCATGCGCTTTTAATATTGATGCGGTGGTTTTGTATGGTGATACTGTAGACCTGTATAACCCAAAATGCGTTCGCTCTGCGGTCGGTAATTTATGGAAAATTCCGGTATTTGAATTTGAGGATTTATCATGTTTTGATGATTATGAACGTATTGCAACGTTACCGAAAGCGGAAAACACTGTTTGGTTAAGTGATTATAAACCCGGAGAAAAAGTGCTTGTTATGTTTGGTTCGGAAGCTGACGGCTTAAGCACTGAATTAAAAAGCTTTGCAACCCAAAATGTTACAATAGAAATGGATAAAAAAGTTGAATCATTAAATCTGAGTGTATCTGCCGGAATTTTGATGTACAGGTTGTTTATTTAATTTTATCCTGTTTGCTACTGTCGAAGCCGTGTATTTTGTGATAATATTCAGATTATGGAAAAAGTTAAACAACTTGCAGAAGACGAGCTTCGGGCAATTGATTATGAATTAAATGAGCTTATATGTGCAGAAGAGGAAATATACAAAGAACTGAATCGGTTTTTAAGTTCTCCTTCGAAGCGAATACGCTCCATGCTTGTAATATTGTATTTAAAAACATGCGGGATAAAGATTGATGAAAATATTTTGAATCTGCTTGTTGCGGGAGAATTGATTCATAATGCTTCACTTTTACACGATGATGTTATTGATTGCGAAAAAATTAGGCGCGGACAGACTACGATTGGCGTGAAATTTTCTCCGCATGTTTCAATTTTATCCGGAGACTTCTTACTTTCGCTCGCAACTGAAAAATTGCTTTTGCTGCAAAATTGGGAAGTCATAAGTATATTTTGGGAATGTACAAAGAAAATGAGTCAGGCTGAACTAAAGCAATATTTTTTGCGCGGACAAATTCCGAAATTAGAAGAATATATTGAGATTGCGGAAGGCAAAACTGCAGGATTATTTATGGCAATGCTCACGGGAGCTGCTGTTTTGTGTGGTGTGGATAAAAGCGCAGCGGGCAGATTTGCACATATTTTTGGTATACTGTTTCAATTGAAAAATGATTCGGAACCAAATTCGGAAAAAGCGGATATAAGGAACAGTGTATTCACGGCTAAAGATATTTTGGGTATTGAAAAAACCTGTTCTTTAAAGGATAATTATTTAAGAGATTTAAGAAGAGAGGTTGACCGGCTGCCGAATAATGTATACCGGCATGGCCTGGAGGATTTATTAAGGCTGTATGATTGATAAAGAAAAATTAAAGTCAAATTTTAAAGAAGCCGTTGACACAATCGTTTTTGTCGTAGTGGCTGTTATTTTGATAAGGTTTTTTGTTGCGGAATTAAGATGGATACCGTCAGGTTCAATGAAACCGACTCTTGTGGAGGGTGACAGAATTGTCGTCGAAAAACTTACTAAATTCCCTAATTTGATAAAAAATCACCGGTTTGAAAATACTCCGAAGCGTGGTGATATAATGATTTTTTATCCTCCGTTTGTTAAACTTAAAACAACACCCTGGGCAGTATTTAGCCGGTTGACGGGGTTTTTCTGCAAAGATATTGCGTATATAAAACGTGTTATAGGGCTGCCCGGCGAAAAATTGGAAATTAAGCAAGAAAAGAACGGCGCATACAAGGTCTATATAAATGATGAACCGCTTGAAGAAGAGTATATAATGAGCGAATATGATTTTCATAAATGTAAATCGGATATGTATTGCGGCCCGCTTGTAATACCTCAAGGGCAGTACTTTATGATGGGGGATAACAGAGGAAACTCTATGGACAGCAGGTTCTGGGGTACGCTTCCCAAAGAACGCTTTATCGGGCGTGCGGTATTCCTTTTCTGGCCGTTAAATCACATAAAAGGTCTTTAATTTTATGTTAAAATTGTATTATGCAATTAATTGAAGTAAAAAATGCGGTTAAAACATATGTAACGGAAGATGAGAGTTTTAATGCATTAAACGGTGTCTCGTTTTCGATTTCTAAAGGCGAATTTGTTGCGATAATGGGAACTTCAGGGTCGGGAAAATCGACTTGTATGAATATGCTCGGCACATTGGATAGGCCGACAAGCGGAAGCTATTATTTAGAGGGAGTTGATGTTTTTTCTTTGTCAAAGGAGGAGCTTTCGCGTATAAGAAATTTAAAAATCGGATTTGTGTTTCAAGGGTTTAACCTTATATCAAGAACTTCCGCTCTGGAGAATGTGGAGCTCCCGATGATATATAAGGGAGTTCCGGAAGAAGAACGCCACAGAAGGGCTAAAGAAGCTCTTGTGATTGTCGGCTTGAAAAACCGTGAAAGTCACATGCCAAACCAAATGTCGGGCGGGCAGCAGCAAAGAGTTGCAATAGCAAGAGCTCTTGTTAATGATGCGCCGCTTATTCTGGCGGATGAACCTACGGGAAATCTTGATACGAAAACCAGTATTGAAGTTATGGAGTTTTTTGTGCGTTTGAACAAAGGCTTTGGCGGGAAAGAAGGTAAAACCATTGTTCTTGTTACACACGAACCGGATATTGCGGAATATTGCTCAAGAATAATCAGATTTAAAGACGGAAATATAGTTTCTGATTTGCCGAAAGAGGAGTGGATGAAAACCCGAAATCGGGAAACGTAACTATATGCCTAAAATGTATACTGGAAGACAATTTCAATACAATTAAAATAGATCATCCCCGTCAGTAAGATCCAACGAACAGTCATAGTCATTTGAGATGTCATCTATAAGACTTGAGTCTTGTGAATAATCATGTGGAGTATCAACAATACCTCCGACATATCTTCCTGAAATATTGGCAGTAATAAGCTGGTCACCGTCATTTAGAATATTTTCTCCATTATTAGGAACCCATCGATTCATAACACTTTGTGGCATTTTTCCAGTTAGTAAAAAATAAGCTTTTTCTTTAAAATCCAATCCTCCCGGTATTATCATTTCAGTAGGTTTATAATTTGGTGGATATCCGCCAGACATACCACTGCCGGCTAAAATTTTTAGTTTACTATTTGCAGGTTTTAGCTTTGAGCGAACAGTTTGTATTGTACTAATTTTTGGCATTATTTTTTGTATCATTATTATTCTCCTTATTATATTTTATTATTTATTGAAGGTTTTCATTATCATATTTCTTTGAAAGTTGAGCTTGTTTTCCCCACTTTACAACAAGAAAAACTCCTGTTAAGGCAAGCAGTACTAACCCCGTAATTTCTTTTAGTTTTAATTTTTTTGAAGTATCTATATTCATTACTCCGGCTAATAGCGAGCCTATAAGTGTTACAGTGCTTAAATCTTCATAAATTTTTACTTCATTATCAATATAAGCTCTTTTTTCAGCAATTTTTTTATATTTAACATTGTTGTTTGAGGTATTATTTTTGAAAACATTGCTATCATAAAACATTAGCATAGGATTTATTCTCATCAAATTCTCCTTATGGCTGGTTCATTTTTTTTATAAATTCATCTATTTTTTTCCCTCTTCTGCGGGCATCATCCATTGCTTCAGCCTTTGAAATTAAATATGCTCCCAGTGCTGCAGTAGTGGCTCCTGCTACAGCAGCATTAATAACGTTTCCGGCTCCTGGAATCCAAGTAACACTTTTTGTTGCAGCTTTAAATAATGCTAATCCAGCTTTATTTCCCAGATATCCTGTTACAATAGAAAGTATTACACTCTTAGAGAGCTTAAATTTGTATATGACATTAAAGATATGAAAAGCCATCATCGCTTCAACGCCAGCCATCGCAATCTCATCACCTCCAGGAAATTGTGCAGTACAAAAACCTGCTCCGATATTACCTCCTGTGTAGTAACAGATAGCCTCTTTAGCTTTTTGTTTTTCTAAAGGACCTTTTAAATCTTTTAAATTACTAACCTTTTGTAATGAGCTTCTGTTAATAAGTTTTGATGCTTTAGTTAACATTTTGGTGCTGCCAAAATGTAACGTTGGATTTTTTTGAGATACGTACATTTTAATTCCCTATTTTAGAATTTAAACCTAAGATAAAACTATATCCAATATGCTAGATTGTCAACATATTTTTTGTTTTTGTGCAATAATTTTTACATAAGTTAATAAAGTAGCAAATTTTATTTTTATATTTTTTATAATATATATGAATATTTCTATCAATAATATTAATTTTCAAGCAGGCTTAAATGCTAAAATTTTACTAGCAGAAAAGTTTATTATTCCTAAAAATCAAGAGATATTTTTTGCTGATAAATATGGAATTGAGGCAAATTTTAGTGAAAATAAATCTGCTGCATTGGCAAACAAATTATGTATTAATATATTTGAAGAATTAGCAAAAAAATTAAATAAGTTCTTTAATGCACCTCCAGTAGTAAAAATATACAATAGAAATGATTTGGTCGATAAAACCTCTGCGACTAATTTTTGTATTCCTGATACAAAACAAGTGTTAAATAGTGACTATCCTTTTCCTGGACGCTCTATCTTTTTTGAAATGTTTCAGAAATTAACGGATATTGACGATATTACAGAGTTCCAATATAAGAATAAAAAAACAAGTTCTTCGCATTTTTTAGCCCCCTTTATACATGAATGGCTTCATAGTATGCATTTAGATTACATTTACAATATGTTTGGATATGGCGGTAGTTGCGATTATCTTAATGAAATATATCCTTTAAAAGGTTTATCCATTTGTGGTTATAAATTACTTGAAATGCTTGGGACGAGATGCTTATCCCAAAAAGAAAATGAAATAATTTATGACGTTTTGGGCGAATATGCTACACTTCCTCATAATCAATATTTAGAAATTTTTAGTGAAACCTTTACAAAATTTATATGTGATTCTCTTTTGGGAACGAAATTAGTGAAAAATCCCCTGGATGAATTAAAGAAGACTAGTCAAGAATTTCAAACTATTATTCGAAAAGTTTGCTGTTTTAAATAAAAATATTCTGAATCAACTATGTATTGTTTTATTGTATTGCTAAAAAGACTGTACTTGTTTAATCTATTTTGTAGCAAAAATACGCATGACAATATAAATAGTTATGCACTTAATATTTCTTGTGAAAATCTAGATTTTTTCTTCTGCGTCGTCTGTTGTGTCTTTTTTATGTCTTTTTGACTTTCTTATATGGTTATCTTTTTCGCCGGTTTCAGAGATTTCCTGCTCGTCGCCAGCAGAAGTGTCTTCTTTATATTCTTCATTCGATTCGTCTTCTTTTGTTTTGAAAACAAGATAGAAATCATCTCCGACTTTGATATCAAGCTGTTCGCCTTCACTTACTAAAGATAAAGGAGAGTGCTCATAAGCGTTGACAACTCCGGATTTTAAACGATTATCCCGTTCATTTTTTGCAACACCTTCAACAAAAGAATAAGCAATTGAAAGTCCTTTTACAAAATAATTGCCTACAGATAAAGCCGCACTTTTTATTACTTTGCCCGGCGGAATATTTTTTATTTCTTCTTTTGAGAGTACGAATTTTGAATATTTACCGTACAAATCCTCTTTTATGGTATATGTTTCACCGTTATATGTATATTGTGTTGGCTGTACATAAAAAGAAGCATTACGTTTGCCGCGTTTTGGGTCGACTACGGCGAGAATGTTACAATGTAGTACTGTTCCGGTTTCAAGGTTATATTTGCCTAAAGTATCGCTATTAAGAACTTTTACATCTATTGTGTCAGTAGGATTCTCTGTTTGAAATTCTTCTAAAGCAATGACTTTTAATTGTGTTGCAGCATAAGAAGCAGATATTTGTAGTAAGAAACATAAAAAAAGTGCAAATATTTTTTTCTTCATATTTTCTCCTATATTAATCTGTTTTTCTGTAAAATATCAATAATTGTCTTAATAGAAGTTTTGGTTTTTTCAATAAACGACTCTGCAAGTTCCTGGTTGAATTTTTGCTGCATAACTCTTAATATATCCGTCTGCATGTACTGATACATTAATGAAGATTTAATAATTGCAGAAACTAATGCCGGAGAAAATACACCCTTTGCAAGTACTGCAATAATATTATTGATTGCATGCAGTTCTTCCTGTGCCCAGTCTTTTATTTCAAATTTAAACGGCTTAAGTTCGCCAAGTATAAAAGGTACTCCCGAAGACGGCAAATAAATTTGAATGTCATCAAATGCAATATTTTTCATCCCTTCAATCGCTGCGCCGAAGGAGGTCGTATTATATACTTCAGTATATTTGAATTCTTTTAATAAGACTTCAAAATGATGTATTGCTGTTGCATAATCATCTCTTGTTTGCACAATTCCGCCGGTGACAGATTTTACGTTTACAATATTTTTCTTGCTTGAATCAATCTCCATTTGGTTGTTAGAAACTTTTTTTATTGTTTCGCCCGTAGAATAAATTACGTCATCTTTAAAAGCCATATCAAGGCCTGCAAAAATAATTTTGCTGAAACCTGCTTTTATTGCGGTAACAAGTGCCAGTGTTGTTGCAGAGCCTCCAAAGTCATAAGATTTTATAAATTTATTGTATGCGGCAAGTTTCTTTACGATAAAATCGCTGTTAGAAAAAGATATAAATATTTTTTTAAATTTATAATTCAATATATCGCTGTCGGATTTTAAATCCATAATACAATTTGTCTTGGAACAAAATTCCTCCAGCCCCGTAAGTGTTGCATTTATCTGATTAGCATCAAGACATACAACAAAATCCGGTATGATGTTATTGTGCTCTAAAACCCGTAAAACTTTATTTACGGCAAAAATCACATATTTATCCCTATTTGCCTTTATTTTTTCGATATTTTCATTTAAAGACGGTCCGGCGGCGAGTATTAAAGCTGTTTGTCCGGTGAACTTTTCCTCCAGATTAGAGAGTAAAAAGGCTTGGGTGTTATTAATAATATTTATATTTTGCAGTGTATTTAAAAGCCATTTTTTTGAAAACTTATTTATAGTATTAATGTCAACTAATTTACTCTTGCAAGTTTCATAAACCTTTTGTGTAAGCTGTAATAGTTCTTTATTCTTTACAACAGCATAATTTTTTAAATAAACGATTTCAATCCTGTCGTTAGATAAATAAGAAGATGCAAGTTTATCTGTGATGTCATCTATTTTATCGGTAATAAAAACTCTTCCGCTTTCCAGATGGGCAGAAATATCAACATTATTTAAAACGAAGTGCAAAAGGTAAATATCCGGTTCATAAACAAATATTTTGCAGGGATACCGGTTGAAGACTTCATCTAACAAGTAGCACAATCCTATACCAAAAGTTATGATAATATCATTCTTTTCCATTGGATTTTTGATAGAAGTTCTAAGCATTTGTTTAATTGCTTCTCGCGGATTATTAATGTCATCAATGGGAACATCATTTTTCATTAATAGATAGTCATTTGACGGGGTCATACAATAAGATATATTTTTACGGGACTCGTCAAGTGTTATTTTATCTAATCTTGCTCTTAACTCAGGGTTAGACAAATACTCCAAATTTTTATCAAACATTAATTACTTCCTTTACCGCTTCTCTATCCCTACTACTAATAAATACCATGAATATTGTGAAAAGTAAAGACTATGTCTTGTTTTTAGCGTTTCTTTTATCCACTGCGGCTTCAAATTGCCTAAAAACATCATTACCGACTAACTGTTCCAGTCTTGAGCGTTTTTCAAAAAAATCTCCTCGGGCTTTTACCTGCTCGTCAAGAGCTTCTCTGTAAAAAGTATCTGTAATCAGTATAACTTCTTTAGATAAATTCTGAGAATTTTGGTAATTAGCGTATCGTTGTTTTACCATTTCCGCAGTCATATCATAAAGCTGTCTTGAGGTCATATAGTCATAATACATATCTACGACTTTTTGCTGTAATTCATCAACTTTTCTTACTAGAATAATCATATCTGCATCCGTAACTTGAGTATACTTGTAATTGAGTGCTTTTGTATCCTGTGACATTATCCCCAGGGTGTTCCCTCCGATTAATGCAGCACTTGCAAGTACCGGATTTCCCATTCCGGCTCCTATAAAAGTTGACATTCCCGCAATTGTTGTGAGCACCTTTTTTACAGCGCTCTCATCCGGCTTATCTTTATCGGGATTAGAAAGCTTATATATGGCAAACTTTATGGTATCACTCTTAGTAGCTGCGCCTTGCCATAATAGCGATAAATCCTCAAGCATTTCATTATAATCTATTTCTACGGATTTAGATACTTCAAGAGCCATTTTTTTAATGCTTAAATCCGCATAAGTGAGTCCTTCTGCAAATTCTTTTTCATCTTTGGTAACGGCTGCTTTTTTTATTTCAACTTTTCCGTTTACGTCAATTTTATTCTCCGGAGTATCTGTTGTTCCCAGTCTGTAAAATATATCTTTAGGAGTTGTAAGATCGTCCATTTTAACTTCTGCTAAAACAGGCATTGTACAAAAACTTAAAAGAACAAATAATGCAAAAAATCTATTTTTTATCATTTTTGCCTCCGTTTTTGTTTTCATTTTTAGATGTGGTATTTACTCCGTCTTTTAACAATACAGAATTAAAATCATACTGGTAAAGGTCCAGTCCGTCCACAACTTTTTTCCCGGCGAGTCTTTGCAGTTGTATATGGTATTTTTTTGCGGACTGCTCTAAATTAAATTCTCTTATTCTCATTGCATCATACAAAGATGAAGAAATTGCGATTTCAAGTATGTCATCACCGCTGAGCGCTTTTGAATAATTTCTGCTGTACAGTATCATTTTAGAGCGTGTGTCTTTTAACAGGCTTAGCGTATTTTTGTAGTTATAATAAGAGCTGATAAGCGAGTCTTGTAAATCTTCAATCATGCTGGCAAGTTCAATAAGTTCCGTATCTGTAAGTGGAGTTTCCTGCGGAACATTTTTTCTGTTTAAAAGTCCTTGTGCAAGTCTTCCTGCTGAAAATGCGGATGTTTGTATTCCGTAGTTTGCTCCCATAAGGCTTGGAACAAAGGATGCGCCTGCGATAATAGCAGAAAGTGTTTTTGCCATTAATGACGAATGAATCCTTCTCTGAGACTCCGGTGTCGCAAGTTTTTTTAGCGCAAATTCAATAATCTGATTGTTTTCTACCGTTCCCTGCCATAATTTCTCAAGGTCTTTTATGTCGTGTTCTTTTTGAACTTCAATAAGATTGGCAAGTGTTTCCGAATCGTTTACAAGAAGTGAACCTTTAAGCTGTTTGGACGCCGGCTCTATTACGATTTCAGGCTTTTCGACATTTTTTGTATCTAATGTAACGACTCCGGTATCTGCACCAAAACAGAATGTCGGTATCAATAATGATACTATTAAAACTACTCCCGCAAACTTTCTCATACTATATTTATACTTCAAACAACGCAGTATAGTCAACTAAAACACAAGCAGGTCTATATATGCATAAATGTTCTATTTTATAATATTTAAAACCTGTTTAAATTCTTCTTTGTTTAAATCTGCAGTAAGTGAAATTCTTAGTCTTGAAGTTCCTTCAGGAACTGTAGGCGGGCGGATTGCCGGAATATAGTATCCTTGGGAAAGTAATTTTTCCGATATTTCAATTGTTTTTTCGTTAGTTCCTATAATAATGGGAATTATTTGAGATTTTGAGGGCGTTGTAATTCCCGCATCTCCTAACAATTTATGAGTGTCGGATACTAATATCTGCAGCTTTTGTTTTTGTGAAATTATGAAATCGCGTTTGGCATTTAATAACCAGTCAGACCAGGCGATATTAATTGGCGGTATTGAGGTCGAAAATATAAAAGAACGGGCCTTGTTAATTAAATATGAAATAATTTCACCTGAGGATACGCAAAAGGCACCGAACGAGCCGACAGCCTTGCCGAAAGTTGCGGTTATTATATCAACATCTTTGCCGTATGATATTCCGGCCAGTGAGTCCCCCGCAGCACAAAAGGCATGGGCTTCATCAATCATAAGCAGGCAGTTATATTTTTTCTTTAGCTCAACTAACTTATCAATGTCCGCGATATCGCCGTCCATACTGAATACTGATTCTGAAACAATAAGAGCTCTTTTATATTGACCTCTTTTTGATTGCAGAATTTTTTCCAGGTTTTCGTAATCAAAATGTCTGTATCTGTAAAAATCCCCTTGTGAAAGCTGCATTCCGTCAATTATACTTGCGTGATTCAGTTTGTCGGAAAATACAGCATCCCCCTTTCTTATCAGTGTGGATATGACGCCTAAATTACATTGATATCCTGTATTAAAAATCAAAGCAGCTTCTTTATTAAATATTTGAGAAATCGTTTTTTCAAGAGACTTATACAAAGGTGAACTGCCCGTTAAAAGTCTGGCTGAAGCGCTTGACATTAAATAATCGGCATTTTGAAGAAATTCTTTTCTCAGTTCTGATTTTGTACTTATTCCCAAATAGTCATTGGATGCAAAATTAACGTATTCAACATCGTTTATAACTATTTTTCCGTCGGATTTTGACTGTATGTCAGGAATAGTTCTGTATTGTCCTTTATTTTTTAGCTGTTCCAATTCTTGTTTCATTGTTCAAAATATCTTTTGCTTTTTCCAACTGTATATCTTTTTTTGTATCAATAAAGAAATCGTATTCATTTCCTATTTCAATATCAGGTTTTATGCCGTGTTTATTTATGTCTTTTCCGCTCGGGGTCAAATATCTTGCAATTGTAATGTTAACTCCGGTTTGATTCGGAAGCGGCACTACTTTTTGTACAAGTCCTTTGCCGAAAGTTTTTCTTCCGACAAGTGTTGCTTTATGGTAGTCTTTAAGGGCGCCGGATAATATTTCGCTGGCACTTGCGCTTGCTCCGTTTACGAGAATAACAACCGGTTTGTTAAGCCTGAATTTTTCATTCTGAGCCTTTATAGACTTTTTGTATCCGTTTCTGTAGATTATATCAACAATAGTGCCGTCATTAATAAACATATCCGCTATAAATACCGCATTGTCAAGAAGTCCCCCTGTGTTACCGCGTAAATCAAGTATAAGGGCATCCGTATTTTTCGTGTTTTCTAAAGCTTCTAAGAACTCATTAGGGGTTGAGCCGCTCATAAAACTTATTATTTGTATGTATCCAATGTGGTTGTCTACAACAGAACTTTTAACCGATTTTATTTTAATTTCTTTACGTTTAATTTTTTTTGTTAATTTCTTGCCGTTTCTCAGAACCGTAAGTTCTACAACGCTGTTTTCCGGCCCTCTTACAAGTGCCGCAACGTCGGAGATATTCATTCCGTTTGTATCTTTTCCGTCAACGGCAACAATTATATCACCTTGTTTTAATTGTGCAAAATCAGCCGGTGTTGCCGGCATTACATTAAAAATCTCAATCTTACCGGAATTTGAATATATATTTACACCGATTCCGTATATTTTTGATGTAATTGACGTAGTCAAGTCTTCATAGTCCTTTTTAGTCATAAATCTTGTGTAGGGTTCATCAAGACTTGCTATCATTGTATCAATTGCAATTCTTGCGTCTTCATCTGTCTTAATTTTGTTATGGTAATGAACTTTCCACCTATCCCAGTTTTGGTGGTTAAGGCTTGGTTCATAGTATTCTTTGCTTATAATACGCCAGGTCCTTTCGAATAATTTTTGCGGTGCAACTTCTTCATTATTTATAAAAGCCTGACGTGCAAAAAAATCGTTGGTTCTGGTGAATGCAGATAAAAAGATTTTATTAAATATAACCAGAATCATTACGGACAGTATAAATATAAGTAGCTGCTTTTTTTTCATACCTCAATTTAACACCAAGGACAATTTGTTAGCAATATACTTTTGTCATATACGCATGCCTATTATAATCTTCTATTCATTTTTAAATCCCGGAGATGTAAGAGGAAGATTTTTGTATCCCTCATTTGCAAATACCGTTTTCTTTATATATTTATTTGTATGGTTACCTTTTTCCAGCAATTGTTTTAAGATGTTTTCTCTTGTTACGAGCGCTGATTCAAGGTTATTGGATTCCGGAAATCTTTTAAGTATCTCTGTCCAGACAACAGCTTCCATTGTCCAGGCGTAAGTCTCTTCGCTTAATGAGTTGTATTCATCCTGATGGATAGCTTCGTGCGCCAAAAGTGCGGCCAGTGCTCCCGGGGGGGCGTATTCATGTTTGGGATTAATATAGATATATAGTTTACCTTTTTTCTTCCAGCCGATTGCATCAAATGATGCGTATGCCTGATTGATTTCCGATAAATCTTTAAACATAATTTTTACCGGATATTGGGTGACATTGTATCCTAATATTGCTTTTCTTGAAAAATCTCCGGAAGTACCTTTGAGCATATCGAGCGCTACATGAAAAATCTGCTCATCGGAAACATCCTTGTATTCCGGTGATATGCTGTCAATGTATTCTTGTGTGTATTTTGCCGGCAGCTCAACATTAGAAGGGACAGGTTCATATTTTTTCGCCAAAGCGGGGGCACCGGTTAACCCCAATAATATCAATATACTAAATATCTTTTTCATACATCGGCCCTCTTAACTTATAAATATTATATACATTTGTTTAAGGAAAAGTCAAAATAGTATAATACATTATATGTAATGAGGTAGGGTAAAAATTTACTTGTTATTGCGAAGTTTTTCTATAAATTTTTTCAATCTTTCAATTGCGGTTTTTAGATTATCCAATGAATAAGCATAAGAAATCCTTACATACCCTTCTCCGCTTTCTCCAAAAGCATTGCCCGGCACTACTGCAACTTTCTCTTCTTCAAGAAATTTTGTTGCAAACTCCTCGCTTGTCATTTTGAATTCTTTAATGCAAGGAAAAACATAAAAAGCTCCGAACGGTTCAAAACAATTCAATCCTATTTCCTTAAAGGCATTGACTAAAAACCTTCTGCGCTGATTATAAGCTTGTTTCATTTCTTTAACATCATCATCCCCGTTTTTAAGCGCTTCAATTGCCGCATACTGGCTTGTTGTAGGGGCACACATTATTGCAAACTGGTGAATTTTTGTCATCTGTTTTATTATACGCTCAGGTGCACAAACGTAGCCGAGTCTCCACCCTGTCATAGCATACGCTTTTGAAAATCCGTTAATTAGTATTGTACGCTCTTTCATCCCTTCTAATGAAGCTATTGAAAGATGTTCTCCTTTATATGTTAATTCCGCATAAATCTCATCAGACATTACATAAATATCGTGTTCAATAATAACTCCGGCGATTTCTTCCAAGTCCTTGCGCTCCATTATTGCCCCCGTGGGATTATTCGGAAAAGGCAGAATTAAAACTTTTGTTTTGGGTGTTATTGCATTTTTTAATTCATCGGCAGTAAGCCTGAATTCGTTTTCCGCTTTTAAGTTTATAATTACAGGCTTTGCCCCCGCTAAAATCGCACAAGGTTCATAGGATACATAAGATGGCTGCGGAATTATAACTTCATCTCCCGGATTTATTAAGGCTCTTAATCCTATATCAATAGCTTCGGAACCTCCGACGGTGACAAGGATTTCTTTATCCGGATTATATTCAAGCTGCTGGCGCCGCAGAAGATAGCTGCAAATTTCCTTTCTTAATTCTTTTAATCCTGCATTGGAGGTGTAAAAAGTCTTGCCTCTTTCAAGAGCAAAAATACCCTCGTCTCTGATATGCCAAGGGGTATCAAAATCAGGCTCTCCAACTCCGAGAGAAATAGCATCTTTCATCTCGCTTACCAAATCAAAGAACTTTCTTATACCTGATGGCTTTAATTTTTCAACCGCTTCTGAAAGAGGCTTTGTCATGGTGTAATGACCTCTCTTTCGTCCTCGCGTTTTTTATCAAAAACTGTTCCGTGGTCTTTGTATTTTTTTAATATAAAATGCGTTGCGGTGCTTAAAACGCTGTCAAGCGTTGAAAGTTTGTCGGAAACAAAGTTTGCAATCTCTTTAAGAGTTTTTTCTTCAAGTGTTACCAGAAGGTCATATTCTCCGGATATAAGATAAACGGATTTTACTTCCGGATAATTGTAGATACGTTCGGCAATTCTGTCAAAACCCTGTCCTCTTTGCGGAGTAACTTTAACTTCTATGAGTGCCGTTACTTTTTCAATTGATGTTTTATCCCAGTTGATAAGTGTGTGGTATCCGCAAATTATACCGTCGCTCTCAAGAGATGACAGTTCGTTTGCAACATCAACTTCATTTGCGCCCAATAGAACGGCAAGCTCGTTTATTCCTATTTTACTGTTTTTTTCTATTAATGATAAAAGTTCCTCTCTCATAAATCCTGCCTTATAAAGTTTGTGTAAATACGCGCTTCTTGTTGCGGAGCTTCTATTCCTTTTTGCTTTCCGGCCTCAATGCATCTTAAAATCCAGACCATGTTTCTTGCAAGATTCCTCATCGTTTGCAAACCTTCTAAGTCCTGTTTTGCTTCATCTGCGACTTTACCGTGTATATTATTCCAATAATTAGAGGAAACTACCGGCATGTTGGCGATTGTGAAATATTTATTTAAGACGTCAAAGCTAGCCGTTGTTCCTGAACGTCTGGCAGAAGCGATTGCAGCTCCGGGTTTGTAAGCAAATGCGTATCCACCGGCATAAAATGCTCTATCAAGTAAAGAGAGAATTCTTCCGGAGGGGTGGGCAAAGTAAACGGGTGTACCGAATACAAAACCGTCGGCTTCTTTTGCTCTTGCAATAAAATCGTTTACCATATCATTAAAGACACATTCTCCGGTTGATTTACACGCATTGCAGCCGCAGCAATCTCTTAATTCGGCATTTCCCAAATGGAAAATTTCAGCCTCAACTCCTTCCTGAATCAGAATCCTGGCAACTTCGTTTAAAGCTGTAAAAGTACATCCGTTTTTGTGTGAACTTCCGTTAACCAATAAAACCTTCATCTTCTTACACCTCCGTATAAAATATTATCATAACTTAGCAGGGTTATTCAATATAAGTTTTTTCTAGTTCAAGCAGTTGTGCTTTCATCTCAAGACCTCCCGCAAAACCGGTAAGTTTTCCGTTCTTGCCGATTACTCTGTGGCAGGGGATGATAATTAAAAATTTGTTTGCGCCAACGGCGCCGCCCACTGCTTGCGCAGACATTGAAGCCAGATTTCTGGATAATGCAATGCGCTTTGCGATTTCTCCGTATGTAGTAGTTTTACCGTATGGAATTTTACATAGTTCTTGCCATACCGCTTTTTGGAATTCCGTTCCGCTAAGCGATAACGGAAGCTCGTTTATTTCGGGTTTTTCTTTGCTGAAATACCTGTCAAACCAAGCTTTTGCTAAATTAAAAATATCAATATTGTTGTTTTCGATAAATTTGTTTTCGTCAGAAACTTGTTTTTCGGTTAAAACGCCGCTCAGTCTCTCTCCGTCACTTAGCAGCACCAATTTGCCCACGGGTGATAAATATTTTGTTTTAAACATATTCACTCTTTTATTTAAAAATGTATTTCCTTCTCTTCAATTAAGGAGTACAATCTTTTTTTGCTTCTCCCAGATTGTATGTATTGTATATGCCGGAGTACAGTTTTGCGGCTGCTTCAGCGTTGCTTTTCTTTGTGTACTCAAGTAAGGCATAAAGTCCTTGTTTATTTATCGTACCGTCTATATTTGCAGGGTTTGGCTCTCCTTTGTTACTAAGCATATCTGCTGCCATAATGCTGGAACCGTATTCCGCAATATCAATTTTACCGTCTTTATTTAAGTCAAGTGCTGCAGATGTAAAAGTGTTATTTGGTGCTAATTCCGCGTCTAAATCTTTTATGCTGCGTTCATTTACTCTGCCCATTTCTTCATAAGCGGCGCCCAAAACTGCACGGGTATCAATCTTGCCTTGCGGCATATATCTGTATTCAAATTCAAGCGGCGGAAGGGCACTAAGATACTCATCATTTTCTTTTAAGAATTTGTTTAGTTTTGCTGAATTTTTATCGGCAGCATCAGGGTTGAGCCCGAAATCCAGAATCGGAGCTGTTGCCATATTATCAGCGGCCAGAGGCTGTTCAAGATATGTAAAATAATTATCCACGGCATTTCTTCCGTATCTTATGGAAGGATCTGTAACTTTTCCGTCAAATTTACCTTTTGAACCGTCAATTTTTGCTACACCGTTTTGTACTTCAAACATAATTGCCTCCACACTATACATATATAAAAACTCAAACTCGGAAATAATTGCTGTTTTTATTGATAAAACTTTACAAAATTTAACACTCAATGCCTGTGCATTGATGTATAATAATTTTCAAGGAGGCTAATATATGGTTGAGTATGTTTTTATGAACGGTGAATATATTGATGCCTCTACTGCTTCAATTCCTGTAAGAACTCATGCTTTTTTGTACGGTACTTCTGTATTTGAGGGTATAAGGGCTTATTATAATCAGGATGAAAACCAGCTCTATGCCTTCAGGGTAAGAGAACATTATGAACGAATGCTTCATAGTGCAAAAGTTATGTGGATGAACAGTCCGTATACATTGGATGAATATTGTGAAATTACCAAGGAATTATTAAAGCGTAATAACTATAAAACAGATGCATATATACGTCCTACGCTTTATAAGTCTTCAATAAAAGTCGGTCCGACTCTTACTGATAACGAAGATTCTTTTTTGCTTTTTACAACTCCTTTAGGAAATTATTTTGATACCCAAAAGGGGTTGAAATTGTGTGTATCAAGTTGGCGTAGAACATCTGATAACGCAATTCCTCCCAGAGCAAAAGTAAGCGGTGCTTATGCAAATTCAGCACTTATAAAGACTGATGCGCACGAAGCGGGTTTTGATGATGCGGTTGTTCTTTCCGAATCCGGGCAGGTTACGGAAGGCTCCGCAATGAATATATTTCTTGTAATTAATGGTGTTTTAACGACAACAAATACAACGGATGACATTCTTGTAGGAATTACACGTAATACCGTTATAGAGCTTGCGTGTGAACTTGGCATCCCCGTAAGAGAACGCGCAGTAGACAGGACTGAACTTTATAATGCGGATGAAATATTCTGCTGCGGAACTGGAGTTCAGATTGTTCCTGTTGAAAGTGTTGATCACAGAACAGTCGGAAACGGCAATGCCGGTGAAATTACAAAAGCTGTTCAACACCTGTATTACGATGTTGTAAGGGGTAAGGCAGAAAAATTTAAGAAATGGTGTACACCTGTATATGATTAGTTTTTTCGGTAAATGCATGGCAAATCTCTATAAAAGCACCTGTTATCTTTTGGCAGGACGTTCAAGAGTTACGCATGTAATTTCTCAGGCTGCCGCAATAAGCTATGACTCTTTAGTAATTTCTCTTGTTATAGCTTTTATTTCAGCTGCGGTTATTGCAATTCAGGTCTCAAAACAATTTTTGATGTCCGGAGCGGAAGCCTATGTAGGCGGTTCAATTGCCGTTGTAATGATTCGTGAGATTGCCCCCGGGTTTGTTGCACTTGCTATAGGTGCAAGAGCCGGAACTGCAATATCTGCTGAAATTGCAAATATGCAGGTAACTTCTCAGGTAGATGCAATCAAGACCCTTAAAGTTGATCCTGTAGGTTATTACTTTGCTCCGAGAATTCTTGCCGCAGGAATTACGGTTCCGATGGTTGTACTCATAGCGGAACTCGTAGGAATATTGGGCGGACTTTTGGTTTCCAATATGACAATACACCTTCATCCTGCAAGGTATATTAGATCAGTATGGCTCTGGCTGAGTACGAAAGATATTTATATAAGTCTTTTAAAAGGTGTTATATTCGGGATATTAATTGCGCTTGTATGCGCAACGCAAGGGTACGAAACCAAAGGCGGTGCAAAAGATGTCGGTGAATCCACGACTAAGGCGGCCGTATTATCTACTGTTTATATGCTGTTTGCAGATTTTATTATAAATTTGATATTTTATTTGTAAAAATGAAAGGACATATCTATGAAAATTAACAACATTGCGCCCGTGAATAATACAAATTTAAGTTTTCAAAGGGCAAAGATTTTAAAGAGTGCATTTTTGGATGAAGGGTTTAAAATGGCCCTTAAGGAGACAGAATCTCCAATAATGAAAGATTTGAACAGAGCTAAAGCTTTTTTTGATAATATGCGAACCATCGGTGGTGAAACTTCGTTTTCAACATTTAAAATAGATGCCGAAAAAGGTGTAAACGGCGGAATTAAAAAAGTATTTACAGTTTGTGATAATGAGAATGAAACCGTAATTGACAATCACGATATGAGCAATACTTCCGGTTATTTATGTATGCAGGGTATTAAGGATGTTGCAGCAAAAGCTGAGGAACCTTGTGGGAAAACTTATTTGGATACTATATTGGCTACTATTAATAATTTGCAGCTGCGTTTAGTAATGGCGAAAGAAGAATATGCCGCAGAAATCCGAAAGCAGCTTAAAAATATGCAGGATAATATAAATCGCTGAAATTGATAATCAATTACTATCGTGATATTATATGTTTTGTATGACAGATAAACGAAGCGAGCAAAAGACTTATGAACTGGTCGGTAAGTGGTTGGAAGAATACCATTCGTCTCAGGACAAGTATAAAAGAGCAAAAGCTAAAGCGTTAATAGTTACGCGGATGCTTCCTATTATAAAACGTATCGCAAGAACAATTGCAAGACGTTCTTATGACCCTGTGGATGATTTGGCTCAGGCAGGGGCTATAGGTCTGCTTAAGGCTATTGACAGCTATTCAAAAGATGTAAACGATAATTTTAAAATATATGCCGGTTATCTTATAATTGGGGAAATGAAACATTACTTGAGGGATAAATTGAATACTATACGCGTTCCGCGCCACATTCAGGAACTCTCTTATCGTATTAATAATTTTACAAAGACTTTAACATTGGAAGAATTGAATGAATTAACAAATGATGATGTGGCGGAAGCCTTGAGTATTCCTAAAAAAGATGTAGATTTTGTTCTGCAGGCGGACAGAAGAAAATCTACTCTTTCTCTTGATGAAATATATGGTGCTGATTCGGATAATTTGGGGTACGAAGAAGTCCTTTCAAAGGAAGATTACAAAGAGTCAAGAGATCTTGAAGATACAAAAATTATTCTAAAAGAAGTAATTGAAAAACTTCCGGATGAGTACAGAAATCTTGTAAAACTTTATTATTACGAAGATATGAACCAGAAAGAGATTGCAAATATTTATAACCTGACTCAAATGCAAGTTTCAAGAAAAATGAAAAAAGCGTTTAGTTTGCTCTATAAGATGATTGCGGACACGGCAGTCGAGGTATAGTATGAAAGAGTACGTACTATTTTGGATATGTATTGTAGGTTTATGTCTCGGCAGTTTTTTTAATGTTGTAATACTGCGTTCTTTGAGTAATGAAAGTATTGTATTTCCGGCTTCCAAGTGCCCGAAGTGCGGTAATAAACTTTACTGGTGGCATAATATTCCTGTTTTATCTTATATTTTTCTAAGGGGAAAATGCTACTTCTGTAAAGAGAAAATAAGTATTCAATATCCGCTTGTGGAACTTTTAACGATGTTTTTATTTGCTGCGGCATTTCTTAAATTTGAATTCAGTATAAAAACAATATTTGCAATGTTGTGGGTATCCGGCTTTATAATAATGACCGCAACTGATATCAAAGAAAGATTGGTTGATTGCAATATTGCAATTGTACTTGGTTTAACAGGCGGTTTATATAATTATCTTACGTACGGCATAGAAGGTCTTATAAGCTCGGTTTTGGGACTTATAGCAGGTGCCGTAATTCTTGAAGTAATAGCCCGCTTCGGATATTTATTTGCCGGAAGCCGTGCAATGGGTGAAGCGGATACTTATGTAGCCGGCGCAATGGGTGCAATGTTTGGATTGCAGAACATAGGATGGGTGCTGCTATATGCCTTTGCAGCCTCAATGGTATTTATAATTCCTTTGTTTTTGTATAATCAGTATAAAAATAATAATAGATTTACTTGTGTAATGTCTGTAATATTTATAACTTCTGTTTTGGTTTTTACAAAGGCAGTACAAAACTATTGGACTCTTGCTTTATTAATTATTTCAGGTATATTACTTGCTGTTTCTGTTTTAAAAAATATTAAAACTGAAGAAAACAGAAACTACCTTCCTTACGTTCCGGCACTTGCGGCCGGAGCTTTATATTTTATCTTTTTTAGTATAAACTTCTAATATGAGTGTATCGTATCCGAATCAATACAGAAATTATTGCGTTTTTGATATCAAAGAAAGAAAATCTCTTTCTGAGATTAAAACTTCTCTTGAAAATCCTGAGTCGGAGGAGGAAGTTCTGGAAGATTTGTATACACTTAATATAATGCTTGATGAAGGTAATGATGAGATAAAAAGTCTTTACCCTGTTTTGGCAAAATACAATAGTTCAAACTCTCCTAATATTCAGACTTTCCTTGCCGGAATTTATCGCAAAACTAAAATTCCAGACGCTTTTGGTCCCTTATGCGCCATGCTTATCAGAAATTCAATTAATCCGCCTCAAAATTGTAATTTTGACCCGAATGAAGAGATTGGCGGAGCTATTTTAGATTATTTAGCTTAAATTCTCTTGCCATTTCTTCCAATGCTTTATATACCTTGCGTAAAAACGGAGTATCAGTATCTTTTTTTACCTGCATAATTCGCATTGTCTTGGGATGCGTAAGTTGAATGTCAAGATAATCCGCAGCCTGACTTCCCAAAACAGAAGATGATTCATAGATATTAATATTGAAATTTTTATCTCTCAAATAGTTTTCCATCACGCCTTTAGCCTGATTTAATTGCTCCTTATACGGAGAGGATATATTTTGGAATATTCTAACATTACCAAAGGGCTTGGCGGGCGGATTAAATATCTTCATACAAGAACCCTCTCTTTATCTGCAGCATTCAGGGCTTTTAAATTCAAAGGTATTAAATCTTTTTTCTTTGCACCCAGAACTTTTTCAATTCCTTTTGCAAGAAATTCTTTTTTGACAATTTGGCAGGCGGAAGATAAAACTCCAAGAGAAACAACATTTGTAACTTTGCTTGTGCCTAAATCATTTGCAAGTTTTGTCATTGGTGCAAATACATATTTGATATCGTTACGCGGTCTTGCCTCTGCAACAAGAGTAGAATTTGCAACAATTGTTCCGCCGGATTTAACCCTTGTTATAAACCTGTCGAAAGACTGCTGGTTAAGTACAATCGCATAATCGGTATCTTGTTTATGAACAGAACTTACTTCGGAATCTGAAACAACGATTTCACAGTTAACCGTTCCTCCTCTCATCTCCGCCCCGTAGCAAGGGTACCAGGTTACATTCTTTCCTTCAATCATAAAGGCGTTGGCTAAGATTGTTCCGGCAAGCAATATTCCCTGTCCGCCAAATCCTGCAAATATAAAATTCGTTTCCATTTGTTTTCTCCTTGTCACTCTGTAATACCGGTATTTCTAAATTTTATCAGGTTTGCATTATATTTTGGTATTACTCCTACCACTGCCCCCTTTCACAAGGTGGGGATTATATTTTAGTAGGTTGGGCATACTTGCCCAACAATAACTTTACCCAATATCCTTGAACACTCCTAGATTTGTAGGTTGGGGTTTCTATCCCAACAACCTTATCCGATATCTTTGAATACACCTAGCGGGAATACAGGTATCATTTCGTTTCTGACTCTTTCGTGCGCTTCTTCCGGAGTCATATGCCAATTTGTAGGGCAGGAGGAGAGGATTTCAACAAACCCGAATCCTTTGCCGTCCAACTGTACCTGAAAAGCTTTTTTAATCGCTTTTTTTGCTTCATTGATATGTGGTACGGAATCAAGGGCAACACGTGCAGAATAAGCGGTGCCGTCACACAGTGCAATATGTTCGGCTATTTTTATCGGATATCCGAAGTATTCGGCATTTCTTCCTGTAGGAGAAGTCGTTGTAACTTGCCCCATCATTGTTGTAGGTCCGAGCTGTCCGCCTGTCATTCCGTATGTTGTATTATTTATGCAAATTGCAGAAATATTTTCACCTCTTAAAGCTGAATGTAGTGATTCTGCTATACCAATAGAGGCAAAATCACCGTCACCTGAATAAGTAAATACGAATTTGTCCGGTCTTGCTCTTTTAACTCCTGTTGCCGAAGCTAACGCTCTTCCGTGCGGAGCTTCCACGCAATCTACATCAAGAAAATCATATAAGAATACGGAACATCCTACAGAAGTTGATGAAATTATATTTTCTCTTATCCCGAGCTCATCAATAACTTCTGCCACAAGCCTGATTGCAATCCCGTGGTCGCAGCCGGGGCAGAATGTGTATCTGAAATCTTTTTTCATTGATTTAGGTATACCAAAAACCTGTTGCATAAATCTTTTTCTCCTTATTCCCCTGCTTACATTTAC
Organism: Candidatus Gastranaerophilales bacterium; assembly: GCA_944323325.1. Classification (GTDB taxonomy): domain Bacteria; phylum Cyanobacteriota; class Vampirovibrionia; order Gastranaerophilales; family Gastranaerophilaceae; genus CAG-196. Next base: position 28,747 of record CALUSF010000008.1, read on the forward strand.
AAACTTGCCACTAACTGTTTCCCGCCTTCTAAGATATTTTCGACAGATGAAACAATTTCTTCAACACTCAGCCATTCTCCGCAGGCTCTATTTACAAGGCTTACTTTAGAAAGCCCTTCTACAGCGTATTTAACATCTTTAAACATTTGTCCCATATTCATTTCAACAACAACAAATTCTTTGCCTTTTTTAGCAAGTTCATGAATCTGTCTATGCGGAAACGGATTTAATGTAACAGGTCTGAAGCAGCCTGCTTTTATTCCTTTGTTTCTTAAAACTTTCATTGCGGCTTTAATATTTCTGGTCATAGAACCGAAAGCGACAAGAACAATATCAGCATCACCGGTTTCAAACTCTTCATAAGTTGTTTCATTTTCTGCAATAACTTCAAATTTCCTATGTAAGTCACATATATGCTGAATTTGCTTCTTTTCATCAGTTGCAACGGAATAAATATTTCTGGCTTCCCTGCCTTTAGCGCCTGTTAGAGCCCAAGATGATACATCAACCTCAGGATATGGATATTCTCCAAAACTCGCCGGTTCCATCATTTGCCCCAAAAGGCCGTCTGCAAGTAGCATTACAGGGTTTCTGTATTTTTGTGCAAGATAAAAAGCTCTATAAGTTAAATCAACACATTCCTGCACCGTAGACGGAGCGAGTACAATCAGGTTATAATCTCCGTTTCCGCCTCCGTAAACAGCCTGATTATAATCTCCTTGAGCGGGGTAAATATACCCTAAGCCGGGCCCCGTTCTCATCACATTAACAAGCACGACTGGCAGTTCATCAGAAGAAGCGTATGACAAAGCCTCCTGCATTAAAGATATTGCACATGAAGATGATGATGTCATCGCCTTAACTCCTGTTGCAACGGCTCCCATAACCATATTAATAGCCCCGAGCTCGCTTTCCGCGCAAACATACCCTCGCCCGAGCTCTTGCATTTTCCCGCTCAAGTATTCCCCGATTTCTGTCTGAGGGGTAATTGGGTAGCCAAAATAACACTGGCAGCCTGCATTAACAGCCGCCTGTGCTATTGCATAATTACCTTTTATTAAAACTTTTTCATTATTATCTGTCATACTTTCTCCATTTTAATCCTTTTCCCGATAACATTACTCATATTTGGCATTTACACAGGACAAGAATCTTGAATTTATTATCCTAGTCATTCAGTTACTTAATCACTTAGTCACTATCTAAAGACTTCAATTGCCAAATCAGGACATCTTTTTGCACACATTGCGCAACCGATGCACTCATTATTTTTGTCATCAAATTCTACCATGTAATCACCAAGCCTGTTAGTCTTATCACTCTTTTTAATAAGGCCTTTCGGACATGTTGTTGTGCAAATGTAACAAGATTTGCAGCGATTATTATCTATAACTATTTTTCCCATATCGACTCCTGTTCAATTTTAAATTATAGCACTAATGCTATTTTAAAGCCTTAAATGTAACAAATTGTAAATTTACTTTCCAAAATTTGTTATTAAATTTTGAGTTGTGGAATTAGACAAATATAAGACAAATGCAAGGACGCATTCGTAGGATGTGACGCCAGAAAGGAGTAAAAAATGGCACTAACAATTAACACAAACTTATCATCCCTCATTGTTCAATCAAATTTGAACAAAGCAACAAATTCTTTGAATTCTGCAATTGAAAGAATGACCACCGGTTACAAAATTAACCATGCTGCAGACAACGCAGCAGGCTATTCAATTGCAACAAATTGGGAGACTCAGTTAGGATCTTTGGATGTAGCTGCAGACAACGCGGCAACAGGAGCAGACATGTTGACAACATTGGAAGATACTTATTCACTGGTTTCTTCTCACTTGCAACGTGTAAGAGATTTGACAGAACAAGCTGCTAACGGAACTTATGGCTCTGATTCGTTAAAAGCAATTCAATCAGAAATTACGGCAAGACTTGAAGAAATTGATCGTATTGCCGCAAACTGCGAATTTAACGGTTTAAAAATGATGGACGGATCTATGGGTACTATCTCGCTTCAAGTTGGTTTGTATAGTGATGCTTCAAGTCAGATTGATTTAGATGAATCATTATTTAAAGAAGGTGATGTAGAATCTTTATTTCAAACTTATGCTACAGTACCTGGTGCTGACAATTCATTAGAAGGTATTGCAAAAGCATGTTCAGGTTATGATGGAACAAAAATTACCGGTAACCAAGCTGCTATGCTTGATGAAATTGATAAAGTTATTAATGAGATTTCAGCTCGTGCGACAACATTAGGTTCTGCTCAAAACAGAATTGAATCAGCAATTGAATCAATAGAAGTTCAATCTGAAAATATTACATCTTCATTGTCAACATTGAGAGATGCTGATGTTGCAGAGGAATCTTCCAATTATATACAAGCTCAAATTCTACAACAAGCATCTGCAACATTGCTTGCAACTGCGAACCAGACCCCGAGTATCGCTTTGAACTTGTTATAATTTTAGGGGATATTATTTACCCCATAAGAAGCAAGGACATTTTGTCCTTGCTTTTGTGTTTTTTATTTGATTGTTACACAAATACCTTTTGTGTTATAATTTTTTTATGAAGAAGAGTCGGGTAAAAAATTTTTTAATATATTCTTCAGTTTCTATTCTTGCCGCTGGCGTAATACTGGTTACCGGATATATTTTTGTACTTCCCGGGCTTGTATCTAACAGTTGGGTGATAAGTAAAATCGAAAATCTTGCATCTGATTTTATAGATGCGGATTTGAAAATTGAGCAGCCGGTATTAATTACAAATTTCGGACCGGAAGTATCATTTTCTCTCGGCAGACTTTCAATTATAAGAAATGATAAAGAGCTTCTTAATTTAACAAATTTTGATACTGAAT